>NZ_JBYTDD010000011.1:0-163633 GCF_058791055.1 Pseudomonas sp. EU05-FHT14B02 | reverse complement strand
GTGGGGATTTTGAAGGATGTCTGCAGGGCTGGCGGCAGCACGTTGTCGGTCGTTGGCGTGGTGCGGGTGCCGTACACACCATTGGGCAGGGCGTAGGCGCCCTGGTTGGTGGGAGGCATGGTCTCTATGGCATCCAGCGCAGCCTTGGGGTCGGCCGGCGGGTTGGTATACGCCGAAGGATCTGTTGGCGGCGGCGGGCTGACATCGTCAAGCGGTGCTGCGTTGACGATGCCGAAGCTGACGTTGATCAGCATCACAGCGACGATGCCCGGTTTGCTGAAAAAGCTGAGCGATTTGAGGTCAGTTTTGTTTTTCATCTTGTTTCCTCGGGGCGCGTCGGTGTGGCTGACGTTCTCAAATCGCTCGATGCAATAGGTGCGCCAATCGCGGGGAAATTTGGGGGAAACAAAAACCTGTTTGATATCAAAAGGCTGGCGGTTTGGGTTTCGGTCCTGATGGCGCAGTAGGTGGGAATCCTCAAAGTTGGGGGCTTTCACCCACCCGTTCTCCCCCGTTCATACCCGATGTCGGTGTGGTGGTAACCGCTTTCGCGAGCAGGCGAGCTCCCACAGCAGATTGAGGTGTGGGCAATACCGCTGTCCCCTGAAGGAGCGGGCCTGATCGCGAAGAGGCAAGTTCATCCAGCACAATGTGTGCCGGACTCACTGTTGTCGGCCTTGAAAACGCAACCAGGCGTCCGCCGGCGATGCGCATGGCTCAAAGAGGGTGTATGTCTGTCCATCACCTTCGGACCGGATGTGCCAGGCGCGCTATGATAGGCGGCCCTTGCCTCCCGGAGCCTGTCACCGCAATGCCCCTGATCAGCCATTTCAAGACCCCGTGCCCCGAGCACATCAATAGCCAGATCCTGCAGATGGTGGTCGACAACCTGACCGACATCAGCATGGTCGCGATCCCGCCCAGCAACCTGCTGTACAACCTCTATCAATACGCGATCGGCTATGAGGTGCACCTGTATCTGGAGGCGCTGAACGGTGAAAAAGGCATTGCCGTGGAGTTGATCGTCGCCACGGACGAAGACGACCCGCAAAAGGTGACGGGCTTTGTGCTGTATCTGCCGGTGCAGGACGACCCCGAGGCCTGCGGCGTGGCGTACATGGCGGTGCAGGCCGAGTATCGGCGCCAGGGCGTGGCCCGGCGGATGCTGCGGGAAATGGTCGGTCGCTACCCCCATGCCGAGCTGACCTGCTCGGTGGCCAAGGTGCCGTATTTCGAGGCGATGGGCTTTGAGGTGGTGGGCGTGCGTGCGACCCAGGTGTTGATGAACACTCGCGACCACGCTACCGCTGGCTTGATGGCGCTGCTGGATGTGGCGTCGATCTACAGCTCGCTGGAAGTGCGGCAGATTCATACCTACCTGCTGCAAAAGCATGGCAAGCGGGCCATGACCGACGCGGAAAAACAGCGCGACCGGCATCTGGACCAGTTGACGCGCAAGGCTCAGGCGTTTGTGCGGGGGCGGTTGGGTGACGATGCCGTGCCGGCCGCTGGCCCTCGGTTGCGCCTGGTCTGATCGCACTCTCCTGAACCCCCACAGATCCCCTGTGGGAGCAAGCTCGCTCCCACAATGAACAGTGTTGGTTTTCAGAGGTAAAAAAAGAGCCTCAAAGCTCTTGATGGGGAGGAAGTGGAGCCGTGAGGCTCAAGATGCGCATGAAACAAGTGGTGAGCTTGGTAGGGGTTCAGTTCACTCACCACTTACGCAGCGGCTTGCGCAAGCAAGCGGCTGCGTAAGTTCATCCTAAAAAGACCGAGTGTTTCACTCAAGTACCGCTAGTCGCATCCCCTGGCCAGCCGGCGCGGCGCAACGCCTTGAGCAAGGTTTCTGCATCCAGCCCCTGCACCCCATGCCCGTTGCCTTCGGCGGTGTCGGCGGCGAGCAGGGCATTGATGATGGCTTCTTCCACGGCTTCGGTGGCGGCCAGAAACAGTTCGCTGATGTGGTCGTTGTTGACCATGCTCAGATTGTGGGTAGTCGGTGCTTTCTTGCTCTCGTAAGCAGCTGGTGGCACGTGATCGTTACCGGTGGCGAAGGCGATGAAGATGTCGCCGCTGTGGTCTTCATTGCCGCCGCCGGTGCGGGCCAGGCCGAGGCTGGCGCGCTGGGCCAGGCGTGTGCACTGGTGCGGCAGCAACGGCGCATCGGTGGCCAGGCAGACCACGATCGAACCCATGCCAGGATGGGGCAGCGAGGCCTTGAGGAACGGCGAGTCGACCTGTTCCATGTAGCGCCCGACCGGATACCCGTCGACGCGCAGTTCATTGCGAATGCCGTGGTTGGCCTGGACAATCGCCCCGACTGTCCAGCCCCCCTGGGCACTGTTCAAGCGGCGCGACGCGGTGCCGATGCCGCCCTTGAACTCGTGGCAGATCATGCCGCTGCCACCGCCGACATTGCCTTCGGCCACCGGACCGCCCGCTGCCGAGCGCACAGCCTGTGCCACATGTTCAGGTTTTACGTGAAAACCGTTGATGTCGTTGAGCAGGCCGTCGAAGGTTTCCAGCACCACTGGCATATTCCAGTAAAGGCGCCCGTCATCCGGCTGCTGCTCGCGGTCGAGCACGATCAGCGCGTCGCGCACCACGCCCAGGCTGTGGGTGTTGGTGAAGGCGATTGGGCTGGTCAGTAAGCCTGCCTCGCGTATCCACTCCAGCCCCGTGGCATCGCCGTTGCCGTTGAGCACATGCACGCCGGCAAAGCAGGGTTGCTGACTGGTGGAGCCGGCGCGCGGTTCGATGACGGTGACGCCAGTGAGGATGTCGCGGCCATTGGCCGTGCGGCCTCGTACGTCGCTGTGGCCGACCCGTACGCCGGGGACGTCGGTGATGGCATTGAGCGGACCGGGTTGCAGTTGGCCGATTGGGATGTTCAGGTCGCGGGAGCGTGGTTTCATGGTTTTCTCATCTTCGATTCGTGGCAGAAAAAATATTCTTTGGACACCACGGACACTGTGGTGTCCGGTCATTGACCGTTTTTGACCTTGCTCCAGATCCGCGTGCGCACGCGCTCGGTAGCGGGTGGCAGTGGCTGGAGGGTGAACAAAGTGGCCATGGCTTTGGCGGACGGATAGACGGCCGGGTTGCTGCGGGTCGCTTCGGCCACCAGAGTGGTGGCGCTGCGGTTGCCGTTGGGGTAGTTGAGGTGGTCACTGACCGGGGCGATGACTTCGGCGCGCATCAGGTAGTCGATGAAGGCCATGCCTTGTTCCGGGTGCGGAGCATCCTTGAGCAGCACTAGCGTATCGAACCACACCGGCGCGCCTTCCTTCGGCAAGCTGTAGGCGATCTTCACGCCATTGCCGGCCTGCTCGGCGGTGGATTTGGCTTCGAGCATAGCGCCGGACCAGCCCACCGCCACGCAGATGTTGCCGTTGGACAGGTCGCTGATGAACTTCGACGAGTTGAAGTAGGCGATGTGCGGACGCAGTTTCAGCAGCAGCGCTTCGGCCTTTTTGTAGTCCTCAGGGTTGGTGCTGTTGGGCGGCAGGCCGAGGTAGTGCAGGGCAACCGGCAGCATCTCCGACGGCGAGTCGAGCATGGCCACGCCGCATTCGCCGAGTTTCGCCAGGTTCTCTTCCTTGAACACCAGATCCCAGGAATCCACCGGCGCCTTGTCACCCAGCAGCGCGCGCACTTTATCGATGTTGTAGCCGATACCGTTGGTGCCCCACAGGTAGGGTACGGCGTACTGGTTGCCCGGATCGCTGTTGGCCAGTTTGGCCAGCAGTTCGGTGTCCATGTTCTTGAAGTCCGGCATCTGCGCACGGGGCAGGGGGGCGAGGGCGCCGGCCTTGATCAGCGTGGGCAAACTGAAGTTGCTGGCCACCACCACGTCGTAGCCGCTGCGGCTGGTGAGCAACTTGCCTTCGAGCACTTCGGCGCTGTCGAAGGTGTCGTAGACCGGTGCAATTCCGGTATCACGCTTGAAGTCCTGCAGGGTGGTGGGACCGATGTAGTCGTACCAGTTGTACACGTGCACCGTCGGGGCTTCGACCGCAAAAGCCGACAGCGAAACCGCCAGACAGGCACCCAACCCCAGATTGAAATACAAGCGGTGACGACTCATGATGCGGCACTCCTGGCCTATTGCGGCCGGTGGTAATCAGGAGTTTGCAGCGTATCGACCTGGGTGGCCTTCACCCATTCCCATCATGGGTTACTCAAAAGGGGTAGTGCGTGGACGCGTTGTTGAAAGAGTTGCCGGTGCATCAGGGGCTGGCGCGGGTCTTTACGGCGGTGGGGCAGGACAGTTTCTGGCGTGCGCTGGTCGATACCCTGCGTTTGCTGGTGCCGCTGGATAACGCGCTGGTGGCGCTGATGCGCCCGGGGCATGTGCCGCGCCTGCTGATTGACTTCGATGCCAAGGGCAACAGTGATGAGCAGGAAGAGCTGGCGGATTACCGCGCCGGCATGTACCTGCTTGATCCGTTCTATCAAGCTGCTTGCGCCGGCATCGCCGACGGTTTGCACAGCCTTGATTCGGTGGCCCCCGACCAGTTTCAGCACAGTGAGTACTACCTGAGTTACTTCAGCACCGTGGTCGGTGGGGATGAATTGCAGTTCATGGTTAACGTTGATGGCGCCGTGCTCGGCCTGTCCCTGGGGCGTTCGACACGCTTCAGCCTAGAGGAGCAGGGCCGTCTGCTGTGCGTGCGCGACTGGGTGCTGGCGGCGATGCGCCGACACCTGGATTTGCTGCCATTGGAGGGGCCGGTCGCCGAACCACCGGCCGGTGATCTGGCGACCTTGCTTGATCGCTTCGACGCACGCCTGACACTGCGGGAAATCGAAACCGCGCGCCTGATTCTCCAGGGGTTCTCCAGCAAAGCCATCGCCCAGCAAATGGGCATCTCCCCGGAGACGGTGAAAGTGCATCGACGCAACCTCTATCACAAGCTCAACGTGAACGGGCATGGCGAGTTGTTTGCACTGGTGCTGCAGCCACGATAAGTCCGTTGACCCTGGTGACCATACCGACGTCTTCGCTCCAAGAGGTGTCGTGAGCGCCGCCAATCCAGTGTGGGAGCGAGCCTGATCGCGAAGGGCATGACTCGGTGTTACTGCCGAAACACCAACGCCTTCAACCCACACTCGAGATCGGTATCCGGAAACTCCGGCGGATTCTCCAGCCGTTGTTCGAACCGCAGGCTTGGCGCCTCGTGTGTCACGCCATCGATCAGGAAATCAGCTCCGAAGGCCGGGTCGTTCATGCATGCCAGCACGGTACCCTGGGGGCTGAGCAATTCCGGCAACCGGCGCAGCACGCGCTGGTAGTCCTTGGTCAGCAGGAAGCTGCCTTTCTGGAACGACGGCGGGTCGATGATCACCAGGTCATAAGGCCCCTTGCCGATAACCTTGCCCCAGGACTTGAACAGGTCGTGGCCGAGGAAACTGACCTTGCTCATGTCGTGGCCGTTGAGCCGGTGGTTGTCACGGCCACGGTTCAAGGCCGGGCTCGACATGTCGAGGTTGACCACGTGGTTCGCGCCGCCTTCGATGGCCGCCACCGAAAATCCGCAGGTGTAGGCGAACAGATTCAATACCCGCTTGCCTTCGGCGTTGGCCCGTACCCAGTCGCGACCGTAGCGCATGTCGAGGAACAGCCCGGTGTTCTGTTTGCGGCCCAGATCCACCCGGTATTTCAGGCCACCTTCGGTGATTGTCAGTTCGTCGATCTCTTCCCCAAGCAGCCACTCGGTGGTGCTTTGCAGCAGGTAGCGGTGTTGCAGCAACAGCGTATGGGCGCCGGACCGGGCCCACTGCTCAGACTGGGTGATCGCCATCAGCAGCAGCTTCAGGTCTTCCAGCTGCGCCGCTTCCGGCTCCTTGAACAACGCCACCAGCACCACGCCCTGCAACCAGTCCACGGTCACTTGCTCCAGCCCCGGCCAGCAGCGGCCACGGCCGTGGAACAGACGGCGGGTTTCGGCGGGGGGTGTTGCCAGTGCCGTCAGCAAGTGGTCGTGAAGGGTGGAGAGGGCGTCTGCGTTCATTGGTCTGGGTCGGCAATTTGCGGGGGCGGCATTTAACCATAATTGCACAACCGACGGACCACCACAGAACACTGTAGGAGCGAGCTTGCTCGCGATGGACGTCAACGAAATCGCGCCCATTCTGAATAAACGCAGTGTCATTGAATGCATCGCGAGCAAGCTCGCTCCTACAAGTGTCCGGCGGTAGTAGTTATCACGTTTAATTTAACTTTACGTGAGGATTTGGCGATCTTCCGGCTCCCATACTCGGCTCCAACGAACAACAAACGGGAGCCGGACATGTCGCAGACAACTGCTTCACCCAAGGCCAGCCATCCACGCTGGCTGCGGCTGACCCATTGGTTAAACGCCCTGGCGGTGCTGGTGATGGTCACCAGCGGTTGGCGCATCTATAACGCCTCGCCGATCTACGATTTCAGCTTTCCCAATTCGATCACCCTCGGCGGCTGGCTGGCAGGCGCGCTGCAATGGCACTTCGCGGCGATGTGGTTCCTGGCGATCAACGGTCTGATTTACCTGGCCTTCAACCTGTTCAGCGGGCGCCTGAAGCGGCGTTTCTTCCCGGTGTCGCCCAAAGGCGTGTTGCACGACCTGTGGGCTGCCTTGCGGGGAAAACTCGGGCACGCCGACCTCAATCATTACAACCAGGTGCAGCGTTTTGCATACCTGTTCGTGATGGTCGACATCCTCCTGTTGGTGCTCTCCGGGCTGGTGTTGTGGAAGTCGGTGCAGTTTCCGCTGCTGCGTGAGTTGCTGTTCGGCTACGAAGGTGCGCGTCGTGTGCACTTCTTCGCCATGGCCCTGTTGGTGGGGTTCGTGGCGGTGCATCTGGTGATGGTCGCAGTGGTTCCAAAAACGCTGTGGGCCATGATCGTCGGCCACAAGGAGCAGGTATGAAAAAGCGCATTCAGGTAGCCGGGCTGGACGAGGATTCGATCCTCACCGACGCCCGCAAGATCCTCGCCCCGCAGATCGAGGACCGCTCCCGCCGCTCGTTCCTGTTGCGCGGCCTGACCCTTGGCGGCGTGGCGATGCTGTCCGGCTGCAACATCACTGACAACGACAGTGTTGAGACTGCGCTGTCGTCCATGTCGCGCTTTAACGACCGGGTGCAAGGCTGGCTGTTCAACCCCAACGCGATGGCGCCGACCTATCCCGAATCGATGATCACCCGGCCGTTTCCCTTCAATGCCTTCTACGGCATCGACGAAGCGCCGACGGTAGAGGAGGAGGGCTATCGCCTGGAAGTCACCGGCCTGGTCGCCGACAAGCGCAGCTGGCGCCTTGAAGAGCTAAGGGCCATGGCCCAGACCGAGCAGATCACCCGGCACATTTGCGTCGAAGGCTGGAGCGCGATCGGGCGTTGGGGCGGCGTACGCTTCAGCGATTTCCTCAAGCGCATCGGCGCCGACACCGATGCCAAATACGTCGGTTTCAAATGCGCCGACGACTACTACACCAGCATCGACATGGCCACCGCGCTGCATGCTCAAACCCTGTTGGCACTGACCTGGGACGGCGCGGTACTGCCGCGCGAATACGGCTTCCCGATGAAGCTGCGCATGCCCACCAAGCTTGGTTACAAGAACCCCAAACACATTCAGGCGATTTTTGTCAGCAACACCTACAGCGGCGGTTACTGGGAAGACCAGGGCTACAACTGGTTCGGTGGCAGCTGATGAACGTCCGAAACATTCACCGTCCGCAACCCCGTGCTCCAAGGAGAACCATCATGAAAAAGTTGACCACTGTTGTTCTGTCCATGTGCCTGGCCGTTGGTGCTGCCTCCGTATTCGCCGCGACGGCTGTTGATAACGGCAGCATGAGCAAGGACTCGATGTCCAAAGACGGCATGTCCAAGGATGCGATGAAGAAGACCGATTCGATGTCCAAGGACGCCATGTCCAAGGATGCAATGTCCAAGGACGCGATGAAGAAAGATGCCATGTCCAAGGACAGCATGAGCAAAGACGCCATGTCGCAATAATCAAAGGCAACACAAACCCTATGGGAGCAAGCAAGCGCGCTCCCATAGGGTTTTCCTATTGTTGATCTGCTGTATCAAAATTGAATTTCCACCGATTCAGCTGCTCATACCTTTTAGGTGGCGGATCAGACCCCGCGATATCATCGAGACAATCAGGGAGCGGCACGGTCATGAGTCGAGTACCGACAGCGGGTGGGGATCTTCCTGGCGGGTTGATTCTGGTGGTTGAGGACGACCCGCTGATCCTGGAGTTTCTCTGTGAAATTCTTCAGGAGGAAGGTTTTGTCGTCGAGCCGAAAATCAGCGCGGACGCGGCAGTGATTTATCTGGAGCAGCATGCGCCACAGGTGGGCATGCTGCTGACAGACATCACCATGCCCGGCACGCTCAACGGCGCGGACCTGGCCAACCAGTTCGGCGATCGCTGGCCGGACAAGCCGATCATGATCATGTCCGGTTTCGAAACCCCTGAAAGCTCAGGCGTGCGGCACGCGGTCTCTTTCATCAAGAAACCCTGGATGATTGGCGGGCTGCTCGATTGCGTGGACCAGACCTTCAAGTCCAAACGACTCAACTGACCTGCGCGCAGATGCTACATTGCCGGGCAAATCCGTCCGGCACCTACGAGGTTCTTTTCCTTGTCCGATAACTCTGTATTCAACTCAACTTACCGTGCCTTTCTGCTCGATATGGACGGCACCGTTCTGACGTCCATTGCCGCCGCCGAGCGGGTCTGGACCACCTGGGCGATACGCCATGGTGTCGATGTCGACAGCTTCCTGCCGACCATCCACGGTGCCCGCGCCATCGACACCATCAGGCGCCTGGACTTGCCCGGGGTGGATGCCGAGGTCGAAGCCGCGTGGATTACCGAAGCGGAAATCGTCGACGTCGACGGGGTATTGGAAGTGGCTGGCGCGGCAAAATTCTTGCGGTCCTTGCCAGCCGGCCAATGGGCCATCGTCACTTCCGCCCCGCGGGAACTGGCGTTGCGGCGCATGGCGGCGGCAGGGATACCGGAGCCTGACGTCATGATTACGGCCGAGGACGTCACGGCCGGTAAACCCGATCCGGCGGGGTACACACTCGCGGCCCGGCGCTTGGGCGTCGAGCCTGGGCAGTGCCTGATTTTTGAAGATGCCACGGTGGGGATTCTGGCCGCCGAGGCGGCGGGGGCGGACTTGATGATTGTCACGGCGACCCATGAGCAGCCGATCGAGACGTTGCATGCGACGTTGGCAAGTTATGAATCGGTGCGGGTTCTGGTGGATGCCGCAGGTCTGCGCCTGCACGCCGTCTAATGTGGGAGCGAGCTTGCTCGCGATAGCAATTTTCCAGTCAAATCAATAGCAAACAGGTAGACGCTATCGCGAGCAAGCTCGCTCCCACAGGGGCCTGCGTTTCTTCAGTAAAGCCCAGGGATCAACCGCCAGGAGCGGGCGCAATAGGCCTCGTATTCGCTGCCGAACTGCGCCCTCAGCAAGGCCTCTTCCGAGTGAATGCGTGCAATCAGCGGGATCAGCGTCAGCGCCACCAATATCAATCCGACACCAGAACGAAAGGCCAGCGCCCAACCGATGCCGATGACCATCATCCCCAGATAACTGGGGTTGCGCAGGTTGCGGTAGATCCCCTCGGTGACCAGTCGATGCCCCGGCTGAATGGCCACCAGCCCACTGAAGCGCTTGCCCAGCACAAACACCGGCCACAACCGCAGCGCGCCGCCGGCGATGAACAACAGCGCCCCAAGCCAGCGCACGCCTTCACCACCAAAGGTCCAGAAATCGATGCGGTCGGTATAGGCCGGCAGATAGCCGCTCAGCAACCCGATCACCCCGAAGGCCGGAATGACCCAGCGGTTGGCCCGGTCTTCGCGTTCCCCCGAACTCAGGTTGACCTCGGTGAACAGCGACGCGACAGCCATGATCAGGGTGGCCAGGGCAACGACAACCAGTGAACCGTGACTGAAATAGGCTGCGAAACCACCCAGTCCCCAGATCGCCAAGGCGAGGTAGGCGAGGGTGCTGATGACGGCGAAAAACGCCAATTTTGCCGAGATCTTCATGGTGCCTCCACGAATTAGCTTACCTCTAAGTGTAGGAGCCTGCGCCAGACCGCTGAGACGGTCACCCCGGACCGGGTGAACTAAACTTGCATGAGAGAACCGTTCACCGCTGGCTCGTTGACCTGTTCCGCGAGCCGGTGGCGTGTAACAGGAACCGATATGCTTCACATCCGAACGCCTTTGATCCTGCACCCTGGCCTGTCTACCCCGACCCGCCGTATCTGGCTGAAACTGGAAAACCTGCAACCTGGCGGCTCGTTCAAAATACGCGGCATTGGCTTGCTGTGCAGCCGGGCGGCGCAGCAGGGCAAGCGCAAGGTGGTCTGTCCCTCCGGTGGTAACGCGGGACTGGCCACGGCCATGGCCGCTGCATGCCTGGGGCTCAAGGCATGCATCGTGGTACCGCACACTACCCCGCAAAGCACCCGGGCGCGGATCAGCAATACCGGCGCCGAGGTGATCGTCCACGGCAAGTTCTGGGACGAAGCCAATCAACGGGCCCGGGAACTCGCCCAGGACCCGCGCAGTGAATTTGTGCCGGCCTTCGACCACCCGGTGTTGTGGGAAGGGCACAGCACCATGGTCGATGAAATCCTCGAAGACTGCCCGCCAGTGGATGTGCTGGTGACATCGGTGGGCGGCGGTGGCTTGCTGGCGGGGCTGCTCACTGGCCTGATACGTCATCGGCACACCGATTGCCGCATCGTTGCCTGCGAAACCGAAGGCGCGGCATCATTCGCCGCGGCGGTGGCGGCCGGGCACCCGGTAAAACTGCCGAAAATCGATACGGTCGCCACGTCCCTGGGCGCCGCACAAGTGGCCGCCTGGCCGGTCAAGCACATCGGCGAATTCCCCCATGAGTGCGTGGTGCTCAGTGATGATGAGGCGATCATGGGCGTGGTGCGTTACGCCAATGATTTGCGTCAGCTGGTCGAACCTGCGTGCGGGGTTTCATTGGCGATTGCCTACCTGGATCACCCGGCGATTGCCGACGCCAATGACGTGGTGATCGTGGTGTGCGGCGGGGTGAGTATCAACGCGCAAATCGTGGCCGGGTGGGCACGTTTGTCCACTGGCAAGCACGCCAGGCAGGGCTGGAAACGCTATCCTGGTGTCACAAGCCCCACCGCTGGCGATGACGATCTTCAGTGATCGGTGGTAACGCCTTCCTGGACGAGAATGGCGCGGGCCAGGTCTTCGTCGCTTGCAGTGTTGAGGGCGGGATTGTCCTGGCGGACCTTTTTCAACAGCGCCTCCAGGTAAGCACCACGAATCGCACCGCCGCTGGCGACGAAGCTGGAAGCGTCATCCCGGGCGGGAATCATGAGTTTGTCGTCTTTGAACGTCGAGTACAGCGAGGCGGATACCCCGGCTGAAGTGGCGACGTCACTCGCATCCACATCGGCCAGAGCCGAGCCAAAGGGTAAACAAAGTACCAAGGAAGAAATGATAAATAGGCGGCGCATGACGGTGTCCTCCGACAGCATGAAGCATAAGGGAAGTACCACATAATTTAGGATGCGTGACGGTCGCCGAGAGTTCCCTGGCATTAGCGAGGAACGGGGCGAGGGGGAGGCAAGGTCGTTGAACGTCGATATTCAAAGCGTGGTGATCGGGGCCGGCGTGGTCGGGCTGGCGGTGGCCAGGGCCCTGGCCAGGAACGGACGGGAAGTGCTGGTGGTCGAGGCGAGTGAGGGTATCGGCAGGGGCATCAGTTCGCGTAATTCAGAAGTGATTCACGCTGGCATCTATTATCCGGACGGTAGCCTCAAGGCGCGGCTGTGCGTGGAGGGTAAGCAGCGTCTCTACGCCTATTGCGATGAACACGGTGTCGATTACCGGCGCGTGGGCAAGCTGATAGTGGCCACCGACGAGCAGCAGCACGCGGCTTTGCAGCGCCTGTTGCGGCAGGGGCGTGCCAATGGTGTCGATGACCTGCAATGGCTGGATGGCCCGCAGGCCCGGGAGCTTGAACCCGCGCTGTCCTGCGTCGCGGCGCTGTGGTCACCGTCTACCGGCATTGTCGACTCCCACGGGCTGATGCTGGCGCTCTAGGGCGATGCCCAGCGGTTCGGCGCCACGCTGGCCTTGCACACGCCGCTGCTGTCGGCCCGTTGCATCGAACAGGGTTTCGAGCTGCACATGGGCGGCAGTCAACCCATGACGCTGTGCTGTCGGGAACTGATCAACTGCGCGGGGCTGTCCGCTCCCGAGGTGGCGCGCGCTATCGTCGGTCTGCCTGGGACATTTATTCCCCAGGCGTATTTGTGCAAGGGCAGTTATTTCAGTTTCAGCGGCCTGGCGCCGTTTCGCCACCTGGTGTATCCGGCCCCGGAGAGCGCGGGACTGGGTGTGCACATGACCCTGGACCTGGGCGGGCAGGCGCGCTTCGGGCCGGATGTTGAATGGGTCGAGCACATTGATTACCGCGTCGAGCCCAATCGGTCCGAGGGGTTTTATCAGGCGATCCGCCGCTATTGGCCGGGGTTGCCGGACAATAGCCTGCAACCGACCTACAGCGGCATTCGCCCGAAAATCAGCGGGCCGACAGAGCCGACCGCTGACTTTCTCATCAGCGCTCGCGCCGAACATGGCGTGCCGGGGCTGGTGAATCTGTTCGGCATCGAGTCACCGGGGCTGACCAGTTGCCTGGCGCTCGCCGAGTTGGTGGTAAAACATCTGGACGACCGATGATCAGGGCTGACGCTGCTTTGTGGCCATCGGGTCTATGCTAGGGAATGCGCTTACTGCCATCGGAGAACTCTGATGATCACCGTACGCACTGCCTGCCTGCTGGCCGATTACAAGCGCTGGGCCAATCAGCGCCTCTTTGATAGCCTCGCCGCGCTCCCTCCGGGCGAAGTCAAAAAAGAACGGGTGTCGGTGTTCAAAAACATGATTGGCACCCTCAATCACGTATACGTGGTCGATTGCATCTGGCAGGCGCACCTCGAAGGCCGGGGGCATGGTTTCAAGACTTCACACGACCTGCTGCATGCCGATCTGTCCGAACTGTGCATGGCGCAAAAAAACATCGATCGCTGGTACTGCGACTGGAGCGCCCGACAAACCGATGCCTCCCTGGACAAGCCCCTGGAATTCACCTTTGTCTCAGGCGAAAGCGGCACCATGAGCGCCGGTGCGATGCTGATGCACGTGGTCAACCACGCCAGCTATCACCGTGGCTGGGTGGTGCAGATGTACTTCGAGATTCCGGCCATGCCACCAGTGACCGACATGCCGGTGTACCTGCGCGAGTCCGAGCCGGTAGCCCTGCAGGCGATCAATGCCCCGATAGTGGCGCCGCCATGTGCTGTGCAATTTTCGAGCGCAACCAGCGTTCTGCCGGATCGTTATCGTTGATCAGCAGGTACATATTTACGTGACGTAGTTCGTTGTGGTTTATGGTTGAGTATTGGAATTTCAATAATGGAAATGGCTGTTGAAAATTTCGGCTCTGATTTCCTTGGGTTTTCTTTTTTTGTATTTTAAGACATGCAGTTTCCGGAGGTATTTTTGTGCGAGATCCTTGTTTAATGGTGTTTCTATGCCATTCTTTATGAAATATTCTTGGTGATTTGCGGCTTTATTAAGCCTCAAGATTTTTTCTATTTTAGATGATGTTGAATCTCCGTTTATGTATTCCATTAGATTGATTTGGTCGGATAATTGATTCGGCGACATCTTGCGTTGTTGGTGGGGGTAGGGATGGTTAGGGTGATGGTTGCGCAGCTTAGATGGAAGGCTGTCCATTGAGAGGAGGGATGAATTCATTTTGTCTCGTGCAAGCATTTCCAGATTTAGAGAGGGGAGCTCTATAATGCTGGAACTTTCTCTAAGTTTGAAGTCGGTTTCTAATGTGGCGCTTATACTTATATTTAGGTTCTTTAGTTTTTTGGTAGTCTGGTTTATTTGGTTGGCTGCACTTCGAGCTTGGTTGAGGGTTATGTGTGCATGGCGTTTTAGTTTTGTGCCGTTCATTACGTACTCTACTATTCCGGTAGATACCTTCCGTGGAATTATTTTTCCGAACATATGCCCGCTAGGGTCGTATTTATTTATGGGGTCTCCTGCGCAATACGCATACGCATTCAACCCACCATCTCCAAACGGACTCCAACTGTCCGAACTATTAAATCGCATCAACACCGGATTAAAAGCCCGATACCCGTTCCCCAATAAATAATGCCCGGTCACCGGGTCGGGTCGTTCACCATTGAACCCCAAAAGACTAAGCCATCCATTTTCAGGGTGGCGATGGCCATAGGGCGAATAGGTGATGGGTTTTGAGTGAGAGTTCGCATTGAGTGTGCGTAACACCGAACGCTGTTGGTCGGTAGCCAGCAAGTGGGCATTGCGTTCATTACCTTCGCGCTGTTGCTGTGCAAGCAGCAAGTCGCCGTGCTGAATGATGGAATGCTGTGTCGTGCCCTGTATTTCGGTCGCAAGGCGGCTTTTACAGTAGAAGCGCTGAAGTTGTGGTGCTTGCTGCGGACTACTTTCGATCAACTGGTCGAGGGCATCGTAGCGATACTGGCAGAGTACGGTTTTGTGTGGCGATAGCATGGGTGGGTGCTCCGAGGGGCCGAAGTGCAGGCGTTCAGTATTGGCAGTTATGCAACCGGTTGGAACTATCAGAACTGATAGGTAGGTTTTGTGGTGCGTAGGGATTTGTTGACGGTAGCCTGCTTCAATTCCGCTGGGCAGCAGTCGCAAGTTTGGCCCGAGAGATGACCAGGACAGTCAGGAAGTGCGCGCAACCTGTGGGAGCGAGCCTGCTCGCGATAGCGGTGTGTCAGTCACTTAAATGTTGGATGTGCTGCCGCCATCGCGAGCAAGCTCGCTCCCACACGTATGGAGCTTTACTCAGGCGGATCAAGTCGATCCAGCGCCCGGTTCACCGCCAATTCACCCAGCATGATGACCTGTGCAATGCCCAGCAGCGTATTGCGGTGCGAGCCCTCAAGAAAACCCGCCAGATCGTTGGTCATCACATTGGCTGAGGCCAGCGACTCGCAGGCGTGGGCCAGCAGGGTTTCGGTGTCGATGTCAGGGTTGATGGTGAACATCGTGGACGGTTTGTGGGGCGTGGCCATGATGTTGGCGGCGGAATCTGTTTCTGACGGGTTGGGCGTTGGTTTGATCATCGATAGAACTCCAGTACTGTAAAAATTGGAGCCATCACTTTCGCTACCAAACGAAGGGCGGTGGCCATGCACAGGTTGGTAGACCGGAGTACTGGAACCGGCGCCCCCGAAGAGGCCCTGCGCATGACAACCATAAAAGCAGCAACTGCTTGAAGTGGCACTACGCGCAGTACTCCGGGCTACCAAACCCGATCGCTGTTTGTCAGCGACCGGCTAACGATAATGCCCGGACTCAAGACGCGTAAGCCGGCGGATTCTGGCGTACCCGTAGGCAATGACGCAAGGCGTTGTAGCTTTCATCAAGTTACGCTGACAGCCGTTAAACATGTGCTTTAAACAGGCGCCGCCATCGCGGGTGAGCTCGCTCCTACAGGTTTTGTGTCAGTTCAGGCAGATTTTTATCAGGCCGGGGGAATCAGGCTCTCCCGACAATCAAGCACCAGCCGCGCGCCACCCAGTTCGCTGCTGCCCACTTCCAGGGTAAACCCGTGCAGACTGACAATCGCCGCGACGATGGATAGCCCCAGCCCGAAGCCGCTTTTATGATTGCCCGCCTCGGCGCGATAGAAGCGCTGGAACACCGCTTCACGTTCCGCTTCGGGAATGCCCGGGCCAGAATCGAGTACTTCGATTCGCGTGTGCCCGCCATCATTGATCCCGCGCAGGATCACTGCGCCGCCGGGCGGGGTGAATTTGATCGAGTTGCTGAGCAGGTTCGCCACCGCTTCGAACATCAGCGCGCGGTCGCCATTAAGGGGTGGCAATGACGCGGGCAGGTGAAGTTGGAACACCAGGTCGTCGTCTTCCGCCAGGGGCAGGTAGAACTCATGCAGTTCCTGCAGCAACGCCACCGGGTCCACCTGGACGAAACCGGAGCGACGCTGGCGATCCTCCAGCTCGGAGATCCGCAGCAAGCCACGGAAACGCGCCATCAGCGTATCGGCCTCGGCCAGCACCAGATCCAGTTGCATGGCCTGCGGCGAGCCTTCGCCGGCTTGTTGCTGCATGCGGTAAAGCTGCGCGCGCAGACGGGTCAGGGGCGTGCGCAGGTCATGGGCGATGTTGTCGCACACGCCCTTGACCTCGTTCATCAGGCGCTCGATGCGTTCGAGCATGGCGTTGACGATGGCGGCGAGCATGTCCAGTTCGTCACGCCGGTTGGACAGTGGCAAGCGTCGGCTCAGGTCGCCGGCGACGATGGCCTCGGCACTGGCCTGAATCCCGCGAATGCGCCGCAACGGGCGGCGGCGCAGCAAATACCAGCCAACGATGCCCGGCACGATGGTCAGGGTCACACCCCAGAACAAGGCGTGAAGGATGATCCGGGTCACGGCAAACAACGAACCGTTGTCGCGTACCAGCACCAGCCAGCGGCCATCGAGGGTGCGGGTCGCCACGGCGTCACAACTGTCGGCGGGCAGCGTCTGCTCGTCGCTGTCGTCGGAGGCATCGCAATCGCGCAGCATGTGGATCTTGCCATCGAGCGGCAAGCCGTCCGGAATGTAGCGCAGGGCGCCGCTGAGGTAATGGTGCCGGGCATCGAACAGGCCGTAGGCGTCGATGCCGCGGATGTCGAAGGTCATGCTGACGGCGAGGGCGTCCACCAGTTGCTCGCCGGAGAAGCGTGAAAACAGGTGCTGGCGTTGCATCAGCGAATGCTTGGCCAGGTTGTCCAGGTAAGCGGAAACCTCGTAGTACATGACCCCCATGAGAATCCCGCTCCAGATCACGAACAGCGAACTGTAGAGCGCCAGCAGACGGCTGCTGGAAGAGCGCCAGCCTTTAGACGGGTTCGGCAATGACATAACCCGAGCCTCGCACGGTCCGAATCAGTGGGGCATTGCCAGGCGGGTCGATCTTCTTGCGCAGACGGCCGATGTGTACGTCGATCAGGTTGGTGCCGGGATCGAAGTGGTAACCCCAGACCTCTTCGAAAATCATCATCCGCGAGAGGATTTGCCCGGTATTGCGCATCAGGAATTCCAGCAGTTTGTACTCGGTGGGCAACAGCGTCAGCAGCTGACCGTCGCGACTGGCTTCGTGGCTGATCAGGTTCAGTTCCAGATCTGCCACCCGCAAAGTGGTGGCCTGGGCGGTCACGGTGTTCTGCCGGCGTAGCAGGACTTCAACCCGGGCGGCCATTTCATCGGTGGCGAAAGGTTTGGTCAGGTAGTCGTCGCCGCCGGCGCGCAAGCCGCGTACGCGCTCATCGACGTCGGACAGCGCGCTGATCATCAGGATCGGCGTGGCCACGCCCATGGTCCGCAGTGTGGTGACAATCGCCAGGCCATCGAGTTCGGGCAACATGCGGTCGAGTGTGATCAAGTCGTAGTTGCCGCTGACCGCGCGCTCCAGCCCTTCGCGGCCATTGTCCACCCAGTCGACGTCGAGGCCGTGGCTACTCAGTTCGGCGACAATCTCCCGGGCGGTCACGGCGTCGTCTTCGATGGTCAAGATGCGGGTCATAGGGCTGGCCTGATAAGCAGTTCAATACGAAGTTGCGAGCATTTTGCCAAGAATTGCCCGCGACTTAATAAATTAACTTTCATCTAGGCGGGGTCGCTGTTCGCAACGTTGATATCATTGGGCCACAACTTCAATGGGGGGCTGCATTGTGCGCAACTCGATCCTGTGTGGCTGGATTCCGATTTGTCTGTTGTTGTTAAGTGTTTTCAGTTCGCCTGCCTGGGCTGGTAATACACCGTGTTCCGGCAAGAAAGGTGGAATCGATCGATGTGACGGCGATCTGTTCCTGTGTAACGACGGCTCTATCAGTGGGTCGAAAAAAAGTTGCTCGGCAATGTTTGGCGGTAAAGGCCAGGCGCGACCGCAAACGTTACTCCAGGACACGCAGGGTTGCGCCTGTGGCACCGGTTCGTTTTGTACCGGGCCCAGAGGTGGCGTTTACTGCCTGACCCCTGGTGGCAATAAAAGCTATAAGCGCAAATAAACAATGCGTGTGTCGACTGACCCGACGTCATCGCGAGCAAGCTCGCTCCCACAATGGATTGATGTCGAACACAAGGTCCGCGTACGACGAAAATTACTGTGGGAGCGAGCTTGCTCGCGATGACGACAGAACAGGCAAAGTGAATCCGTCAGTCAATCGGCGTACTGACAAACACCTCTAGTCCCTCGGCATACTTCGTGAACGCTGCGATCCGCGCAAACTGCGGCGCACTCACCTGGTCCGGCACCACCAGGTTGGTAAAGCTCCAGGCCACGGCGAGGGTAATGCCGTCCTGCTCAATCGAACCGTCAGTTTTCAGCGGCTGCTTTTCCAGCTCCCTCTCCAGCGCCGAATAGGCTGCCGTCAGTTGTCCTTCGACCCGTTGCACCCAGGGTTCGAATTGAATCTCCGCTGGCCGCAGGTTGCGCTCGTAGTAAAGTTGTACGGATTTTTCGCAGGCGGCCAGTGCCAGCCCAACCAGGCGCAACCCACGCAGGCGCTGAGCCGGTTCGATGGGCATCAGGCTTTTGTTCGCCAGGGTTTCCAGGTAGTCGATGATCAGTGTCGAGTCCATCAACACCTCACCGTCATCCAGCACCAGGGTGGGCGCCTTGACGACCGGGTTGATCTGCTGGAATTGTTCGAAGTGACGGAACACCGAAACCGACTGATGTTCCAGCGAGACTCCCAGGCATTTGGCGGAAATGGCGGCGCGCCGTACGTAGGGCGAATCCAGCATACCGATCAACTTCATGATCCTTTCCTTTATATGGCCATTTCGGGAGGGACAACCTTAGCTGAGGTTCGCAGCCCTGCAAATGACAGTGAAAAATGCCCGGTCCAGGCCGTTTGTCATCTATATACAGCCGCTCGATTGAATTTCTTGCTATAAACGCACTCCGATTACCGCCTCAAAGCCTGCCGTAGACCATTTTCAGGGCTTTGTCGGACAAATTCGCTGTCTTTTCAGTTGCTGAGGCCTCAAGTCGGCCTTAGACTGCCGCCCCTCGTAAATTGAGTGCCGGGTGGCGCTTGGAACAAACGGCGCCTTTCCGATGGCCTGCCCAGGCCTGCCGGAACGCTCCCTTATTCGCCTTAATGCACGTTTTTTTATAGAGATATCAATGACAAAGGACAAGTTGCTGGCCATGCCGGCGGATGACTACATGAATGCCGAGCAACATGCTTTTTTCTCCGAGCTGTTGCAGAACATGAAAGTCGAAACCCATGAGCGCATCGAACAGAACCGCATCGCCATCGAAAGCCTGGACACCCCGGCTGATCCGGCAGACGCGGCTTCGGTCGAAGAAGAGCGCACCTGGCTGGTGAATGCGATCGATCGCGACCAGCGCATGCTGCCTCAGTTGGAACAAGCGCTGGAACGCATCAAGGAAGACAGCTTTGGCTGGTGCGACGACAGCGGCGAGCCGATTGGCCTCAAGCGCCTGCTGATCAGCCCGACCACCAAGTACTGCATCGAAGCTCAGGAACGTCACGAGCAAATCGACAAGCACCAGCGTCAGGCCTGATTCTGTGAGGCAGCCCCGTTAATCCGGGCTGCCTTGAAAAGATCGCAGCCCGCGGCAGCGCCTACGCCATTGACGTAGGCGCTGTTGCAGGCTGCGATCTTTGTTTTCTGCCGTCTTCGATTTCCCGGTTCTTCTATTGATCTGCTGCAGCGTTCGCGACTAAAGGCTCATGGATAATGGCTTTATGGTGGCGTTTAATGCGAAGACAACAATTAGAAGCTTTACGGGGTGACGATGATGACGCGAGACGGGTCTCTGGTTGCGGCAGTGCCCGCACCGGTGCTGTTGCCGAAAAACCGCTGGCTGATGCCAACGCTGCAAAGCATCGCCCTGATGCTGTTGTTAAGTGGCATGACACTGGGCGACGGGTCGCTATACCTAGGCCTGCCCCTGGCCGTATTGATTATCTGGCTGCCTCGTCTGCGTTCGCGCGCGACCCCGCAGGCGGCTTGCCCCGACAACCCCGATGCCATCGGTGCGTTGACTCGCGATCTTTCCTGTACCACCAGCCATAACGCACTGTCGGCCGCCGGTGTGGCGTTTTCGGTTCGGCAACTGGCGGACAAACTGCAATCGCAGCTCACGTCGGCGGCACAGATCGTCAGCAATGCCGAGGTCATGATCACCACTGAACAGGCCACCTCGACCCTCAGTCGCCAGGCGCTCAGCGCCGCCAGCGAGGCACATCAAAGCGGAGTGGTCGGGCGTACGGAATTGATCGAGTCCATTTCGCGCATGCATCAGCTCAGTCAGCGCGCCAGCAACAGCCGTGAACTGATCGAAGCGTTGAGCCTGCGCAGCGATGATATCCAGCGAGTGACCCTGGTGATTCAATCCATCGCCAGCCAGACCAATCTGCTGGCATTGAACGCTGCGATAGAAGCGGCGCGGGCAGGGGAGCACGGTCGCGGGTTTGCAGTGGTGGCCGACGAGGTTCGCGGGCTCGCCGCACGCACAGCGACCGCCACGGGGGAGGTGGGCGAGATGGTGGCCGACATTCAGCACCGCACGGCACAGGTGGTGGAGCAGATCCGCCAATTGTCCAGCGACCTTGACTCCGGTGTGGAACAGGTAGAGCGGACGGGGCAACACCTGGAGAACATTGCCCGTCTGGCGGCCAGTGTCGAGTCCCAGGTCGGGGAGATCGCCCAAGGAGCAGACACCAACCGCGAACAACTCGACAGCCTGTTTCACTCCATCGAACAGATGCGCAGCGATCTGGTGGTCAGCGACCAGCAGACTCAGCGCCTGGCTCATGCGGCGGTGCAAATGGAAGGTCAAGCCGAAACCATCAGTGAGCGTCTTGCCGAAGTGGGGCTGGATGACTATCACCAGCGGATCTATGACCTGGCCCGAGACGCCGCGAGCCAGATTGCAGCGCGTTTCGAAGCGGATATCGATGCCGGTCGAATCAGTCTCGACGATCTGTTCGACCGTAATTACCAGGTCATCCCCAATACCAACCCGGCCAAGTACCAGACGCGTTTCGACCGTTACACTGATCAGGTTTTACCAGCGATTCAAGAACCGTTGTTACCGCGTCACGAAGGATTGGTGTTCGCCATCGCCTGCACACAACAGGGGTATGTGCCGACCCATAACAAGGTGTTCAGCCAACCGCTGACGGGGGACGCGCAGGTCGATGCCTTGCAGAACCGGACCAAACGCAAATTCGCTGACCGCACCGGGATCCGCTGTGGCAGCCATCAGAAGGCCGTGCTGCTGCAAACCTATACGCGTGATACCGGAGAGTTGATGCACGATCTTTCGGTGCCGATCATGCTCAAGGGCCGGCATTGGGGTGGTTTGCGCCTGGGTTACAAACCGGAAAAGCCGCGCTGATAACGTCGTGCTGCCGGGTGATTGTTGCAAGTTCTGCAATTAACCTGTGCAGGGTTTTGCTGTTTCCTCGCTGGAAAACTAATTAACATACCTACTAATTAGGTTGCTAATGAAGTGCGAGGGGCAGCATGCAAGGCAAAGTTGATGTCGCGGTCATGATCGGCAGTGGAGTACCTGCCAATCTTCGCTCCATGGGACGCAAGGTTTGCTGGGTAGTGTTGCTCAATGGCGAGCGCCGGGGCACGGCGTTCTCCAGTCGCGACGAAGCGGAGGAGTGCAAGGCTGCCTGGCTGGCGCAATTGAGCGCCGAAAGTCCTGGCAGCCTGCACTGAAGTTGTCAGTGGGTCTGGTGCATGCGCAGGTTCAGGTCGTCGACCACCCGCGCCCAGTCAGCGTCTTCGCGCAGTTGTTCCTTGAGGAAGCCGGCCTGTTGCGGTGACCAGAACTCGGCGTCGATGAGTTTCTTGTCGTCAGGCAGGGAATGGCCGGCAATGAAGTCGTCGATCGCTTTCTGGCTGGAGTCCAGACCGAGCTGGTCGAACAGGCCTTTCAAGTCATGGGTCGGTGATTCCATCTTCATCTCCTTGCAGGTCATCGGTCGGGTCGAGGGACGAGACGCACCCTGGATTCGAGGGCGCCGCACCGGTGGAGTTCGATCGCAATGTTCAAGTGCAACAATGAGCATAGACTGCCAACCCGACCATCAGGCTTTCAATGCGCCCGCATCGACCGCGGCCTTGAGTTCCCTGGCCGATTCCTGGGCCGCGATGGCGGCGACATCCGGTGTTTTGAACCAGCGATCCTTTTCGACCTGGTGATACGTCACGGTCTTGAGCGGTGGTTTGGCCCGCATGACAATCACGGCCTGGAATTCACCCTCGACTTCTCTGGCTTCACCCCGGATAAAAAACTCGCCGATATCAAATTCCGTCACGTTGCCGACTTCCCTTGGAAATACATTGTTGTTGTCAACGCACCCGATTTTCTGCGGATCCGTTTTATTGGGCGGGCAGTATGGCAGTAGTTGCCCGTCGACGGCTGAGATAAGTCGACGGGCAGACGAAACGTCGATGGAAGCGAGTGCGGTGGGCAAGTCAACCGTGCGATTCAAGAAACCGGGCGAGGGCACAGGCCTCGTTATGATTGGCTCGGAAACCTCTTACGGAGCCTGTCGAAATATCCTTGATATGAAAGAAGGCAATGCCCGCCATTACCACCTGAAATCGCGGGCGGGTCGGGGCATCGGGAGCTGGTTCATGGAGGCAGAACCGTGTCGGGTGCGGGTTTGGTGCTGTTTTCGAGCCAGGCACCATGGGATAGGCAAAGTGTGTCAGCGTGCACATATGAAGTCCTTTTCATTGTTTACCGACGTATGTACGTCGTTTTGGCTAGTCGCCAAGAGCATCGCTGCTCTAGAATCACCCTCACTGGTGGGTGAATGACGTTTATCTAAAGCAATTTTTTGCGGACGATATGTAGGAAAAGTTTTTTTCTTGATGAGATTTTTCCCCGAAGTTGATAGTCCATAATTTTCTGGCAGCAGGAAGGGTGTTTTCCTTCAACCTGTGACGAACACCCGTCAGGACGACGTGAGTGTCGTTCCAGTAGTCTTCTCAAGCTTCGTGATGAATGAGTGCACTGCTCGTTCAGGACTTCAACCCGGGTTCTTTGGCTACACCTTCGGCATTGCCGCTTTTTTGGCTGTGCGTTCATTTTTCGCGCACGGCACCATTATTCAGATGTGGGGATGTTTCCTTGGCAGTAAGTAATCTCGATATGCATGCTTTGTTCGTGTTGGGTGATTTGCGCGCAAAGCTGGTCAAGCAGTTTCAGTCACGTTTCGTATACATCACCGAACAGAACGCTGAAGGCATTTACATTGCCGAAATCGACACCGAGTCAGCCCTGGTTGTGGACGACAAGCCGGGACTCAAGCTCAAGGTCGGCGATCATTTCAGCGCGTCCGTGCTGCCCAGCCGCGAAGGTGGCAAGCTGGACATCAGGTTCCGCGACATCAAGCTGACGGTCTACGGAATAGGCGATTACGCCTTCGTGACCACGGCCGACGGTCAGGGGATCGTGTTCAAGGAGGGTCATAGCGTGGTGATGGTGTTCGCTGCCCATCAACAGTTGCAGGAAGGCCTGACCAAGACCCTCAAGGCCGTGACCGCCAAAGCGGCCAAGTGGCGCAAGGGCGAGTTGGTGACCTTCAAGGCCAGCGAGTGATGATCCTGACCCGCGCCGATTTCCACGAACAGAACCTGGCCAGTGCTCAAGACGAAGCGCGGCGGCTGTTCGGGCAGAAGACCATTCTGCAAGGAGCCTGGCTGAATTGGGTGGCGTCACAGCTTTACCAACTGCAACCGGCACCCTACGCCAGCATGGTCAGACGAGAGCTGATGCGTTTGCAGGAAAGCTGCGAAAACTGACCCATGCACCTCGAAAGCAGGAACCTCTACTACAGTCAATGGACTGAGTATTCAGAGGCTTGGCGGTCTACTGCCAGGCCACCCTGCTATTGCTGTGAACAGCACGAGGTGCAAAAGCATGAACGGATTTCGACGGTTGCTGGTTGCGGTCCTGGCCACTTTCGGTTTGCTGGTGACGCCGGCCCCGGCGTTGGCCGCCCAGAAGCCAATCCACTTTGCCGACCTGAACTGGGAAAGCGGCAGCCTGATAACCGATGTCCTGCGCATCATTGTCGAGAAGGGCTACGGGCTGCCGACCGATACGTTGCCGGGCACCACCATCACTCTGGAAACCGCGCTGGCCAACAATGACATCCAGGTCATCGGCGAAGAGTGGGCCGGTCGCAGCCCGGTGTGGGTCAAGGCGGAAGCCGAAGGCAAGGTCGTCAGCCTCGGCGATACGGTCAAGGGGGCTACCGAAGGTTGGTGGGTGCCGGAATATGTGATCAAGGGCGACCCGGCCAAGGGCATCAAGCCGCTGGCGCCGGACCTGCGCAGTGTCAGCGACCTGCCGCGTTACAAAGACGTGTTCAAGGATCCGGAAGCCCCGACCAAGGGACGTTTCCTCAACAGCCCTATCGGCTGGACCTCGGAAGTGGTCAACAAGCAGAAGCTCAAGGCGTATGGTCTGGACGACAGCTATGTGAATTTCCGCAGCGGTTCGGGCGCGGCACTGGATGCGGAGATCAGTTCCTCCATTCATCGTGGCAAGCCGGTGCTGTTTTACTACTGGTCGCCCACACCGTTGCTCGGCCGCTTCAAGCTGATTCAACTCGAAGAGCCACCGTTCGACGCCGAAGCCTGGAAGACCCTGACCGACGCCGACAACCCCAATCCTAAGCCGACCCGTTCCTTGGCCTCCAAGCTGTCGATCGGTGTGTCGACTCCCTTCCAGAAGCAATATCCGCAGATTGCCGAGTTCTTTGCCAAGGTCGACTTTCCGATCGACCCGCTGAACAAGGCCCTGGCCGAGATGAGCGAGAAACATACACCGCCGCGCCAGGCGGCAGAGGCGTTCATGAAGGCCCATCCTGACGTCTGGCGGGCCTGGCTGCCCAAGGACGTGGCAGATAAAGTCTCCGCCGCCCTGTAGGCGCTGCCGCAGGTCGGGATCTTTTGATCTTTGTCATGGAAATGCAAAATCAAAACATCGCAGCCTGCGGTAGCTCCTACAATGTTCAGTTCATTTCCCCTTCAAGGATCTCTGAACCATGACCCTGGTGTTGGCTCAATCGCTGGTGACGATCTTCGCCGCGATCAGTCTGGTGCATGTGTATTGGGCGTTAGGTGGCGAGTGGGCGGCGGTGGCGGCGGTCCCGCAAGTACCGCAGGTGGGCAGCGCGCAACTGCGACCGGCGTTTAAACCGCGAGGCTGGATCACGCTGGTGGTGGCCGGGCTGTTGCTGTTGATTGCCGTGTTGGTGTGCTTGCGAGTGGGTTGGTGCCTGCCACCCTTGCATCACTGGTCGTTGCAGTGGGTGCTGAGTGCGATTGCGATTTTGCTGTTTGCCCGGGCCATTGGCGATTCGGATCTGGTGGGTTTTTTCAAAGAGGTCAAAGGTTCGAAATTTGCCCGGCTCGACACCTGGGTTTACTCGCCGTTGTGTGTGGTGCTGGGGGCGGGGTTGTTGGCGGTGGCCTGGGTCTGATCAGCGACGTTTCTGTAGTGACAATACTGGCCTCATCGCGAGCAAGCTCGCTCCCACAGGGATTGCGCTGAACCTTGTGGGAGCGAGCTTGCTCGCGATGAGGCCGGTCCAGTCAATACAAATCCTTGGTCTAACTACCGCTCTCCGTCCGACGACTGCTCACCTCAGCCGGCACATCATCCCCGGCCATGCGTTTACGGAACAGCGCTGCCCGGGCCAACAGCAAGGTGGTCACCGGCACGGTAATCGCCAGCAGGATCGGAATCAGCCAGGCGTGCAATACCGGCGCGGACTTGAGCGCCGAAAAATAGATGATCGAAGCCAGCGCCACGCACCAGGTTCCGAGCGTTGAGGCCAGGGCCGGTGGGTGCATGCGTTGGAAGTAGTCCTTCATGCGCAGCAGGCCCGTGGCGCCGATCAAGGCAAACAGACTGCCGAGCACCAGCAGGATCGCCACCGGGATTTCCACCCACAACGACAATGGTGTATTCATTCGATCACCTCGCCACGCAGCAGGAATTTCGCCAGGGCGAATGAGCCGACGAAACCGAACAGGGCGATCAGCAACGCCGCCTCGAAGTAGGTGTCACTGGCATAACGTATGCCCAGCGCCAGCATCATCAGCATCGCGATGATGTACAGGTAGTCCAGCGCCAGAACCCGATCCTGGGCCGATGGCCCCTTGAACAGGCGGATCAGGGTCAGGATCATCGCCAGGGAAAAGAAGAACAGGCTTAGCAGGATCGCGTTCGCCAGCAAGGGGCTCATTCGAAGATCTCCATCAGCGGACGTTCGTAGGTCGCCTTGAAGTGCTGGATGAACAGCGCCTCATCGTCCAGGTCGAAGACGTGCAACAGCAGAATGCTGCGGTCCAGCGCCAGCTCCGACCAGACTGTACCGGGCACCACAGTGGTGATCATCGACAGCGCGGCCAGGCCGTTGGCATCGCGCAAATCCAGCGGCACCTTGATGAATTGCGAGCGGGGCGGGCGGCGACCGGCATTGAGCACGCTCCAGGCCACGGCAAGGTTGGACACCAGCACATCGCGCCCGACCAGCAGGATCAAACGCAGGATTACCCCGGGACGACGGATGCGCACCGGCAGCGGACGCAGCCTGCGCATCATCAATGGCGCACAGAATCCCAGAGCGGCACCCAGCAGCAGGTTGCCGGGGCTGATCGACAGGTTCAGCAACAGCCACAGCAGCCACAGGGCCAGTGATAGCAGCGGTGCCGGAAACAGGCGCTTCATGGCTGCACCTCCTGCGGGGCCGCTACGGCTGACGGGTTCGGTACGACACGTGTGTCGAGCACCGCCATCACGTATTGCTGCGGGTTGTACAGGGCATCGGCGGCGGCCTGGGTGTAGCGCAGCAGCGGATCGGCCTTGAAGGTCAGCGCAATGCTCAGGCCCAGCAGGGCGAAGATCGGTACGCATTCAAGGCGTCGCAACAGGGGCGATGGTCGTTCCGCAGGCGTCCAGAAGCGCTGGATACCCAGGCGCGAGAACGCGATCAGCGATGCCAGCCCAGACACGATCAACAATACCAACAGGCCCCACGCGGCGTTGGAAACCGGTGTGTCGCCGCTGTTGCCCAGGCCTAGCGGATTGAGCAGGGCGCCGATCAACCCGAGCTTGCCGATAAAGCCAGAGAGCGGCGGCATGCCGATGATCAGCAAGGCGCAGGCGATGAAGCTCAGACCGAGAAACGCCATGGTCCAGGGAATCACCTGGCCGACCACGGCTTTCTGATCGTCGTCGAGGTTGGTGCCTTTGGGCGGATACAGGGATTCCAGTGGCCGCGGCAGCAGTTCGGCTTCATCTTCGAGCAGGACTTCGTTGGCCGAGCGCGAGCGCTCGATCAGCTCGGCCAGCAGGAACAGGGCGCTCAACGCCAGGGTCGAGCTGAACAGATAGAACAGCGCAGCGCCAACCAGGTTCGGCTGGGCGAAACCGATGGTCGACAACAGAATGCCCGCCGACACCAGGATGCTCAGGCTGGCCATGCGCTCCAGGCGTTGCGCGGCGAGGATCGCAATGGCAGCGCAGACGATGGTCGCCATCCCGCCGTAGATCAGCCAGTCGCCGCCAAAGAACGCCGATGCCCCGGCCTGGGCGGAGAACAGCAGCGTCCACAGGCGCAGCAAGGTGTACACGCCCACCTTGGTCATGATCGCGAACATCGCCGCCACCGGCGCGCTGGCCGAGGAGTAGGCCGGCACCAGCCAGAAGTTCAGTGGCCACATGCCGGCCTTGGCCAGGAACGCGATGGCCAGGATCCCCGCGCCAGCGTGCAGCAAACCGCGATCAGCTTCGGACACCAGCGGGATTTTCACCGCCAGGTCGGCCATGTTCAGCGTGCCGGTGACCCCATAGATCAGCGCCGCGCCAATCAGGAACAGCGACGAGGCCAGCAGGTTGATCGAGATGTAATGCAGCCCCGACGACACCCGCGCCCGGCCCGAACCGTGGAGCATCAAGCCGTAGGACGCGGCCAGCAGCACCTCGAAGAACACGAACAGGTTGAACAGGTCTGCGGTGAGGAATGCGCCGTAAAGGCCCATCAACTGGATCTGGAACAGCGCGTGAAAACTCGAACCGGCGCTGTCCCATCGGGCCATGGCGAACAGCAGGGCACTGACGCCGATGAGGCCGGTCAACACCAGCATCAACGCCGACAGGCGATCGACCACCAGCACCAGGCCGAACGGCACTTGCCAGTTGCTCGGCAGGTACACGCCGATGGAGCCGGGCACGTCGGTGGTCTGTGTCCATTGCAACAATGCCACGGCAATACCCAGCCCGAGCAGGCTGGAGAACAGGTTGATCTTTGCCTTGAGCGGCCGGTGCTTCTCGCCAAGCATCAGCATGATCGCGGCGGTCAGCAGCGGCAGCAGAATGGGCGCGACGATCAGGTGAGTCATCGCCATCATTCTTTGGGCTCCCGGCCATCCACATGGTCGGTGCCGGTCAGGCCCCGAGAAGCCAGCAGCACCACCAGGAACAGCGCGGTCATGGCAAAGCTGATGACGATCGCCGTCAACACCAGTGCCTGCGGCAGCGGGTCGGTGTAGTGCAACAGGTCCTGCGGCACGCCGTCCTTGATGATCGGTTCCTTGCCGATGAACAGGCTGCCCATGCTGAAGATGAACAGATTGACCCCATAGGACAGCAGGCACAGGCCCATGACCACCTGGAACGTCCGTGGGCGCAGGATCAGCCAGACGCCGGACGCGGCCAGTACGCCGATGGCGATTGCGATGACTTCTTCCATCAGACGGCTCCTTTGGCGGCAACGGATCTGGGCTGGGCGGCGGTTTTGTGGCCGCGCACCGATTGGTGGGCGAGGGCGGTGAGGATCAACAGGGTCGAGCCGACCACCACGCCGTACACACCGATGTCGAAGAACAGCGCGCTGGCCAGGTGAATGTCACCCAGCAGCGGCAACGAGAAATGCCAGGTGTGGGTGGTCAGGAACGGATAGCCGACGACCATCGCGCCCAGGCCCGTGGCCGTGGCAATCATCAGTCCCGTGCCCATCCAGCGCAGTGGCCGCAGGCTCATTTGTGCCTCGACCCACTGCGTGCCGGCGACCATGTATTGCAGGATGAACGCCACCGACATCACCAGCCCGGCGACAAAACCGCCGCCCGGTTGATTGTGCCCGCGCATGAACAGGTAGAACGAGACCACCAGCGCCACCGGCAACAGCAGGCGCACCAGCACCGCCGGCACCATCATGAAACCGAGCGCGGTGTCGCTGGCGTGACGCGGGTTGACCAGGTCGGTCACCACATCCGGCGCGAGCAAGCGTTGCTGGGCCGGCAGTTGCAGGCTTTCTTTGGGCGGGCGGAAGCGGCGCAGCAGGGCGAACACGGTCAGGGCCACGGCCACCAGCACGGTGATTTCACCGAGGGTGTCGAAACCACGGAAGTCCACCAGCATCACGTTGACCACGTTGCTGCCGCCGCCTTCGGGCAAGGCGCGACTGAGATAGAACGAGGAAATATCGTTGGGGGTCTGGCGCGTCAGCATGGCGTAGGCCAGCAACGCCATGCCGACACCGACCGAGGTCGACAGCAGCAAGTCGCGGATACGCCGCACCCGCGCCCGGCGCAGGCTGCCCGGCAACGGCGAGACTTCCTCGATCCGTCGTGGCAGCCAGCGCAGGCCCAGCAGGATCAGCACCGTGGTCACCACTTCGACCGCCAGTTGGGTCAGGGCCAGGTCCGGCGCGGAAAACCAGACGAAGGTGACGCAAGTCATCAGGCCGCAGACGCTGACCATGGTCAGGGCCGCGAGACGGTGGTACTTGGCCTGATAGGCCGCGCCAAGGGCGCAGGCGATGGCCAGCAACCACAAGGTGACGAAGACGATCGACCCCGGGATTTTCGGCCGGTCACCCCAGTGAAGGCTGCTGTGGAGCATGGGAATCAACCCGGCCAGTACGGCGGCGAGCACCACCAGGAACAACTGCATTTGCAGGCGCCTGGTGCCAATCCGGGGCTCCAGGCGACGGGCCAGGCGCATGATGGCGACCAGCGTGTATTCGAACAGGTGCTTGCCGTCCAGGCGACCGATGACGGGCGGACGATCGAAACGTCCGCGCTTGAATTGATTGCGCAGCAGCAGATAGAGCAGGGTGCCGCAGGACAATGCGATCAGGCTCATGATCATCGGCGCGTTCAGGCCGTGCCAGATGGCCAGGCTGTACTCGGGCAGCGTGCCGCCGACCACCGGTTGCGCCGCCGCCGCGAGCAGCGGGCCGACTATCTGGGCCGGGAAAATTCCCACCAGCAGGCAGGCGAACACCAGCAACTCGACCGGCGCGCGCATCCAGCGTGGTGGCTCGTGGGGTGTGTGGGGCAGGTCGGTCGCGGGCGGGCCGAAAAACACATCCACGGTGAAGCGCAGGGAGTAAGCCACGCTGAAGGTACCGGCGATGGTTGCCACGATCGGCAAGCTCAGTTCGATCCAGCGCGTGGCATTGATGAAGACGGTTTCGGCGAAGAACATTTCCTTGGACAGGAAGCCATTGAGCAACGGCACGCCGGCCATCGAGGCGCTGGCGACCATGGCCAGGGTGGCGGTAAACGGCATCAGCTTGTACAGGCCGCTGAGTTTGCGGATATCGCGGGTACCGCTTTCGTGGTCGATGATGCCGGCGGCCATGAACAACGAGGCCTTGAACGTCGCATGGTTGAGGATGTGGAACACCGCGGCGACGGCGGCCAGCGGGCTGTTCAAGCCAAGCAACAGGGTGATCAGGCCCAGATGGCTGATGGTCGAGTAGGCCAGCAATCCCTTGAGATCGTTCTGGAACATCGCGCAATACGCCCCGAGCAACAGGGTGCAGGCGCCGGCGCCGCTGACGATGTAGAACCATTCTTCACTGCCCGAAAGCGAAGGCCATAGCCGCGCGAGCAGAAACACCCCGGCCTTGACCATGGTCGCCGAGTGCAGGTACGCCGACACGGGCGTCGGCGCGGCCATGGCGTGGGGCAGCCAGAAATGGAAGGGGAACTGTGCGCTTTTGCTCAAGGCGCCGATCAGGATCAGGGGTAATAGAATCGGGTAGAGGGCATGGGCGCGAATGAGGTCGCCGGCGGCCAGGACCTTGTCCAGGTCATAGCTGCCGACCACATGGCCGAGCAGCATGACCCCTGCCAGCAGGCACAAACCGCCCGCACCGGTCACCATCAGCGCCATGTAGGCGCCGCGCCGGGCATCGGCGCGATGGTGCCAGTAGCCAATCAACAGGAACGAGAAGAGGCTGGTCAGCTCCCAGAAAAACACGATCTGTATCAGGTTGCCGGAGATCACCAGCCCGAGCATGGCGCCCATGAAGGCCAGGAAAAACGCGAAGAATCGTGGCACCGGATCGTTCGGTGACATGTAGTAGCGCGCGTACAGCGAAACCAGGGTGCCGATGCCCAGCACCAGCATGGAGAACAGCCAGGCGAAACCGTCCATGCGCAGGACGAAGTTCAGGCCCAGGCTGGGCAGCCATGAAAACTCTTCGCGAATGACGCCGCCATGGGCGATCTGCGGGTACAGGAAGGCGACCTGAGCGGTGCCGATCAGGGCGATCAGGCCAGCCAGCAGGGATTCGGCGTTACGGGCATTGTGCGGCAACACGGCCGCCAAACAGCTGCCTATGAAAGGCAGAAGCAGTAGAACTATCAGGGACATAGGCTTCTAATCTGCGGAAGTTTGTGAAGCATCATACGTGCCAGCTCCCGGATCACCAAACGCCAAGCTGTCGCAGAATCCTACACGGTAGACGGAAACGCCCTGATTCACATTGTTTCAGAGAGAGGTCGGGGAGCCCGTTCCGGCCCCTTCGCGAGCAAGCCCGCTCCCACAGGGTATGAAGTTGTACACACAATCTTGTGTTCAACCCAAGACACTGTGGCGAGCTTGCTCGCGATGGCGGCCTATCCGGCAATGCAAAGTTTGCGACTTATCACTGTGTTTCCCGCTCCAGTTCTTCCTCAGGCGCCGCAGCCTTACCCTTGGTCTTCAACTCGCTGACAATCACCGCCGCCACAATCAATCCGGCGCCGACCAGGGCAATCGCCGGCAAGCGCTCCCCGGCAATGCGCCCGACAATCCCGGCCCATACCGGCTCGCCAGCATAGATCAGCGTGGCGCGGGTCGGTGACACGCTTTTCTGTGCCCAGTTCATCGCCACCTGAATCGCCGCGCTCGCCGCCCCGAGCCCCAGCGCGCTGCACAACAGCAACCAGGAGAAGTCCGGAATCGCCTCGTTGGTCGGCACCACCATCAGGAACGACAGCACCGAAGTGACCGCCAGTTGCACCACCGTCACCCGGCGCACATCGACCTGGCCGGCATAGGTACTGATCAGGATGATCTCGGCCGCAATGGCCACGGCGCTGATCAAGGTGGCGATTTCACCGGGGCTGAAATTGAACGACGCACCTGACGGCCCGGACAGCAGCATCAACCCGGTAAAGGCCAGCATGATGCCGATGCTCGGCATCAACCCCGGACGCCGCCCCAGCACCAGCCATTGCAGCAACGGCACAAACGGGACGTACAGTGCGGTAATGAATGCCGATTGGCTGCTGGGAATGCTCTGCAACCCGACCGTTTGCAAGCCGTAGCCGAGCATGATCGCCACGCCGATAAACGACCCGGCCTTGAGTTCGAACAGGGTCAGGTCGCGCAGGTGACGCCAGGAAAACAGGGCGACGATGCTCGCGGCAGCGGCAAAGCGCAGGCCGACGAAAAACATCGGGCCGCTGACGGTCATCGCATGCTGTACCAGCAGGAAGGTACCGCCCCAGACCATCGTGATCAGTACCAGCACGCATTCGGCCTTGCTGAACCTTGTAAAACGGGAGGAAGCCTTTGGGGAATTCACCGACGTCATGACCTTGCACGCTACTGGAGGGGGACGCACAATGCGTCGAATGTTGCGCAGTATACTGCCCAACCCCACTCAGTGAGCAATATAGTGCACAAAGATTCTACCCAGCGGGCTTCGGTCCTCCAGCACGTCAGTCAAAACGTCCGTCGTTTACGTCATGCCGCCGACCTGAGCCAGACCGCGCTGGCTGAAAAGTCCGGTGTCAGCCGTCGAATGCTGGTGGCGATCGAGGCAGGGGAAAAGAACGTCAGCCTGACCACCCTCGACCGGGTGGCCGAAGCCCTGGACGTTGCCTTCAGTGATTTGATCCAGGCCCCCGATGCCCGCGATCCCAGCCGTATCAATGAGTTGGCCTGGACCGGCACGATCCCCGGCAGCAGGGCGGTGTTGCTTTCCAAGGCCCAGGCCAGCCGCGAAGTCGAGCAGTGGGAATGGTGCCTGCAACCGGGCGAGGTGTATCCGTCGGAGCCGGACGCCGATGGCTGGAGCGAGCAGATTTATGTCTTCGAAGGGTGCCTGACCGTTATGCTCGGCGACCAGCCGCAGAATATCGCGGCGGGTGAATTCTTTATGTTCGCCAGCAACCAGCCACACTGTTATCGCAACGACGGGGTGGTGGCGGCTAGGTTTGTACGTAATGTGGTGATCTGAACAGGGAGTGCACGGATGGGCCAGACCTTGAACAACGACGCCGACATCCTGATTGTCGGTGGCGGCCTCAGTGGTGCGATGTTGGCGGCGCAGTTGATGCGTTTGCCGGGCCGGCGCCGGGTGCTGGTGATTGAGCCCAGGGCCGGGTTGGGGCGGGGTGAAGCCTATAGCGCGGTAGAACTGGGTCATACGCTCAACGGCAATGCGGCGCGGATGAGTGTTGACCCGGACAACGCTGACGACCTGACCCAATGGCTGACCGAGTACATCGAGGCGGGCGGCTGGCCGGAATCGGATCAGCAGCATGTGCCAATAAGCGAGTTGTTTCCGCCTCGGGGCGTTTTCGGCCTGTACGCCCGGCAGCGTCTGGCAGAAGCGCAGGCGGTGGGCGCCTTGGTCGGTTCGACGGTCGAGCACGTGCAGGACGAGGTGGTCGATTTGCAAGCCGATGCAGACGCCGTGCGGTTGACCCTGAGCGATGGCCGATGCTTGCAGGGGGCTTTTGCGGTACTGGCCACCGGGATGTTTCCCGCCGCGCGCACGCCACAAACCCGGTCCAGCGGCTTGAACGCAGCGGCCCTCGATCCGTGGGATGTGGCGGCCATGCGGCAACTCGATCCGCAAGCGACAGTCATGATCATCGGCTCGGGCCTGACCATGGTCGATGCTGTGGTGTCGCTGGAACAGGCCGGGCATCGTGGGCCGATCGAAGTGTTTTCTCGCCATGGGCTGCTGCCCCATGTGCGTCGCCAGCCACCGGCCTGGGTGGATTTTCTCGCGCAGGATCAGAGCATCCGCACACCTCGCCAGTTGATGCGCGAACTGCGTCGGCACTGTCGGGACGCTATTGCCCAAGGCATCGACTGGCAGGCGCCGCTGGACACGGTGCGGGCACATATCGGCCGCTTGTGGCATCAGGCGACCGACGTGCAACGTCGGCAGTTCGTGCGGCATGTGCGACCGTGGTGGGAAAGCCATCATCACCGCTCGCCACCCTTGAGTGCCGAACTGGTTGAGCGCTTGTATAAAGAAGGGCGGTTACGTATTCACGCAGCTTCCTACCAGGGCCTCGAGCCATCGCTGAATGGCGAGGTGAGTATTCGCCTTCGACGGCGGGGTGAGGCGCAGACCTGTGTGGTCAGCGGTGTTGCCCTGATCAACTCCAGCGGTATCGAATACGACTGGCGCCGGGTTGCGCGACCGCTGCCCCGGCAACTGCTCGCCCGAGGCCTGGTCCGGCCCGGGCCGTTGGCCTTGGGCATCGCGGCGGAGGTCGATGGTGCGGTTCTGAACGCCGAGGGTCAGCCCGCCAGCCGGCTGTTTGCCATGGGCCCGCCGTTGCGCGGTATGTGGTGGGAAAGTACCGCCGTCACCGATGTGGCGAGCCAGGCCAAGGCGTTGGCCGAGCGACTGTCGATCAGGTTGGGGGGCTGAGTACATATCCGTTGCTGCGGTGACGGCTGCTTATGGTTTCGCCCTTACGGCGAGTCCCTTTGGCAAACGCCGGAGTGCCGGCCCAGCCCAAAGGAACCAAAGGTCTCGCCCCTTACGTACGGCCCCTCGCTAAGGCTCGGGGTTCCTTCGCTCCGGCATTCATCCGGGGGCATCGCCCTCCGGTTGGCTTCGCTGGCACCTACATGCGATGTGTTCGACTGCGTCGAACGGCGCTGCGCGCCAATCCCCGGATGAACACCTCCACTCTGCCTGCCGAGGGGGCGGGTGGATCAAGATCAAGAGCTGCAGGCGAGCTAACGCTCGGCCTGATGAGTGGTGAAGAGCGTGGTGTACGCCGCTCTGTCTTTGCTCTTCTGTGGGAGCGAGCTTGCTCGCGATGGCGGCCTGCCAGCTGACCAAATTCTCAAAGATGCACCCAATCCCCTGTGGGAGCGAGCTTGCTCGCGAAGACGGCCTGCCAGCCGATCGAGATCTTTCAGATGTACTGAATACCTGTGGGATTGAGCCAGGTCCGGGCACCGCTCCAGTGATGGCAGCCAGACCACCGCTGGATAGCTCCCATCAATGCACCCGGCAAAAAACCGCGGCCCCCCACCCGAGGCCGCGGTTTTCCATAGGGTTGAAGCCGGCCCCATCAACCTGCGTGGCTAATGGGGCGCGGGCTCAGTTGGCGATCACCGGCACCGTGCGCACGGAGCCTTGGGACGAGGTGATCGTGGCGGTCGGGTTCGCCGACGGAACGACCGTGGTGGTGTTGTTCACGGTCAACCGCCAGCGTCCATTCGCCGGTACGGCGGTGGTGCCCAGGGTGACCAGCCCGGTCGGAGTGGTGACCTTGATGGTGATGGTGTTGCCGGTGGTCACCGATGAGGTGCCGGCAAAGTCCCAGGTGAAGCGGTTGTTGGAGCGGGCTCTCACCGTTGCGGTGGTCACTGCGAAGGTTTCCGCAGCAGGCCGTGGCGAGACCTGCACCGTGACTGTGGCTGGCGACGTCGATTGGGCGCCGAAGCTGTCCCGGGCAAAGTAGGTGAAGGTCGTGGTGAAGGCCGTGGTGACGGTGGCCGGTGGGGTGTAGGTGAGCACCGTGCCGTTACTGCTGACGGTGCCGCCACCTGCCAGCGGTTGAGTGAAGCCGGCGACGGCTAGCGGCACATTGCCTTCTGGATCGGTGTCGTTGGCCAGCACGTTGATTGGAATCGCCACACCCAGTGTCGTGACGGCATCGGCGACGGCCACCGGAGGCCGGTTAGGCGACACGGTCATGCTCACGGTTGCCGCTGTCGTCGAGGCCAGGCCTTTGACGTCCTGGGCCTTGTAGGTGAAGGTCGTGGTCAACGGCGCGTTGACGACAGCTGGAGGGGTGTAGAGCACCGCCGTAGTGCCGCTCAATGCCACCGTGCCCTGGCTGGCGGCCGGTTGGGTCAGCGCAGTAATGCTCAGCGGCGTATTGCCGTCCGGGTCCCTGTCGTTGGCCAGCAGGTTGAGAGTGATCGGCACGCCAAAGCTGGTGCTGCCGGTATCGGCGACGGAGATCGGTGCCTGGTTCGCACCAGTGTCCGGTGCAGTGCCGACGACTACGACCGGCTCGGTGTCACTGCCGCCGGCAGCGGATTTGACCGTTACGGTTGCAGGGGGTTGGGGCAAGTCAGCCACCGTCAGGCGTTGCAGGATTCCGGTTTTCGACAGCCGCCCGTAACCCTGGGCGACCATGTCCGGTACCACCACTTCGTCTGTGGAAGTGGCCTCGATCAGCAGGCTGTGATTACTCCAGCTGTAACGGGCGGTCTGGATTTTCACCACGTCCGAGAGCTTGCTCGACACCGCAGTCGGGCGGGTGGTCCCGGCGGGGTTGGTGGCGGTGACCACCAAGACCGGCGGCACCGTTGCGTTGGCCAGCAGATTCTGGGCGAAGAACACGCCGTTGTTATCGCTCACCATGTTGGTCTGGCAAGGTGACACAGGCGGGCCTGGGACCAGGGCAATGCTTTCGCGAAAACACAGGGTCGAACCGTTGGCGGCTTTGGCAAACACTTCGACCCGGGTGGTGTTGCCGCCCGTGCCGGCGATGCGGCGGTAAGTGGCACGGGTCATGTCCACCGCAGTCTGCGCGCGGTTGTCGAGCACCTTGCCGGACAGGGTGAAGAGGTTGGTCTGGATGGTCCCGGCCGGACCCTGTATGCGCACGAAGTTGGTGTTGTTGGGGCTGCCGGTCACGGCTTCGGTGAGGTTGGGGTCGCCGACGAAGGTTTCGATGGCGCCGGTGTCCGGGTTCACCTCGGTGTAGGGGCCGTTGACGCTGCGCAGGAACGGCCCGATCGGACCGTTGACCGCACCGCTGAAGACCCCCGGCGCACCGATGCCGACGTCCCTGGTGATGTTGATCGCTCGGCGCCCGGTGGTGACGTTGACCGTTTCCACGCCATAGGGGTGGGTAATGGTGTAGGTCCCGGCAACGGGAATGTTCACCCGTAGACGAATCCGCGCGAAGCTGATCTGGTCACCATCGAGCGGGTTGCCACCGGCAAATGCAGCCTCGATCCCGGCGACATAGACGTCCATGCCATAGCCGGCGGTGTTGTTGGGGATGCTTGTCTCGGCAAGGAACCAGAAGGCTTCGTCTGGCCAGTTATCGGGGAACACCATTGGCAGGGTGTCGTCGAAAATGCCCGGTGTCGGCAGCAGGGTACACATGTAGGCCGGTGGCACGCTGGCTGCCACCCGCGAGCTGGCGGCGCGGGACTGGCACAGCTCCATCGACAGTTGATTGTTGTCCTGATACCAGATCGGGAATTTCCCGGTGGCAAAGGTATAAGGACCGGGATCGACGGCGGCGAGTTGCGCCAAAGCACTGCCGGTCAGCAATAGAGTCAGTCCCAGGGCGTTGAGCGCCAGGCGTGGCCATTGGTTCATGATGCCTCCTGATGAGGATCCGGGCATGTGGGCGTTCATTGCACGATGACCACTTCTTCGGTATCGCTGCCGCCATTGGAGGACGACACACGAACCAGGGCTGGCGGAATAGGCGAGATGCCGGTGGCCAGGCTTTTAACGGCGCCGTCACCACTCAGGGCGCCGATGGCGATGCCGGTGCCGGAGGTGGCGGTGAGCACCGGTGGCGACGTTTCATCGCTGGTCGAAGCCACGATGGTGATTTGCCCGGTGCTCAGGCTGTACTCGGCGCGCGAGATCGTCACCAGGTCGGTCAGCGGCATGGGCAAGGTGGTCGGCGCGCTGCTGGCGATGGCCAGGTGGTTGTCGGCGGTCACCTGCAACGTGCTCGGCAGCGTCGGATTGTTCGGCGATTGCGCATACCAGTGTCCGGTGGTGTTCGCCTCGGTGAAGTTCAACACCGGGTTGTTGCTGTCCAGGGTCACGGTGGCGGGTGGCGGCGGGGCCATCACGAACACGTCCTGCCGGGCTACCGGGGCGCTGGTGCCGGCCTGTCGCGAGTAGGTGCTGCGCTCGGCGATCACCGGGGTCGGACGGACTGCCGACGACAACTTGCCGGAAACAGCGAAGAGGTTGGTGCGCAAGTCCAGGCCATTGGGGCCTTCGATGCGCACGTAGTTGGTGTTGAACGGGCTGCCTGTGACGGCTTCGGTGAGGTTCGGATCACCGACGAATTGTTCGGCCTGGCCGGTACTCGGGTTGGTCTCGGTGTAGGGGCCATTGACGCTGCGCAGGAACGGCCCGACGTCGCCCTTGAGCGCGCCGTTATAGGTTTTTGGCGCGCCGATGCCAATGTCCCGGGTCATGTTGATAGCCCGACGGCCAGGGGTCTCGACGTTGAACACTTCGACGCCGTAAGGATGGGTGATGACATAAGTGCCGGCGATGGCCACGTCGATGCGAACACGGATCCGGGCGAAGCTGATCTGGTCGCCCTCCAGTGGATCCCCACCACTGAAGGCTGCTTCGAGCGCCGAGACATAGGTCAGGTCGATGCCTCGGGCGGCATCGACGATGGTTGTTTCACCTGTTGCCCAGAACGCTTCGTCGGGGAAATTGGTCGGGAAGACCAACGGTTGCGTGTCATCGAAAATGCCGGGATTAGGGATTAGCGAGCACATGTAAGTCGGGGAGCCCGGCGCGCTGGCAACCCTGGAACTGACAGCCTTTGATAAACACAGGTCAAGAGTTCGGCCGTGGCTGTCTTGATACCAGGCGGCGAAATTGCCATTGGCTGGCAGGTAGGGACCGGGGTCTACGGCAAACAGCGCGGCCTGGGCAATACCTTGGGCTAGAGCAGTCACAACCAGGGCGGACGCCGTTTTGCACAGTAGCGGGTGCATGAGTATTCCCTCTGTCGAAGTACCAGCCCCTTGGGGTGGGCCAGTTAGCAAGGAGATCGGCAACTTCCATACCAATCGGCGAAAACGCCCGTGAGAAGCCCGCAGTAAATGCGTTCGAGCGGTCGCCGGCGGCAGACCGGAAAGTTATGGCATGGGCAGCTACCCCCGATTTTGGGGGTGACGGAGCCGCGGAGCAGGTGGGGTATCGCAGTCCCCAGGTTCGGCCAAACGGCCTTGGCTGGGCTATAAACCTATAGGGGGTTTCCGGGAACCGTGTCCATGAACACAATCGCCAAAGTACTTGCGACCGACAGCGAAGTTCGCTTGAACACGCGCAAGGAGCCCTTCAATCTGCTGCGCTGGTTTTCACTGGTCAGCATGGTGGTGATCGGCACCGTGGCGGTGGCGCTGGGAGCGGTTTCCACGCGCTTCGTGATTACCGAAAGTGTGCAGCGCGATGCGCTATTGACCTCACAATTCATTCAGGCGATTGCCTCGGCCGAGGTGCACCATGTGTCGATTCCCAACGTCAGGATCATGGGCGAGTTGCTCGACCCACGAAAGGACATGGACTTTCCTGACGTCGACCCTCTGTCCCGCGCCAGTGCCCGTCGTGAATTCCTCGACCATATCGCAAACTTGCCGGACGTGATTCTGGTCAACATCTACGCCCCCGACCGCATGGTGATCTGGTCGACCAACCAGGCCTTGATGGGCATTACGATCCATGGCAATGAAGACCTCGATCGGGCATTCAACTCGAAAATCTCCGTGTCGACTGCTTACCACGGTGTGGATAAATCCCGCATGGAGCAGAAGTTCCTGGAACGCCCCAAATACGCCTTCATCGAAAACTACATTCCCTTGTTCGACGCCGATGGCAGCACCGTCACGGCGATGGTCGAGATCTACAAGGAACCCCAGGACCTGATCAACCGCATGGAGCGCGGCCTGGTGCTGATCTGGCTGGCAACCGCGCTGGGCGGAGGTCTCATTTACCTGGGGCTGTACTGGATCGTGCGGCGGGCGGCGATCCTGCTGGCGACGCAGCAGAAACAATTGATCACCAACGAAACCTTTGTGGCTCTGGGAGAGGTGTCCTCGGCGGTCGCCCACAGTCTGCGCAATCCGTTGGCGAACATCCGTTCAAGCGCCGAGCTGGCGATAGAGTTCGACAGCGGTCCGGCACACGGGAACATCAACGACATCATTGGTCAGGTCGATCGCATGTCGAAATGGGTACGGGAGTTGCTACAGTCCCTGCGACCGCTCAATGACGAGGCCGAACCTGTGAACCTGGTAGCGGCTCTGCATGACAGCCTGATGGCTTACGAGCATCAGATCAACAAGGCCAAGGTCAACGTGGTGTTCGAGCCGGACCAGACGCCCATGGTGCTGAGCCAGCACGTACAACTGACCCAGCTCCTCAACAGCCTGCTGTCCAATGCGGTGGAAGCCATGGACGGCGGTGGCACCCTGACCATCCAGATCGAACCGCGCGATGCCCAGCGCGTCAGCGTGAGGGTGAGCGATACCGGCAAAGGCATGAGCGAAGAAGAACGCACTATGGCTTTCCGGCCGTTCTTCACCACAAAACAGGGCGGGCTGGGAGTCGGGCTGGTGCTGGTCGAGCGGATCATGGAGCGATTTGGCGGTGCGGTGACCCTCGACAGCAGTGAAGGCGAGGGCACCACTGTGCGCCTGTCCTTTGTTCTGGCACCTGAAAACGGGGATGTCTACCCCCAATAACGGGTGCCAATCCCCAGTCATTTCCCCGGTCATTGCACATTGATTTTGATAAATCACTGTTTTGTCGAGTGTTAGTACGTTTTTATAAAAAAACACATGATTGGCGAGCTCCTTGCAAAACCACCATCCCCCCCTTCACCACATCGAGGCGGTTGGTGATGGAAAAAAAAGAGATGCATTCACCACGCTCGCGAGCTTTGGGCATGCACCTGGTGCTGATGCTGGTGACCGGTTTGCTGGCCAGCCAGTTGCTGGTCGCCAGCCAGCCGACGTCGACGCCTGGACCTGCTCCGGCATCCACTGCCGAACCCGCTGTCGTTGAAGCCGTCACCCCGTGGGGTGCCGACTATTTCCCCAACACCCTGCTGACCGACCAGGACGGACAGCAGCTGCGTTTTTTCGATGATTTGATCAAAGACAAGGTGGTGGTGATCAACTTCATCTTTACCTCGTGCAGTGACTCCTGCCCCCTGGAAACCGCGCGCATGCGCCAGGTGCAGAAACTGCTGGGGGATCGGGTCGGCAAGGACATCTTCTTCTATTCCATCAGCATCGACCCCTTGAGTGATACCCCCGAGGTGCTCAAGGCCTATGCGCAACGCTTCCAGGTCGGCCCCGGGTGGAAATTCCTTACCGGGGAATTCGCCGACGTCACTGACCTGCGCAAAAAACTGGGGCTGTTCATCGAAGGCGTCGATAACGGGCGCAATAAGGACCATAACCTGAGCCTGATCGTCGGCAACCAGGCAACGGGCCGGTGGATGAAAGCCTCGCCGTTCGAAAACCCGTGGATTCTGGCCGACCAACTGGCCAATACCCTGCATAACTGGAAACAGCCCAGTGTGGAGGAAAGCTACGTCGACGCCCCCGAGATCCGTCCGCCGAGCAATGGCGAAGAGCTGTTTCGCACCCGCTGCGCGTCTTGCCACAGCCTCGGTCCGCTGGACGGACAGGGCATCGGCCTGCGCAGCATCGGCCCGGACCTGATCGGCGTGACCTATCAGCGCGATCCGGCCTGGCTCATCCGCTGGATCCGCGAACCTGACCGCATGCTCGCGGAAAAGGACCCGATTGCGATGGAACTGTTCGAGCGCTACAACAGGATCTCGATGCCCAACTTGCGGCTGGATGCGAATTCCGCCCAGTCCCTCATCGATTTCCTGAAAGAAGAAACCGACCGTCAACATCCGCCAGCGGCGCCATTGGCCAGTGGTAACGAGGAGCCTGAACAACATCATTCGGTCGCGCACCCCGAGACGTCCCGGGTGCAATAGTGTCAAAAAAAATACGCGGACCAGTCGGGGGCTATCAATGCCACCTACACTGATCCTGAAAGCGGCTGAAAAGGCTCGATTTCAAGCACCCAGGACACAGCCATGCAGATACTCGAACAACAAAAAGTAGCTGCGCCACAGACCCCGGCAGCACAACGCAAGGGGTGGCGGCTGCAGTTCAATTTGCTGCGCTGGTTCTCCCTGGCAAGCTTTCTGATCATTGCTGTGGTGGCGCTGGGGCTGGGTTACATCTCCACGCGCTTTGTTGTCGATGAAAGTATCGAGCGCGACTCGATGCTGACCGCGCAGTTCATCCAGTCCATTGGCGAGGCTGAAATCCGGCATGCCGGCATTGCCCAGGGGCGAACCATGGGTGAAATGCTCGACCCGCGCATGGACGATGCCTACCCCGACGTCAACCCCGTATCCCGGGCCGCCGCGCGCGTTGAGTTTCTCGACCATGTGAAGCATCTGCCGGACATCCTGTTGGCGACGGTGTACTCCCTGGATCGCACCGTGGTCTGGTCGACCAACCCTGAGTTGATCGGCGTGCGTATCGAAGGCAACTTTGAGCTGGACGAATCCTTCGACATGAAATCGCCGGTGTCCACCAGTTATCACGAAATCGATGAGGAACGTCCCGAGCAGCGCTTGCTGCGCGAACCGGAGTACCTGTTCGTCGAGAACTACATTCCGATGTTCAACGCCGATAGAAGCAAAGTGATTGCCATGGTGGAAATCTACAAGGAACCGGTGGATCTGGTGGCGCGCATCCAGCGTGGCTTCAAGGCAATCTGGCTGGCCACGTTGATCGGCGGGGCAGCCATTTACCTGGGGCTGTTCTGGATTGTGCGACGCGCGGCGACGCTATTGCGCAGCCAGCAGAAACAACTGATCGCCAACGAGACCTTTGTCGCCCTTGGCGAGATGTCCTCGGCGGTCGCCCACAGCTTGCGCAACCCGCTGGCCAATATCCGTTCCAGCGCCGAGCTGGCCCAGGACATCGCCAGCCAGACCGCACAGAAAAACATCGGCGACATCATCAGTCAGGTCGACCGCATGTCGCGCTGGGTCCGTGAATTGCTGGTGTCGTTGCGGCCGATGAATGACGACTGTGAAACGGTCGACCTGGTGCTGGCTCTCGAAGACACCCTGAGTGCCTTTGAGTCCCTGATCAAGCGTTCGGACGTTGAAGTGCGTTTCTCCCCTGTCAGTGTGCCGCCGGTCGTCAGCCAGCAGGTGCTGCTCACGCAAATACTCAATAGCCTGTTTGCTAATGCACTGGAAGCCATGCCCAAGGGCGGCGTGCTGACGATCGAGATCAATTCCTCGGTGTCCGGCGACGTGAGAATGACATTGACCGACACCGGCAAGGGCATGTCAAAACAACAGCAGCAAATGGTCTTCAAGCCGTTTTTTACCACCAAGCAAGGTGGGTTGGGTGTGGGCCTGGCCCTGGTCAAACGAATAATGGAGCGTTTTGACGGTTCGGTCGAACTGACCAGCCGAGAGCAGGAAGGAACCCGTGTTTGTCTCAATTTCAAAGTGGCAACGGGAGGGGTATATGGAGCACAGCATTCTGCTGGTCGAGGATGACGAAATCCTCGCCGAGAATATTCAGACTTACCTGGAGCGTAAGGACTTCGAGGTGACCGTCTGCCACTCGGCTGAAGATGCACTGGAACAATTGGGTTCTTTCGCGCCTGACGTGGTACTGACCGACAACTCGCTGCCGGGCATGAGTGGTCACGACCTGATCCAGAAGCTGCGCATCAGCGCGCCGGATCTCAAAGTGATCATGATGACCGGTTACGGCAACGTGGAAGACGCCGTGGTGGCGATGAAAGAGGGTGCCTTTCACTACGTCACCAAACCGGTGGCCCTGCCAGAGCTCAAGTTACTGCTGGACAAGGCCCTGGCCACCGACCGCATGGAGCGTACGCTGTCGTTTTACCAAGAGCGCGAGGCCCAGAATTCGGGAGTGCAGGCACTGATTGGCGAGTCGGCACCGATGGCTTACCTCAAGGGCACCATCACCCAGTTGCTCGACGCCGAACGGCGCATGGCCAACAGCGATCTACCGCCGGTGCTGGTAGAAGGCGAGACGGGTACCGGCAAGGAACTGGTGGCCCGGGCCTTGCACTTTGATGGCCCGCGCGCCAAAGGCCCATTCATTGAATTCAACTGTGCTTCGATCCCGTCCAATCTGGTGGAGTCGGAATTGTTCGGCCACGAGAAGGGCGCCTTCACCGACGCCAAGGATCGTCGCATGGGGCTGGTGGAAGCGGCCGATGGCGGCACGCTGTTCCTCGATGAAATCGGTGAAATGGACCTGCTGCTGCAAGCCAAGCTGCTGAAACTACTTGAAGACCGGACCATTCGCCGGGTCGGTTCAGTGAAGGAGCGCAAGGTCGATCTGCGGGTGATCAGCGCTACCAACTGCAATCTCGAACAGATGATCCAGCAAGGCAAATTCCGTCGTGACCTGTTCTTCCGCCTGCGCATCATTTCCATCAAGGTGCCGCGACTGTATACCCGTGGTGCCGATATCCTGCTGCTGGCCCGGCACTTCCTGGCACTACATGGCAAACGCTACGGCAAGCCGAACCTGCATTTCAGTAACCAGGCCGAAGATTTGCTGCTCAGCTACAGCTGGCCGGGCAACGTGCGCGAATTGCGCAACATGCTGGAGCAAACCGTGTTGCTGGCGCAAAGCGACACTATCGCCGCTCATCAGTTGAACGTCTGCTTGAGCCTGATGGATGAGCCACCGATGTTTCATCACGAGCCGTCACACTTCAGCGAGCCGCGTCCGTCCTTCAGCGGCAGTGACTCCATGAACCTGCCGGAAGTGGAGCGCGACATGGTGCGCAAGATGCTCGACAAGACCGACTGGAACGTCACCAAATCGGCACGCCTGCTGGGTCTGAGCCGTGACATGTTGCGCTACCGGATCGAAAAACTCGGCCTCGCGCGTCCGGACAAACGCCAGTGGTAAGGCTCACTGCAGCACCGGGCCCTGCCTCAGACAGGACAGCATGCAGCTGGGGTTTTCGACTTCCTGGTTCACGTACACACCGCGCTCTGGATCGTAGGAGCGGATAAACACCCGAACCGTGGCGTCGGCCACTGTCGGCAGGCGCGAATCGGAAAACACGTGCTCACTTGAAACCGGAATGAATTCCCTGGGCGCGGTAGGGATGTACGAACCCGGCGGCACAATGTTCATCGACGGTGGTGCGGGGTGCGCGAAGGGTTGGTCGGCGCCGTAATAGTTGAATTCGCTGCTGTAGTTGGTGGTGGGCATGTCTTCCGCGTGGAGGACAGTGGTTGCGCCCAGGCAGACGGCGAGCAAAAGTGTCAGGTCGGTCTTTTTCATGGCAACACCCGCTAAATCGGTTTAACCACATTCTCCCCAAGGTCTTTAACTATAGCTGGCGCCGTGGACAGCCGACGGTGCCGCGCGGATTACAAGTTCACAACACCTGCCAGGATGGGGTTGATCTAGACTTCGCCGGTCAAATCGACAACCCGGACCCTGGAGCGTGCAATGGAACTGCCGACAAAAGAACAAGCCATCGCCAGCAACCGCGAGGCCTGGAATGACTCCGCCCGTCACCACAAGGACTCCAGCGAATGGCAAGCCTTGCTGAAGGGCGTGGAACACGCGGATTTTTCCTGCCTGGACGACACCCTGACCGCTTTGCTGATCCAGACTGGTATCGACGGCAAGGACGTGGTGCAACTAGGCTGCAACAACGGTCGTGAAAGCCTGTCGCTGTTCGCTCTGGGCGCGCGCAGCGTGGTGGGCGTCGACCAGTCTGAAGCCTTTCTCGGGCAGGCTCGGGAACTGGCGTCCCGATCGCCCCACGCGCCGCAATTCATCGAAGCGGACATTCACCAATTGCCGGCCGGACTGCTGGAGCGCTTTGACCTGGCGCTGATCACCATCGGGGTCTTGAACTGGATGCCAGACATCGGCGAATTCTTCCGCCATGTTGCGCACACGCTGAAGCCGGGTGGGGCGCTGGTGGTGTACGAAACCCATCCGTTCCTGGAAATGTTCGACCCGGAGGCAGCCGATCCTTTTCGCCCGACCAGCTCATACTTCCGCAGCGAACCGTTCGTGCAGCACGAACCGATCGTCTACGAAGGCAGGATCGAACAGCCGGCTGCGCCGTCCTACTGGTTCGTCCACACCCTGGGCGACCTCTTCAGCGCCGCCATTGCGGCAGGGCTGCAGATCCATCACTTCAGGGAATACCCACACTCCAACCGCGAAGAACTCTATGACCGCTATCAGCAGCAGGCAGCGCAGTTGCCATTGTGCTTTACGTGGGTGGTGGTGAAGCCTGCAACATAACGCGGAGAGTCAAAATAGGGATTTGTGTGATTGACGGTGCCCTGGCTACGCGCAGAGATCTATACCCAGGGCATGAATGACCTTCAGGAGCGTATCGAAACGTGGTTTTGCTCCCGGCGCGAAAATCTCGAACCGAGGCGTGCCATGCTGCGAAAGTAGCGGTTTGCTGAATGAGATAATTCAGTGTGAGGGCGCTATTCCAGAACGGTATGTGCACGGTGAGGTGCGGCGTTGCCAGCAGCGGTGTAGGCCACCCGCGGCACACCCGGCAAACGCTGTTCCAGCAACGCGCTCAATGACTCTCCCGGTTCCAGGTAGGCATCGCCGAAGTCGGCACCGAGCCGGTTCGGGTGGGCGACGATTTCCAGCAATCCATCGGGTGGCGGCTCGGCGTTGCGCAGATCCACCGGGGTGCACACGTAGTCGGCGGTGGCACCGGCCAGATTGCTCAGGCGACGGTTGAACAGGTCCTTGAACACGCGCTTGGGAAGGCTGAGGTTTTGCCCCAGATTGCGTGCCAGACGCACCGGCACCCCCTGGCCGGCGGCGAAGCGCGCGACGATCTCGCCGATCGGCCAGATATTGTGCACGTGTTGATGGGAGTCCAGGTGGGTGGGGTGCAGGCCGTTTTCCAGGCAGCGCTGCCACTGGGCTTCGAGTTCTTCGAGCACGGCGTTGCGATCCCGGCGCCCGAGCCAGAGGCGGGTGCGGGGCAGGTTGAGGTCGAACACGCCGGCACCGTCGCAAAACGTCGGGCGCTGCACAATGCTCTGGCTCAATGGACGGCCATAGGTCAGGTTGAAGTGCAGGCCGATTCGGCCTTCGAGTAACGGATGCTGGGCCAGGACGCAGGCTTCTTCGAACGCCGGCATGTTCGCCATGGCGGTGGCGGAGCTGATGAGCCCGGCCTGGAACGCGCCCAGGATCACCGCGTTTTCGCAGGCACTGAGGCCAAAGTCGTCAGCGTTGACTATCACTTGCCGAGGCATGTTCACCCTCCTTGAGATTTTCCGTGGGCGCAGGCGCTTTGACAGCAGGTGCCGCGCCGGACGTCGTGGTGACGACTACGGCCGCGGCGCGTCGGGCGCGCCATTGCTGCAATCGGGGTTTTACGCGTTGCCAGCCCCGCAAGGCCAGCCCCAGCACCAGACCGCCTGGACGCCAGGAGTAAAAACTCCAGCGCCAGTGTTCCAGTTGCCCGGTCATGCGTTCGTGCAGTTGATGGCTGGAGTTTTCCAGGCTGACCCGCGACGCATCGATCCACTGCCAGTTATCTTCCAGGCCCCAGCGAATCCACTCTTCGAGCAGCACCCGGCCGCTGCCCAGGTGGGCATATTGCGGCAGGAACGCCAGGTTGTAGTCGTACAGTCGGCCCTGTTCCAACAAACCGAGTCGATAGCTGATGCAGCGTCCTTCCAGCTCCAGCACCACCACGCGCACCAGGCCTCGGGCCGCCAGGGCAGTGAAGGCACGGTCCATCCACTGGCGATGGCGCGCATCGGAAAAGATCCCGACGCCTTCATCGCCTTTCCAGCTCACCGCTTCGATTTCACTGATTTCCTGCAGCAGCGGCCCCATGGTCAGGGCGTCAGGGATAATCCGTCGCACCAGGGCACCACACGCGGCGATACGTTTGCGCGCCCGGCGCAGTTTGTAGCGCGGATCACCGGAGACTTCCTGATGGTCAGCCTCGCTGATCAGGTGCACTGGCACTTCACAACTGAGCCGTTGTTCGGCGGTCGAACTCAGTGCCTGCCACGGTGCCAGGGCCTGCGCCAGGGCCGTGGAACCGGCCAGTTCGTTGAGTTGCAGCACGGCATGGGGCAGGTGCTTACGGATCAGCGTCAGCGCCTTGCGTAAATTGTCATCGTCCAGCCTCGTCAGCAGTGCGAGGCGGTCGGCGAGGGGATAGCCCAAATGATGCAGGACCCGAAACGGCAAGCGCGCAAAGCGCTCCATGGACGCCACCAGCGGCAGGCACAGTGCCAGTTCGTCACCCTGCCAGCCAAGCAACACGTGCAACTGCTCGCCGGGCTTGAGTGCCAGTTCCGATGCGTATAGCCAGGCCAGGGTGTTGAATGGCGTGTGGTCCGTTACGCGCTGGCGCAACGCTTCGTAAGCCGCTACCGGAAAGTCGTGGGTGCACAGCGACGTGCGCCATTCGAATCGTGCAGACATAAGATCAGCTCGCCTCGGCTGGAACAGGAGAGGGTGCCGGTTTGCGCAAGGCATTCAGGCGTGAACCGCTGTAGCGGGTTTCGCGGAAGAAGCGCCAGCCGAACAGGTGGTAGATGTTCATGATCCGTCCTTGCTCGCGATACCCCATGCGGATGTGCAGCTTGAGCGCGGGAATGTTGTGGGCCTCGCAGATATCCACCACTTTGTTGCAGCCCTGATCAGCCATGGCTTTCCACAGGTTCAGCTGGAAATCGACCGACAGCGTGGTGCCCCGGTAGGCAGGAATCTGCTCGAGAGCGAACTCGAAGAACTCGCCCGGCTTCACCGGAAACATGCAGCCGTAGTAATGACGGTCGAGATAATCGCGTGTGCTACCCCAGATAAAAGCCACGGTATCGCCGTTTTCATCCAGGTACATGTGGCCGGTGTACCCTTCGGACGCCAACTCGACCATGATGTCCACGCGATCACCGAAGTGCCTGGTGAACGCAACGGCGTTTTGTGGGGTGATGGTTTCCAGTCGCAGCGGTGAATAGGGCCGAAGCTTGTGTGGCGGTACCGGGCTCACCAGGTCGCGTTCCATCCACAACAGTTCTTCGTGGAAAAATACGTAGTGTTTCCACAACTTGCCGACGGTGGCGCGCAGGCCTTTTTGCTTGATGTGATCGCTGAGTTTTTTCAGAGCATTCATGTTTTTGACTCCTGACGGTGTTGGCCGTGAGTGGAGTGACTCAATGCGCGACGAATCGTCCACGCGGTAAAAAATCAATGGCGTTCATGAGGTGCTCCAGCTGAGGGAAAACAGGGTTTCTCCTGGTAAATCGAAACTGATGAGACCTTCCAGGCATTTGAAAGATGCGTCGCGACTGCGGTTGTCGGCGCCGAAATAGCGCAATGATCCGTGAGGCAATGGACATTGCGCTCCAGCCAGGCTCACACGCTGCAAGCGTGAGCCTTTATTCACGCCCAGCAGGTTGCGTTGGTGCCCGGCAGACATGGCCAGCACGTCAACCTCGAAGGCGTCGTTCTCCAGACGCATGACATCGTGTAGCCAATGCTGGCGGATAAATTGCTGCGCCAGGCCCACGGGCTTGAGCTCGAACTCATCCTTGCCGAGTACGCGCAACATGCCCTTGGGGTACTCAGGTTCGTCGGCGGCCTGGAACCAGCCGAGCATGTCGAGCAAGCCGTCCTGAGAAGCATTGATGATGACCGAGGCCCACCATAACGAGGCGTAGTGGGTTTCCTGATCGTAAGGGCTGAGGCTGGCCCCGCTGGACATGTTGGTTTGGTCCAGCAACAAGGCTTTGCGCGGTCGTCCCTGGGCGTCGAACCCCACCAGCTCTGCCGCTTTGCGTACGCTATCGCGGTAGACACGGGTCGCCAGCAGGTCGCGAACCATCCATTCGTGCCAGGCCAGCGCATCGATCTTGTCGCCGGACTCGGCCAGCAAGCGTCGGGCCCAGTCGATGCCGCGCTTGTCAGCGGCATGGTCGACGAACGGGCCATTGACGAACCGGGAGCTGGCCGGCATGGCGATACGTACGCCGGCTTTGGCGTTGTCCGGGTTGCTGCGTACTTGCCAGGCCATGCTATTGAAGATGCGCTGGTAGCTGGCGTAGTCCGGGTAGTTGAGGTTCGGTTCGTCGGCAAAACCGATGTAGTGTGTGCCCTTGCCGCCGAGTGCGCGTGTGGCGGCTAGCCAGGCGGCAAGGCCGGCGTTACTGGTGGTGTCGGCGCGCAGGTAGGCCAGACGCTGTCTGCCGGCCAGCAGCGTGATGTCCTGAGTGATGCCCAAGCGATCCTGATACAGCCGGCGGAACACGTCTTCGTAACGCGGCCGCGTCGCCATGATGTCGACCAGACTGTAATAGGTTCCGGCCTGTGGTTGCAGGGCTTCGAGCACGGCGAAACCGGAATCCGGCAGTTGCGCATAGGGCAGGGCGATACCCAGGTTCGGGGTCTTGCCGAGCACGTCGTTGTGCAGCGTCAGCCGGGTCTGGCCTTCGTCTTCGCGCAAAGGTTTGAGCTGTTGCGGGTTCTGGGCGAACAGGTTGGCCGTGCCATCGAGCCAGAATGCGACCTTGCCACTGCCGCGCAGGTGCAGGCGCCAGACTTGATCGGTAGTTGCAACGGGCAACTCGACTTTGTCGAACTGCCAATAGGCGGGGTAAGGCTTTAGAGAAAGTGAAAGTTGTTGGCCGTCACTCACGCGCTGCGCTTGCAACGCGCCGACGCCGCCGTGGAATTTACCGGCCAGCACCGCGTGCTCACCGGCCGCGACCTTGAAATACAACTCCTCACCGTCCCGGGGCTCGGCGCTGAAATGCACCTTGGCCGGGGCAAACAGTGCGACGGTGTGATCGTCGTGCTCAACCGTATAACGGCGGAAGCTGTAGCCAGGAATTTCCAGTCGATAACTGGCGGCGCTCGGCGCCAGGTTCCAGCGTTGACTACCGCTGGGCTCATTGGCGGCAATCAGTCGTTCGCTCTGGAGTTTGCCCTGGCCGTCGAGCAAGTAGAGGTGTTCTTCGTTGGCTTCAGCCTGCCACACCGGGGTCCAGAGCACGGTCAGGGTGTCGGGGCGGTCCGTTTGCAGGTACAGGCTGCCGTCACGGATATCGGCCCAACGCATGGGCGCAGCTTCGGCAGTCAGCCCGAGTCCAAGACTCACCAGCAATAACAGGTGTTTCATGCCGATTTCCGTTGCAGCATCAGCAGCATCGGCGCGATGTCGCCGGGCAGGACGATGAACGTTTGCCAGACCGGCACGTGGCTCAACCGGCAATACACCACCAACAGCGCCAGGGTCACGGCCAGGTACGCGATAGAGGACGCCGCTGCTGCGCCGACGATGCCATAGGTCGGGATCAGCAGCACATTGAGCGCCAGGTTGAGCAGCGCGCTGAGGCCCATCAACAACGAAATCGTGCCGGGCCGGTTTTTGCCCAGCAGGTCCAGGCGCAGAATGCTCGCGTAGCACAGGCCCAACAGGCCTGGCAGCAACGCCAGCAACGCCGGGTATGCTGGCTGATAGGCCTCGCCAAAAAGCGTCACGATCAACCATTCACCCACTACTGCCATGGTCAGGCAAGCGCCGATCATCACCGTAGCGGTCAAGCGCAAGGCCAGTGGCGTGACTTTTTCGATGCCTTCTTCCTGTTGCAGCAGGCGCTTCATCAGCGGCGTGGTCACTGCTTCCGGAACGATCAGCAGCAACTCGGCGGCTGCGCTGGCCATGGCGTAGTGACCCAGTGCCGTGGTGCCGAGCAGGGTGCCGATGATCAGGTAGTCGGAGCGCAGGATCACTTGCTGGAACAGCAGGTCCGGATGGCTGCGGGCGCTGTAGCGCAGCAATTCGTTTTGACTGGCGCGGTCCCATTGCAGGCTCAGCGGATGCTCGCGCTTGAGCCAGACCCAACCGGCCAGTACCACCAGGCTGATCCCCGTCAGCCAACTGATCAACGCCGCTTCCAGGGCCGCGCTTTTCCACATCCAGAACAGGGCAAGGAATACCAGCAGCGGCGCCAGCGACTCGATCAGGCGCAAGGCATTGAAGGCGACCACGCCGCCCGAGGCGTTGTGCAGGGTCAGCAAACCGCTTTTGAGCACGGTCAGCGGTACCGCCAGCAGCAACAGCCAGGCGAGCAGGCCCAATTGCGTGGTGATCTCCAGTTCACTGCCGAATTCGCGGGTCAGCGCCACCACCGCCAAGGTCAGCAACGCCGCCAGCAGGCAACCGTACAGCAGCACCTGGCTAAGCAGCAAACCCATCGGTCGTTGTTTGGCTGCCTGATAGCCTACCGCTGAATTCAAGCCGCCGCTGGTGGCCGCACTGATCAGGTCGGGCAGGGCGCTGAGCAAGGCAAACAAACCCCGTTCGCTGGGGCCGAGAATTCGCGCCAGCAACACGTTGCGTAGCAAGCGCAGGGCGATCATCGCCAGTTTGGTGCCCATGCTCAGGGCCAGGTGTTTGAGGTAGTTGTTGCCACTCATGGGCGTGCCCCACGGTAGATGCGCCAGGACAGTAACCCTGGATTGCGCGCGGTACGCTGACTGACGCCGAAGCGTGGCAGGGCCAGTGGATCTTCGGCCCCTCGATAAATGCCGGTACCGGTACCCAGGGCAAACGGGAAGTCATGCCTGGCTACCTGTTGGCGCACCCGCGCATCGTTGTCGCCATTGGGGTAGCAGTAAACTGGCAATGGCTGGTTGCAGCCTTGGAGCAGCGCCTCGCGACTGCGGCTCAGCTCTTCATCCAGGCGTTGATCGTCGAGACCGGTGAGGATGGCGTGGCTGGCCCCGTGGGGGCCGAAGCGCACCAGGCCGGACGCTTCCAGGTGGTGCACTTGCTGCCAGTCCAGCGCCTGGGGCAACGACTCGTGCGGGCAGTCGTCGGTCAGGCGATTGAGGTCCAGCGGCGACAGAGTTTTCAGGCTCTGCAAAAAATTCAGCAACGCCAGGCTGCGGCGTTGCCGATCCGGGTCGTCGTACAGTGGCGGCAACGGGCGCCCAAGTTGCTGCAGGCATTCGATCAGGTGCAGGCGTGCACGTTCGCCATGGCTGTTCCACAGGGTCTCGCCGATGCTTTCCCACCAGAATCGCTGGCGGCTGCCAATGAAATCGGTGGACAGAAAGATGCTCGCCGGCACCTGGTGTTTTTGCAGTAGCGGGAAGGCATTCAGCGCGTTGTCGCGCCAGCCGTCGTCGAAGGTCAGCGCCACTTTCGGTCGCTGCGAGCGCGCACCCGGTTGCAGAATGTCCATCAGCGGCACGCAGTCGAAGTGTTTTTTCAACCACACCAGCAAATGTTCAAACGCCTTTGATCCGACGCACAGTTCATTGCGGTGGGGCAGTTCGGCGGCCTGGTCGCTAGCCAGCACCCGGTGCAGCATCAGGATCACACCGGCGCCGTGCAGTTGCTTGCGCCCGACCGGGGAGTTGAGGTACAGCCAGCCACTGGTGCGTTTTAACAGTTGTTTGATCGCCACGGCACGCGCCCCTCATCGATTTTGCTCGGGGTTCCATTGGGCGTAACGCTGACCGCGCAGGAACTGCCACAGGCCGATGCTCATCCCGGCAAGGGTCACCAGGAGGAACGCTGCCAGGCGAAAGGGTTTGGGCAAGCGGTGTTGCGAATCCAGCAGGCCGGCAATGGCCATGGTGTAACCGAGCAGTTGTGCGATCAGGCTCAGGCGATAAAAGCCGTGATCCTCCCACAGCCAGAAATTGCTCAGCAGCAACGGCAGCAACAGGATCGGCGCCAGCCGCCGGATCAGCTTGTGGCTGATCAAGGCAATCGCATACAGGCCGTGGGTCAGCGGGTTCAGCAGCTCCCGGCGCTGGGCCAGGCTTTGCAGGCCTCCCACTGTGATGCGCTGACGACGGCGCAATTGTTTGTCGGCTTCGTCCACACCCTGGTCGATCACCCGGGCCTGGGGCACGTAGACAATCCGCTTGAACGCGACGGGTGCGCAGGTGCTGATGAAGAAGTCGTCGTTGACCTCCGCCGGCACGTTCTGGAACAACTCGCGGCGCAGGGCGAGCAATGCGCCGTCGGCGGAGACCATGCAGCCGGTGCGATTTTCCACGTAGCGCAGCCAGCCTTCATAGTGCCGATACAGGCTGTCGCCCACGCTCAAGCCCTTGCCTGTCACCGGGATCACCATGTGCCCGGCGCAGCCACCGACTTGCGGGTCGTTGAGCGGCGCGAGCAAATGGCCGAGGGTGTCGGTGGACCACTGGTTGTCGGCGTCGGTGAACACCAGGATCGCGCCGCTGCTGATCGCGACCCCGGCATTGAGTGTCGCCGCCTTACCCTGACGGGGCAGATCGAGCACGGTGATGCGCGGGTCCTCGACCCGGCGCGCGCAGGCCACTGTGTCATCGGTCGAGCCGTCGCTGGCGAGGATGATTTGCAGTGAGTGGGCCTGATAATCCTGAGCCAGCACAGTGCGCAGTTTTTCTTCGATATGTCGCGCTTCGTTGTGCGCGGCAATCACGATGCTCACGTCCATCGGTTGTGCCGGTCCATGGCGCGGTGCCGGGTAGAACGGTGCCAGCAACGTCAAAAACAGGGGATAACCGAGGTAGGCGTAAACCGGTAGCAAAAGGCATAACCAGAAAATGAATTCAGTCACGGGCGGGCCTCCTGGCATTCCAATGACAAAGGCTGAGGATGAACCCGGCGCCCGCCAAGTGCAGGCGGACCCAGTGCAGGCCCCAGAGTTGCAGGGTCAGGAGCGCGTCGCGGTGCCTGGCACTCTGACGCAGGCTCAGTGCCAGGGCGGGCAGGACGGTCAGCAACAGCATCAGTAGCGAATGATGGGGGAAACCGTCGAGCAGGGCGGAAATGGCCATGAAATCGATCACCCAGGCGGCAATCGACAGCAACGGAAAACGCAGCAAGCGCAGGTTCGGGCCATGGGTGCGCAGCAGTTGCAGATGACTGCCCTGGCGCCATAATTCCTTGCCCATCCATTCCCGCCAACTGCCTTCGTAGCCCCAATGCAGCGCCACGCTTTGATTGACCGCGAGCAGTTTCGCGCCGGCGTCGACCAGGCGCATGGTCATTTCCTTGTCCTCGCCAGTGCGCAGTTGTTCATTGAAACCACCGACCTTATCGAACCAGCGACGGCGCATCAGCAGGTTGCAAGTGGGTAGCCATTGCGCGACATGCAGCGGCTGCGTATCGGGGCGCAAAGTGCGGCGCTGCCAGGCGTCGGCGTACCACGGCGCTTCGGCCGGAGTATGCAGGTCCAGGCCAATGACATCGGCCTGGCCGTCGGACTCGAGGTCGAACAACAGCTTGAGCCAGTTCTCTGGCATCTCGACGTCGGCATCGATAAAGGCCAGCCATTCGCCGCTGGTGATCGCCGCTCCGCGATTGCGCAATGCACCAATCAACAGACCGGGCAGGACCAGCACCTGTGCACCGAACTGCCGGGCAATGTCCGGGCCCTGGTCATCGGAGCCGTTGTCGACCACGATCAACTCGCATTCGACGTTGGCCGCCTCGGCGGCATGTCGTGCCGCTTGCAGGGTCCGGGCGATGTGCCGGGCCTCGTTGTACATCGGGATGATGATGCTGATGCGGTTCATGCCCTGACCTCCGTCGGCGGGGCTTCTTCGGCTTTAGTACGCAGCACGCTGGTCAACGCGAGCATGATCCACAGGTACTTGTGATTCGGTGCGCTGAGGAACATCAGGAACAACGTCAACGACAGAAAGCTCATGCTCAGGTGGGTCATCAGATCAGCCTGATGCCCGGTTCCTCGCAATAGCCAGGCGCGGCGGGCGCGGATCAGGTTGTACAAACCCAGGGCGAGCATGCCGACGAACATCAGGCCGGCGGGAATACCCAGCTCACTGAAGATCTCCAGGTAGGTGTTGTGGGCGCGACGGTACAGGTCATCGGTCTTGCCGCTCATGGCAAAGGTCTTGGAATAACCGGTGGTAGCGTAGTGCAGCGGGAACGTGCCGGGGCCGGTGCCGAGCAAGGGGTTCTCGGCGATCATGGCGCTGCCGACCACAATGTAGGAGGCACGACGGCCCAGGGACTGGTCCTGACTCTTGGCCCCGGAGCTGAGGATGCTCAGCGACTGGATGCGTTCCACGTAACCGGCCGGCATCGCATAGAGCCCCAGCGGAATTACAATCGCCAGGCCGAGCATGGCAAAGCCCAGGTGGCGTGGACGAATATGTGGCAACTGCGCGCGGTAGTGCCACATGCCGATCATCAGGCTGAGGAGCAACACCACCAGCCCCGAACGGGATTCAGTCTTGGTCATGCCGCCCAGCAGCAAGAGGGCACAGGCCCCCCAGAACAACCGGTGCAACCGGTTCGGGCTGTGCACCACCAGCAACAGCGCCATGGGCACGGCGAAGGCGATCATTAAGGCAAAGTCGTTCGGGTCATTGAGCGTCCCGGACGCGCGGCCGTCGTCCTGGTATTTGGCAGAGAACATCGCCATGGCACAGGTCATCGCGACACTGATGGCAACCAGTCTGGCGAACATCTCGAGGTTCAACTCACGCCCGACCAGCAGGGTGATGACAAACAGAATCAGGCCGACGCTCAATTCGCGCAGGTGGCCCAGGGAGAAGCCCATGTCGTCGGTGTTCAACAGGCTCAGCAGGTACAGCACCATGAACCCGACCAGGAAACGCCAGATATTGCTGCGCAGGCGCTCGGCCGGCAGTTGGTGAATCGCCAGCTGCAACATCAGGATCAGCGCCAGAGAAGCCCCGAGGAACTTGGAACCCGACAACGCGTTGTCCTTGAACAGACCTTCGAAAGGCAGGATGGCGACAATGCCCAACAGGCCCCAGGCCGGCTTGCGGTACAGCACCGCGACACCCACCAGGCCCAGCACCGCTCCCGGCGCCAGGTACGGATAAGGGCTGGCCAGCAAACCGAGGCAGACCAGGCCGAGCAAACTGACGATCGAGAGCGGAATAATCACTCGCGCGGCTCCCGTGCAGTCCGGATATAAAGCTGCGACCAGCGTTCGGCCAGGGCCTTGAGGTCGTAGCGATCCCGTTGCGTACGTTTTGCGTTATCGATCAACTCGCCGGCCAGGGCCGGGTCATCCAGCAGCGTGCCGATCTGGCGGGCGAGGGCAGCGCTGTCGGTGGGTGCAGCGAGCAGGCCGTTGTGACGGTCCTGCAAGACATCGGGAATCCCGCCGACGCCGAAGGCCACCACCGGCACTCCGGCCTGCATCGCTTCGAGCAGAATCATGGGCGTGCCTTCAGTGCGCGAGCTGATCACCAACGCATCGAGTTGCCGCCACCAGGCGCGCATGTCGGTCTGGTAGCCGGGCAGTGTGATGCGCGCCTGCAAGCCTGCCTCGTCGATCCGCGTCTGCAGGCTTTCGCGCTCCGGCCCGTCGCCAAGCATCACAGCGTCCAGTTGCGGGTACTGCTGACACAACGGGATCAGCGCATCGAGAAACAGATCAGGGCCTTTTTCGCTACTCAGGCGCCCGACGTAGCCGGCCAGCCAGCGTTGACGCTCGCCACTGTGCGGCAGCAAGTCGTGGGCTGCCGGCAGGCCGTTGGGGATCACCTGCAGTTTGTCCGCGCGCACATTGGCTTGGCGGTGCAGAGCGGCAATGCTTTCGGCGACACACACCACCCGGTTCACCGAGGCCGTGCGGCACAGTTGCAGGCTCAGCCAGGTGTAGAACTTCTGCTTGCGACTGCGTGGGGTGAAGCCGTGCTGGGTGATCACCAGTGGCAGGCGCAACAGCGTCGCGCCGACCCAGCCGAACAACAGGCCCTTGAAGTTGTGCGTATTGATCAGTGGCCGCTGGTTCCGTCGCTGGCGCAAATGCCCCAGCAACGCGACCAGGCCTGCACAGCCGAGGCAATCGACACCGGCCTCGCGAAATCGCGCGATCAGTTCTGGCGGCGCATCGAGAAACAGCACCTGGTGCTGCCCCGGCGTCGCCAGGCAATGATCCAGCAGCATCCGCTCGGCCCCATAGAAGCCGCCGCTGCTGAGCAAATGAATGATCGGCAGGTCGTGGGTGGTGCCGAGCGGCGCGTTCAATTGCGCACCCAATGTACGAGGGCTGGTACGCTCCAGCTCTTGTGCGGATTGTTTGGCAGGGTGCTTTGGTCATTGATCACCAGCAGCACCGGCAAGCCCAGTTCATGGGTGATTTGCGCAGGGTGCTTGAAGCGGTGGTCGAAGAACTCACGCACATAGACCAGGGCAATCGCCAGCAGCAAACCGGTGAATACTCCAAACGGAATGATCAGCATCGGCTTTGGGAACGCCGCTTCGGTCGGTTCGAACGGCGGGCTGAGTACCCGTGCGTTGGACAGGTCGTTGTCCAGTGCGCGCGCAGTGCTGCTTTCGGCGAAGCGCTGGGCATAGGTGGCGAACGCCTTGTGCAGCGCGTTGATTTCGGTGTCCATCTGCCGCAGCTTGCTCCGTGTTTCCTGCAACTGGTGGATGCGATTCTTGAACTCGGCAATGCGCGCGGTTTTCTGCTCGATGACCGAGCTGATCGTCGCCAGGTCGCTGGTGCGCTCCTGAATCCGGTTGCTGACAATCTTCAGGAATTGCCCACGGGCCCGGATGATTTGCTCGCGGGTCATTTGCATCGGCTCACTGCCGGGCTGAAAGACCGCCAAGTCGTCCATATAGCGGCTGACCAGGGTTGTCAGTTGCTCACCCAGTTGCTTGATCTCGCGGTCTTCGAAAGCGACGCTGTCAACCGTGGTGGTGAAGGTGTAGGGGAAGGTGTAGTCGTTGAATCTGGCGTTGTTGGCGGTTGCCAGGCTGGTTTTCAGGTAATCGAGCCAGCGCTGGCTTTGCAGCAGTCGGTCCTGATACAGGTTGAGCGCCTGCTCCTCGGTGTTGATCGCGTTGAGGCGAAACGTGATTTCTTCCTTGGGGTCGGACGAACCGATGCTTTCGAGCAAGGCCAGGCGATTGGCTTCCAGGCCATCGAGACGCACCTGGTACTGCAACTTCTTGGTTTCGTAGAAGCTCTGCGGAAGGTCGATGGACTGCATTTCCTGGCGGCTGACCAGGTAATTTTGCAGCAGGGCGGTGACGAATCGGGTGCCCTGGGCCGGGTCAGGAAAGCGGTAGACGATCGAGATCACGTTGGAGCCCGGCAAAGTTTCAACCTTGAGGGCAGCGGATGCTTGCTGCGTGAGGGCATCGAGCACGGTGTCGCGTACCGGATCGGTCTGTAGTCCGAGCAGGTTGCGGATCGGGTTGGTCACGTGTTCGCGAACGGGATTGGTGACAAACCGTTTGAACGGCTGCACCAGCAGTTTGTTGAAGGCGCTCACAGGTAGCGTGTACTCACCCTTTTCGCGCAACTCGCTGATGGTCTGGCGGATCAAGGCCGGCGAACGCAGGATGTTGCTCTCGGTCTCCATGTCCGCCAGCGACGGTGGAATGAAGGAAGCGTTTTCCTGATTGAGGGTGCTGGTGGCATCCCCCTGGGAGATTTTCTTGGACTGCACGATCACCTGGGCGGTGATATCGAAACTCTGCTTGAGCAACAGCGGCAAGACCACGGCGATCACGGCAAAGATCAGGAAAACTCGCTTCACCAGCTGCTTGTTGGCGAAGAAGATCCTGAAGAACTCATGCAGGTAGTTTTCCTTTGGATTCATGGGCCACCTGAGAGTTAATTGCTGTTGTCGTCTTTGTTGTCGACGCGGTAGCTGAAGCTGAGGCCCATGCCCTGGAACAACACGACGTCCGCCAGTTGCCGCGCGAGCTCACCGGCGCTGGCCAGTTTGGTTTTGGGCACGTACAGCATGTCGTCCGCTTGCAGGTAGGCGATCTGGGTGGCGTCGCCGGACAAGGCGTTTTCCACGTCGTAACGATGCGCGACCACCTGGTTGCCGTTGCGCCGCATGATCATCACCGAGTCCAGGCGTGCCTTGACGTTGGAACCGCGGGCCATGGTCAGGGCTTCAAGCACCGACACCGGGCGGCGGATCGGATAGGCGCCCGGCTGTCCGACTTCACCCAGTACATAGATTTCGTTGCCGGCGGTGGACTTGAGCAACACGTCCACGGTCATGCGCCCCGGCAGGGTGGCGTAGCGTTTATTTAGATAGGCCTCCAGTTGGTTGACGGTCATGCCGTGCAGCGGCACGGCGCCGATTTCCGGGAAACTGGCGTAGCCGTCAGTGCCCACGGTGATTTCCCGGCTCATGCCGGTGGCGGGGTGGTTGAGCACGGACTTGAGGTTCCACTCATTGGCCAGAGGGTTCACCACCATCACTGACAGCTGATTGCGGTTGGGCTGGAACAGCTGTTTGCGATCGTAGGCGCGCTGAATCGCGTCCCGTGCTTCATCGCGGGTCAGGCCTTCGATTTTCACCGTGGTGTTGGCCCCAGGCAGTTCGATGGTGCCATCGGGCAGCACCAACTGGTTGCCGTTGAGCTGGCTGGCGGCGGTGAACTTCAGCGCGATCGTGTCCCCGGACTGCACGCGATAGGCGGCCGAGCCACTGGTACTGATGTGGAAGATCACGTCCAGCACATCCTGTGGGCGCAGCGTCTGCTCGACCTTGGGTACGTCGGTGGCTTGGGCGTTGGCCGGTGGGGCCGTGAGGATTTGCACCGGCATGCTTTGGGATTCGTCGGAGGAAGTGCTGGAGCAACCTGCAAGGGGCAGCAACAGCAGGACAAGCATCTTGGCGTTCATGGCGTCATCCTTGTCTGACTGCTCACAGGTTTCTGTACAGCCATTCGGGCATGTAGTACTTGCGTCGGTTGAACACGCTGCCGACCAGCTTCGCTCCCGCCTGGCTCAAGCGCTGGGCCGCGGCCTGGGCCACCTCCCAGCGGGTGTCTTCCGAGCGCACGACCAGGATCACGCCGTCCACCTGGGTGCTGATGACCAGGGTGTCGGAGGCCGAATACACCGCGTCGCCGTCGATCACCACGAAGCGGTACCGGATGCCGAGTTGATCGAGCAGCGGGCTCAGGCGCTCGGGTGTCAGGTGTTCGTTACCACGGGAGTAGCGGCCAAATGGCAGAACGTGAAAGGGCAGGCTGGAGACATCCACCACACAGTCCTGCAACAAGGGCGGGCTCTGGGTGTTGAACAATAAGTCGCGAAATCCCCGTTCCTTGCTCAGCCCCAATTGTTGCGTGAGGTTGGTCGCCGACTGACTGGCATCCACCAGCAGCACCAGGCCGCTGCTCATCTTCGCCAGTTGACTGGCCAGCGCCAGGGCGCTGGTAGTAGTGCCTGCGCCGGGGTTGGCGGCGGTCAGGAAAAGGATCCGCAGGTTCTGGTCGAGCACGGTCGATGCCAGATTGGACTCGCTCGGGCTGGCAATGCTGAGGCTTTTAGCCGTTGACCCGTCCATTTAACTCGCTCCGTGACCGCTGAAAACTTTTAAAGGGGTTTTCAACAGAATCCTCAAATCAAGCAGCGGGCTCTGCTTGGAGATGTAGGTGAGATCCAGCTCAACGCGCTGATCGAAGTCGATATTGCTGCGCCCGGAGATTTGCCACAGGCCGGTCATGCCGGGGTAGATGCTCAGGCGCACAAGGTGTTTGTTCTTGTAGCGGTAGGCATTGAACGAAGTCGGCCTGGGGCCTACCAGGCGCATGTCGCCAGTCACCACGTTGAACAGGTTCGGCAGCTCGTCGAGACTGGTGCGCCGCAGGAAGCCGCCAATACCGGTGATGCGCGGGTCCTTGTCGATCTTGAAATCGATGGCGTCGGTGCCGTGCTTGTTCAGGTGTCGCAGGGACTCCTTGAGTTCCTCGGCGTTGACGACCATGGTGCGGAATTTGTACATGCCGAACATGCGGCCGCGGTAACCGGTACGCTTTTGCACGAACATCACCGGTCCCGGGCTGGTGAGTTTGATGGCCAGCGCCAGCCCCAGCAGCACCGGGGAAATCAGCACCAGGATCAGCAGCGCGCCGAGGCAGGCCAGGATGCGGTTGGTGCGTGACAGGGTCCATGGCCGGCCACCTTCGCGACCGGTTATCCAACCACAACCCTGCATGTGGATCGCGGCATCCATGCGCATGCGCTGCTCGGGGTCCAAGCGCTTTTCTCTACGCAAATTGCTAAGTGGCACACCTTTTTCGTGTTCAGACATAAATTCTCCGCAGAGTTCATGCGTGTGCGGCATGAGGGACGCAATCAGTAGTAAGAGCGGAACCAGGCAACGAAGCGCCTCAGTCCCTCATCCAGCTCGATACGCGGTTGGAAATCGGTAGCGCGGGCCAGCTCACTGGCATCGGCGCAGGTGTTGAGGACATCGCCGGGTTGCAGGGGCAGCAGTTCGACCCGGACTTTTTGCCCCATGTGTTTTTCCAGCAATGCCAGATAGTCCTTGAGCGCTACCGGGTGCTGGCCACCGATGTTGAAAATCCGCCAGGGTGCCATGCTCGTGGCCGGGTCTGGTTGTTCGCGGTCCCATTGAGCGTTGGCTTGCGGTGGGCGGTCGATCAGGCGTGTGATGCTCTCGATAATGTCGTCGATGTAGGTGAAGTCCCGCTGGTGCTCGCCGTAGTTGAACAGCTTCAGTGGCCGTTCTTCTGCGATGGCCCGGGCGAACTGGATCGGCGACATGTCAGGCCGTCCCCAGGGGCCGTACACCGTGAAGAAGCGCAGCCCGGTGCAGGGAATACCGAACAGGTGGCTGTAACTGTGGGCCATCAATTCGTTGGACTTCTTGGTCGCGGCGTACAGCGACAGTGGATGATCCACACCATCGTGCACCGAGTACGGTGTGTGCTGGTTGGCGCCATACACCGAACTGGAGGAAGCGTAGATCAAGTGTTTGACCGGGTGGTTGCGGCAGCTTTCGAGGATGTTCAGGAACCCGCTCAAGTTGCTGTCCAGGTAGGCCCGGGGATTTTCCAGGGAATAACGCACCCCGGCCTGGGCCGCGAGGTGGATCACGATCTCCGGTTTTTCCCTGGCAAACAGTGCCTCGATGGCCGCTGTATCGGCCAGGTCAACCATTGAGAGCGGGAAGGGGCGCGTCTGCTCCTGCACCCAACGCACGCGATCGTGCTTGAGTTGCGGATCGTAGTAGCTGTTGAAGTTGTCGAGGCCGAACACCTGGTGTCCATCGCGCAACAGTCGCAGCACGCAATGGGCACCAATGAAGCCGGCTGCTCCGGTGACGAGAATCTTCATGGATGGACGGCCTCGGGCTTGATGCGGCGCAAGCCGATGCCACTGTAATGCAGGCCGGCGGCCGCCGCCTGTTCCGGGCTGTACAGGTTGCGCCCGTCCACGATCACCCGTTTTCGCAGTTTGCTTGCCAGCCTGTCGAAGTCCACTACGCGGAAGTTCTTCCACTCGGTGCAGATCACCAGGGCATCGGCGTCTTCGAGTGTGTCATCGCGGGTAGCGCACAGATGCAGGTCGTCGCGGTAGCCGTAAATACGCCGGCATTCGGACATGGCTTCCGGGTCGTAGGCTTGCACGCTCGCACCTTCAGCCCAGAGCGCCTCCATCAGGTTGCGGCTCGGTGCTTCGCGCATGTCATCGGTGTTGGGTTTGAACGCCAGGCCCCACACGGCGATGGACTTGCCAGCCAGTCCACCGGGAAAATGCGCCTTGAGTTTGCTGAACAGGATATGCCGCTGGTGGTCGTTGACGTCGGTCACGCTACGCAGCAACTTCAGGGACATTCCGGCGTGTTCGGCGGTGTGCAGCAGAGCGCGCAGGTCCTTGGGGAAGCAGGAACCGCCGAAGCCGCAACCGGGATAGATGAAGTGGTAACCGATGCGCGGGTCCGAACCGATGCCTTTGCGCACGGCTTCTATATCTGCTCCCAGTAACTCGGTGAGGTTGGCCAGTTCGTTCATGAAACTGATGCGCGTGGCCAGCATCGCGTTCGCTGCGTACTTGGTCAACTCGGCGCTGCGGTTGTCCATGAACATCAATTTGTCGTGGTTGCGGCAGAACGGTGCGTAGAGCTCGCTCATCTGGCTGCGGGCTTCATCGTCAGCAGTTCCGATGATGATCCGGTCCGGGCGCATGCAATCGGCCAGGGCACTGCCTTCCTTGAGAAACTCCGGGTTGGACACCACCCGTACCTTCAGCGAACCTTTGCCGCCGCGCCGCAACTCTTCAATGGCAGTGGCACTTACCTGGTCCGCCGTGCCTACCGGCACCGTGGATTTGATGATCAGGGTGCGGTCGGCCTTCATGAAACTGGCAATCTGCCGAGTCACGTTCAGCACATGGCTGAGGTCGGCCGAACCGTCTTCGTCGGCGGGCGTACCAACGGCGATGAAGATCAGCTCGGCGTGCTCTACCGCATCGCTGGCTTGAGTGGTGAAGAGCAGGCGACCGGCCTTGATGTTTTCTTCAAGGGTGCCGCAAAGCCCCGGCTCACTGATCGGTGGCACGGCCTGTTGCAGTTGTCGGATCTTGTTCGGATCGATGTCGACACACAGGACGCGATGTCCGACATCGGCCAATGCAGCTGCTTGTATCAGGCCAACATAGCCCGTACCAAATACGCTCACGTCCATATCAGCGTGCCTCGTGAAACGGTGGAGAGTTGCAAAACCAGACTGTCAAAAGGGGGTATAGACCAGCCTCGGCAAACCGTATCAGCAAACCGGTAGGTTGAAGGGGAAAGACGTTCCCGAATGTGGGGCTATTGATATCAAAGTCGTACCACTATTGGGTTTCATTCCTCCCGATTTTGACTGTTCGGCGAAAGTCTCAAGAAAGCGACATTCTGTCGAAAGCCTTGAAGTACAAGGGGGGTAGCGGCTTGGGGGGGCAGGGCTTAGTCACCGATGTAATGACGACTTTTCACAACGGCTGACAGTTCTTACGAACAGTTCGCGCAATTCGGATGTTAGAAAATGTCCAACAATCTATTGGTCAAGTGCCTGTCGAGTCATAGCAAATTCAATGAGGCTGTCTTTGTCAGCCAACTGCCTGTGAGCGGCAACGGGCGTCCATTCAATGGTCGCCTACACCGGGGTATCTCGGCTGTGTAGCCGAGGATCGGTTGGCAGGAGTCCATGAGTGTGATGTTGTCGGGCCTGGCCGGAATGTTGATCATGCCGGTGCAGTGAATGGCAAACGAGTCACCGATCATGATGCCTTCCAGCACATCCTTGGTTGCGCCCAATCGACAGTGGTCATTGGGGTCGAACGCGTGTGGTTTTTTATCGACCTTGCCGGGTTCGCCAGGCACCCGGTGCACACCCCAGCCACCGCAGGCAGGCACGATTGAAGCTTTGCACATCGCTGTAGCCCAGGCGGTCGGAAATCTCCACCAGCTCCAGGTCCGTTCCCTGCAAAAAATCTTCGGCCCGGTAGCGACGGTATTCGTCGAGCAACTCTGAAAAACTCCAGCCCAACGCCTTCAAGCGTCGAGCGGCGGTGCGCTCGAGCATGTGCTGGGTGGTACAGAATTGCTGCCAGTTGGCTTCGGCGAGGTTGCCGATCAAATGGTCGCAGACTTGCTCCAGCAAGGTTGGTTCACTGTTGCGTCGGGTCTGCTCCAGTAGCTCGATCAGCGTGTGTTCCAGTTCATGATTGCCCGGCGTCAACGGGATGACGAACAACTGTGGATCGAGGCGGATCGAGTGCTGCGCCTGCCCCCATTGCACCGGTGCGCGAAAGGCTTGTTGATGTTCCTGCGCGTTGGCCGTGCAAGCGCCGGCCAGCCCGACGCCCAGAACCGGATCACGCTCCAGGCCGCTGGCGAGGAATTTGCGTCGCAACATGCTGCACAGGCTGATGAGAATGTAATCGGCGGTTGCCGCGCAGGTTTTCACACTGCCGCGGTCGAGCAGGTGCAATTGGACGCTGTCGTCGCCGCGCACGATCCGCGCCTGGAAGTGCCCGTTGAAAAACGGAAAGAAACGCACGAAATACTGGCAGGCGCTGTCCAGTGAGTCGGCCACGTCGAACAAGTACGTCAGGCCATTGGTAGCGGTGGAAACGAAACGCCGGCCAGACGCCAGGCCGATCAGCGGGTCGCCGGTCTGCTCCAGGGCAAACGCCCAGAAGCGCCGCGACATGAACAGCGGAATGCGCATGAATGGCGTGCGCAACTCGAACAGGCTACGACGAAACAGGCCCTCGATACTGTCCCGGTCCACGCCACGGGCCAGCAACTCTTCGATGGCCGGCAGCAGGGTCGGCGCGTAGAACGCATTGGGTATCGATTGATCGCGTAGTGGCTGATCGCTTTTTGTCATTTAGGGCTCACAGCTCGTTCCGCAACACTGGTTAGGCTGCCCGACGTTAAGCGATTTGCCGGAGCAAGACCATGCTTGATTTACGCCAACTCGATTTGAACCTGTTGCTTGCCTTCGATGCGATTTATCAGCAGCGCAGCGTCACCCGTGCGGCCGAGGTGATGTGCCTGTCGCAACCGGCCATGAGCAATGCGTTGCGTCGCCTGCGCGAGTTGTGCGGCGACCCGCTGTTCATCAAGAGTCGCCTGGGGGTGACGCCGACACTGGTCGCCCATCGTCTGGCCGACTACGTGCGTGCAGCGCTGGAGTCATTGCGCGATGGCTTGCGCATGATTCCCGCCGCGCGGCAGAACAATCCACTGCTGCGCATCAGTTGTCTGGATTGCCTGCAACCGGTGTTGCTCGATGCCTTGCTCGAGTCGCCCCACGCCGATTGGCAGGTGCGTTATTTCCAGCCCCGGCGCCGCGACGCCTTGCAGGATCTGGCCAGCGGCAAGCTGGATATCCTGATCGACCTCGACCAACCGCTGGCCGGGCTTGCCGGCCTGCACAAACAGGCATTGCCCGCCGACCATTATGTGTTCGCCTATGGCGCCGCGCTCAAGGAGCCGCCGCGCACCCTGCAGGAGTATCTGGAGCAGCCGCAGATCCAGGTGTCGAGCCGCCGCGACGGGCTCAGCCCGGTGGACTTGCAGCTTGGCTTGAAAGGCCTGCGCCGAAATGTGGCGATGAGCACCCAAAGCACCCTGGCCGCGAAGCTGATCACCGATCGCCAGCCGTTCGGCATCAGCCTGCCAAGCCGGGTCGCCAACGTGCTGGGCCTGCAACATGTGCCGCTGCCCCTGGACGAACCCGTGGCATTGAAACTGGCGCTGTACATCGAGTCGCGCTATCGCTTCGAGCGCAGCCGCGAGGAGGCGATGCACTGCCTGCTGCGCGCCCTTGGTGAGCCCCGGGCCTTGCAGTCGCTGGCGCGGCGCGCGTGATCTACCCCTGCAGGAGCGAGCCTGCTCGCGATGGAGTGTCATTCACCGCTGTGTCGACTGATACACCATCGCGAGCAAGCTCGCTCCTACAGGGATTTGTGCGTGTTCCGGATGTGCCTAGTTCGACGCCAGCAAGCGTCGGTCGACCGTCAGCACAGCCTCAACCATCGCCAGCGCGGCGGGTGTCAGGGAATGCCCGGCTCGGCTGACGATGCCGTAATGCAATTGCAGGCCGGGATCCTCCTGGGGCACGTCGGTAAACTCCAGCAGCCGGATCAGGCCCTGGTCCACCAGTTCGGCCAAGGCCTCCATGGTGGCTATACCCACCGCATCGGAGCGCATCACCACGCGGCGGATCGCATCGAATTGCGCGCACTCCACGCTCGGGTTGAAGTCCGCCTCGCCCTGCACATCGGCGAGGATCTTGCGGATCATCGGCGGTATTCGCGTGCCGACCACCGCGTAATCGAGCAGGGCGCGCAGGGACGGGTTCTGTTGCTGCATCAAGGGATGACCAACACGGCAAAAGAACCGCCCACGTCGAGGGCGTAACAGCTGAACCTGGTATTGCGGGTCGCCAGTGAAGTACCGCGCGTCGGCTACGAGGAATTCGATCTGCTGTTCGCGAAGCCAGACCGCCAGTTGCTCCCAGTCGCCTTGGTGGAAGCTGATGCGGATCGCCGGGTGAGCCTGGATGAATTCCGCCAGCGCCTCGGGCACCAGTACCTGGGCCGGGTACGGGCCGCAGCCGAAGTGCAACTCACCACCGGTCAGGCCGTTGTATTGCGTCAGTTCGTTTTGCAGGGCCTGGCTGCCGGCGAGCAGGCGCCGGGCATGTTGCAGTACCAGTTCACCCTGGCCAGTCAGACGGAATTCGCGGCTGCTGCGTTCCACCAGCGCGCAGTCGAGGTCGCGCTCCAGGGTCTGGATGCTGCGACTGAAGGCGGGTTGGCTAAGGTTGATCGCCTCGGCGGCACGGCCGAAGTTGCGGTAATCGGCCAGGGCGACAAGGTGGCGGAGTTGTCGTAGGTCCATCATGCGTCTCCTGCATTTGTCGGATACTTTTAATGCATTGGATCGATATCACAGGGGCTGGCATAAGTACACGCCTGTCTTCTCGCCGTAACTTGCCATGACCAGCCAACCGTTCATCTCCAGCGCCTTCACCCGTACCATTCTCAGCCATGCCCGGCAGTCCGGACTGTGCCAGGACCAACTGCTGCAACGGGCCGGCATCTGCCTGTCGTTGCTCGAAGGGCAGGACCTGCACGTGCCCGCGCACCTGGTCGAACGCCTGTGGAATGAATGCGAGCGTGCGGGCGCCGGGGTGTCGTTTGGCTGCGAACTGGTTAACGGTATGGCGACTACCACGTTACGGGGTTTGAACATTCTGTTGGATTCCGCCGCGACCCTTCGCGCGAGCCTGGCGTGTTTCACTGACTTCCTGCCGCGGGTGACCAACTACGTAGTAGCGGAACTGGAGGAGGGTGACGGGCAGGCCCGCTTGCATTTGCGCAGTGTTGACCAGATGCCGCATTTTTTTGGTCTCGATGCGGCAACCCTGACGTTGGTGCGCAACATCGCCCGACGGTTGGGGCGCGCGCCGGCCGAGGTGTTTATCGCGGTCCACTTGACGCCGCAACAGGCTGCCGGGCAGTGGTTGCGTAGCATGGGTGTCGAGGTGCTTGAGGGTTCACATCCGTGTCTGAGCCTGCCAGCGGCCAGTCTCGGTGAGCCTTTGCTGGGGGCCAATGGGTTTTTGCATCAGAGCATGTTGCGGCACTGGCAGACTGCTGGGACGCAACACACCCGTAGCGATAGCCTGGAATTGGCGCGGCACTGGTTGACGGCGGGGGACCAGCCGATTGAGCGGATTGCCCAGCGATTGGGGTATCGGCAGCCGAGCAATTTCATTCGGGCGTTTCGCAAGCAGTTCGGGATTACGCCTAAGCAGTTTCGCCTTGGTTTGTAGTCCGGGGTATAGGGCTTTGGTGATGGGGTACATATCCGTTTCTGCGGTCATGGCCACTTACGGTTCTTGAGGAACGAGTTGGCAGGCTTCACACAACCCTGGGGGACCTTGTCGCTCAGGTCCCGGTTGTCGACCGCTTAGAACGACCACGCACCGGACTCATCCTGATGATGCACGACGCGCTGGTTGTGCTGCTCGGCATCGGCGATGACCACGCGACTCTGTTCGTCGACATAGAAATAGGCGCCGGAGGTGTCGGCCATGGATAGCGGCCCAGCAGCTTTAGGGTGCGTGTCGGAGCTGTAGCCATCGGAATGCATGTAGCTGCTGCCGTTGCTGGTCAGCGGTTGCGGGTCATAGGGCTCGGAACAGGCACTGAGCAGGCCGAGCAGGGGCAGGGCAAGCAGGAGTGGAGCACGCATCGAAGCCTCGCCAACTTGTTATTGGTGTGTTGCGCAATAAGCAGCTACGAGGCTGACCGGGCATCGGCTGTTTGGTCTAACCTCGGTGAAAGGCCTCTCACCGCTGATCAAAACGGACATGTATTTTGGCCATTTTGATCTCCTTTTGGCCTGCCTCACGCTGTGAACCGGAGACGCCGTCAGCAAGAATCAGATGCGGGTGGCTGAGTCGGCAACCCAAGGTGTAAACCACAACCAGACGCTTCACTTCCTTGCCCTTGGCTGTTTTCAAGGCTGCTGCCGTGTACAGAACATAAAAACCATCGAACTCACGCCACACTTGGGGAAATGATCCATGGACTCAATGAAACGCATACTGGGCGCCACCCTTTGCGGACTGTCGCTGCTGGCCAGCGCGGTGCATGCCGAACAGCGCGAATTGCGGGTGTACAACTGGGCGGACTACATCCTGCCGTCCGTGCCGAAGGATTTCGCCAAGGACAACGGGATCAAGGTGACCTGGGACACGTTTGACACCAACGAGTCCCTGGAAGCCAAGCTGCTGACCGGCAACTCGGGCTACGACCTGGTGGTGCCGTCTAACCAGTTCATCGAAACCCAGATCAAGGCGGGCGTGTTCCAGAAACTCGACAAGTCCAAGTTGCCGAACTGGTCGCACCAGGACCCTGCATTGCTCAAGTTGCTGGACAAGAACGACCCGGGCAACCAGTACGGTGTGCCCTACATGTACGGCACTGTGCTGATCGGTTTCAACCCGGCCAAGGTCAAGGCGGCGCTGGGTGAAAATGCGCCGGTGGACAGCTGGGACCTGGTGTTCAAGCCCGAGAACATGGAGAAGCTCAAGGCCTGTGGCGTAGCGATGCTCGACTCACCGTCGGAGATCTTGCCGCTGGCGCTGCATTACCTGGGGCTGGATCCGAACAGCCAGAACCCCGATGACGACGAAAAAGCCAAGGCATTGATGCTCAAGGTTCGTCCCTACGTCACCTATTTCAACTCCGCCAAGTACATGACCGACATCGCCAACGGCGATATCTGCGTGGCCATCGGCTACTCCGGCAGCTTCTATCAATTCGGCAATCGCGCCAAAGAGGCGGGCAACGGCGTGGTCGTCGACTGGCGCCTGCCGAAAGAAGGCGCGCCGATCTGGTTCGACACCTTCGCCATCCCGAAAAGCGCGAAGAACGTCGCCGAGGCCCACGAGTTCCTCAACCACCTGCTGGACCCGAAAGTCATCGCGCCGATCAGCGACTTCCTCGGTTACCCGAATGCCAACAAGGACTCGCTGGCGCTGATCAACAAGGACATTACCGGCAACCCGAACCTGACACCGACCAGCGAGGCATTGAAGACGCTGTACGTCGTGCAGCCATTGCCGCAAAAGCTTGAGCGGGTCCGTACCCGGGTCTGGACCAGCATCAAGTCCGATCAGTAACGCCGGGATCTTTATGTGCAATCCCTGTAGGAGCGAGCCGGCTCGCGATGGTCGTCAACGATAACGTTGGTTGGCAGGTGCCCCGCGGCGTTCTCGGGTTTTTCGCGAGCAAGCTCGCTCCTACAGGTTGTCTTGTGCAGGGCTCAGCGAAAAAACTCCCCCGGTGTTTCGCCGAACTGCTGGCGGAAGGCGGCGATAAACGCCGACGTCGAGTCGTAGCCACAGGCCAGCGCGACGTCGGTCACTCGCTCGCCCTGTTCCAGTGGCGTCAGGGCGCCGAGCAGGCGCAAGCGCTGGCGCCAGGCGCGAAAACTCAGGCCGGTGTCGCGCAGGAACAGGCGACTGAGGGTTTTCTCGGTGACGCCGAATTGCTCGCTCCAGTGACTGAGTGTGGTCTGTTGCTCCGGGTGCGACTCCAGGCTTTGCGCGATTTGCCGCAATCGACTGTCCTGGGGCAGCGGCAGCATCAAGTCGATCTGTGGTGCCTCGGCCAACTGATCCAGAATCACCTGGGCCAACCGGCCGTGCGGCCCGTCCTGATCGTATTCCACCGGAACCTGACTGAAGGCGCGGATCAACTCGCGCAACAAATCGCTGACCCCTAGTACATGACAGCCCGGCGGTGCCCACGTCGAAACGCTGCAATCGATGTACAGGCTGCGCATTTCCGTGCGCGGCGAACTGAACACCCGATGCGGCATGCCTGCCGGAATCCACACGGCACGCTCCGGCGGGGCCACGAAACGCCCGACGCCGGTCTGTATTTCGAGCACACCCGCAATCGCATAGGAAAGCTGCACCCACGGGTGGCTGTGGCGCCGGGTCAGTGCGCGATTGGGCAGCGATTCGGTACGGCCGTAGAGCGGTCGTGGCAGGCTGGACAGCCCGGGAATACTGCGTCGAACACTCTTGTCATGTCCTTTAGGCGGCATCAGCTGGCTCATCGGCGTTAGTCGGTAATTATCAGGCACGTTAGAGTCGCTTTCATGTACTGGCAACCCCCGGATGATCACCCCCCATGACTCGCCCCCGTTTGTTACCCGACAACTTCACCCTGACCCTGATCGGCGTAGTGACGCTCGCCAGCCTGCTGCCCGCCAGCGGCCAGGTCGCGCTCGGTTTTGGCTGGCTGACCAACATCGCCATTGCGCTGCTGTTTTTCCTGCATGGCGCCAAGCTGTCCCGCGAGTCGATCATTGCCGGTGCCGGGCACTGGCGCCTGCATTTGCTGGTGTTCAGCCTGACGTTCGTGCTGTTTCCGTTGCTCGGTCTGGCGCTCAAGCCGCTGCTGTCGCCGCTGATCGGCAATGACCTGTACATGGGCATGCTCTACCTGTGCGCGCTGCCCGCCACGGTGCAGTCGGCGATTGCCTTTACTTCGCTGGCGCGGGGCAACATCCCGGCGGCGATTTGCAGCGCGGCGGCGTCCAGCCTGTTCGGGATTTTCCTCACGCCGTTGCTGGTGACCCTGCTGCTGAATGTCCATGGCGAAGGCGCCTCGACCCTCGACGCCATCCTCAAGATCAGCGCGCAGTTGCTGCTGCCGTTCATTGCCGGGCAGATCGCGCGGCGCTGGATCGGCAACTGGGTGGCGCGCAACAAGAGCTGGTTGAAGTTCGTCGACCAGGGTTCGATTCTGCTGGTGGTCTACGGCGCATTCAGCGAAGCGGTGATCGAAGGCATCTGGCAGCAGATTCCGTTGTTGGATCTGCTTGGGCTGGTGCTGGTCTGCTGCATCGTTCTGGCGCTAGTGTTGGTGGCCTCGACCGTACTGGGCAAGGCATTCGGCTTCAACCGGGAAGATCGCATCACCATTCTCTTCTGCGGCTCGAAGAAAAGCCTGGCGACCGGCGTGCCGATGGCGCAGGTGCTGTTTGCCGGTAGCACCATTGGCTTGCTGATCTTGCCGCTGATGTTGTTCCACCAGATTCAACTGATGGTCTGTGCGGTGCTGGCACAGCGTTATGCCAAGCGGCCGGAATCGATTACCGAGCTGATGGCCCAGGTTGATCCCTGATTTGCCAGCCGTGGCGGCTCGAGTGAGCCGCCACGGTTTACGGGTCAGCGCTTGTCAGCGACCAATGGCGGGGTACGCGGCGGGATCATGCGTTTGCTGCCGGTCGACTCGAACGCCGACGCCAGGTGCAGCAGCGACGAGTCGTCATAGGCGCGCCCGGCAAACGTCAGGCCGACCGGCATGCCGATGTCCGGCATCACGCCCATCGGTACGGTGACCGTCGGCACACCGAGATGACGGATGGCGAGGTTGCCGTTGGCGACCCATACGCCGTTGCTCCAGGCGATATCCGCCGATTGCGGATCGACATCGGCATTCGCCGGACCCACATCGGCCACCGTCGGGAACAGCACCGCGTCGAGGCCCAGGCGATCCATCCAGTCTTCCAGATCGATCTTGCGGGTCTTTTCCAGGCCGCGCAGGCCGTCCGGCACCGTACTGATCTGATCCCATGGCGTGATACCGCGTTCGGCCATGCGCACGTATTCATCCATGCCGGCGGCCAGGTCACCCTCGCGGTTGGGCAGGGTGCCCGGGTCATGAGGGAAGATCTGCGGGCCGTCGACATCGACGAGGCGATTCAGTTTGGGATCGCCGTTCGCTTGCAGGAAATCATCGAAGGCCCAGGCGGAAAGGTCCCACAGTTCATGGTGTAAAAATTCCTTGGAGACGATGCCGCGATTGAACACGGTCGGCGCACCAGGGCGATCGCCCTCGCAATTGGAGACCAGCGGGAAGTCCACTTCGAGCACTTCAGCGCCCGCGGCTTCGAGGGCCTTGCGCGCCTGTTCCCAGAGCCCGATCACCGAAGGACGAGTGTTGATGCGTTGGCCAGTCGGGCCACCGATGCCCGGTGCTTCGGAGGTGCCGGCTTCAGGGTCGGCGTTGATGTACATGCGCGGGATGCCGAATTTCTTGCCTTTGAGCGCATCGCTATTCGCGGCCAGCGCGGCATAGGACTCAGGGCGTACCGAAGAAGATTTCGGGATCGGCACCCAGGGCTGCAGGCGCCACAGGTCGCCACGGGTGTCCGGGTCATCGGCCACCACCACGTCGAGCACTTCGAGCAGGTCGGCCATGGTCCGGGCAAACGGCACGACCACGTCCATGGTCGGGGTCAACGGCCAGTTGCCGCGCACCGAGATCACGCCGCGCGAAGGGGTGTAGGCGCACAAGCCATTGTTCGAAGCCGGTCCACGGCCGCTCGACCAGGTTTCTTCCGCCAGGCCGAAGGCCGAGAAACTGGCCGCGGTCGCCGTGCCGGCACCGTTCGACGAGCCGGAGGCGAAAGGGGCGGTGAGGTAGTCAGCGTTGTACGGGCTCTCGGCGCGGCCGTAGACACCACGCTGCATCCCGCCGTTGGCCATTGGCGGCATGTTGGTCTTGCCCAGGCAGATGGCCCCGGCGGCGCGCAGGCGTTCGATGGTGAACGCATCGCGATAGGCGACCAGGTCCTTGAAGGCCGGGCTCCCGGAAGCGGCGGTGAGGCCCTTGACCAGATAGCTGTCCTTGGCGGTGTAGGGGATCCCGTCCAACGGCCCCAGCGTCTGGCCCTTGGCGCGACGGGCGTCGGACGCCTGGGCTTCGGCGAGCGCCTCGGGGTTGCGAACCACGACCGCGTTCAGTGCGGTAGGCGTTTCGGGGCCGTCAAAGGCGTCGATCCGCGCAAGATAAGCCTGAACCAGCTCAACAGAGGTGGTCTGGCCGGATTCGAGCGCGGCGCGCAACTCGGCAATGGAAACTTCGGTAACTTCGATCATGCTGCCACCGCCGCTTGCAGGTGGAGGGTCCCAAACACTTCACTTTTCTCGAAATGGACTTTCATATCGTTATTCTCGTTGCACTGTGTGGCACGACAGGGTCGGGTGTTAAAAATACTGAGCACTATTTAGCATTAAACCGGGATTTTAGGAATCCGTTGTCCAATTTATCTTACAGGCGACAGAAAAAAGGCCACCACAACCCGACGTTGTGGTGGCCCGAGGGTGACTCATTATAGTGGCCCGCGCGCGCAGGCCAATGGATCAGTGAGCGCCGGCGGCCTTGTTCAGGTCGCTTTCGGCCCATTCGGTGTAGACGCAGGCATCCGCGGTAGCCCAGCGCACCCGCACCGGGTCACCGGACTTGAGCGGCATGCCGGCGGCGGACAGCGCCTTGACCGTCATCGAGGTGCCGCCAGCGGTGACCACGCTGCACGTCTGGCTTTCACCCAGAAACAGCACTTCCACGACCTTGGCCGAGACTTCGTTCCAGCCGGCGGCCAGCGGCTCGGCAATGGCTTGTTCATTGCTCAGGGCCAGGGCTTTTTCCGGACGCACCATCAGCAGCACGTTCTGATCAGTTTGCAGGCCCGCCGTGAGTCGGATCGACAGCGGTTGCCCCTCGAAGGTCGCCACCGCATTACCCTGGGCCTTGAGTTTGAGGAAGTTGGAGTTGCCAAGGAACGAGGCGACAAAAGCATTCGGTGGATTCTGGTACAGGTCGTAGCCGCTGCCCAGGCCGACGATCTTGCCGTGGCTGAAAATCGCGATGCGCTGGGACAGGCGCATGGCTTCTTCCTGATCGTGGGTCACGTAGACGATGGTGATGCCCAGGCGCCGATGCAACTGACGCAGTTCGTCCTGCAAGTCTTCGCGCAGTTTCTTGTCCAGTGCACCGAGGGGTTCGTCCATCAGCAGGATGCGTGGCTCATAGACCAGCGCCCGTGCAATGGCCACGCGTTGCTGCTGGCCACCGGACAGTTGCGAAGGGCGGCGATGGGCAAACTGCTCAAGCTGCACCAGCTTGAGCATTGCATCGACCCGGCGTTCGCGTTCGGCGGCGGCCAGTTTGCGGATGGCCAACGGGAAGGCGATGTTGTCGCGTACCGACAGGTGCGGGAACAGCGAATAGCGCTGGAACACCATGCCGATATCGCGTTTGTGCGGCGGCACATTCACCAGCGACTGGCCGTTGACCAGGATCTCGCCGCTGCTCGGGGTTTCGAAACCGGCCAGCATCGACAGCGTGGTGCTTTTGCCCGAGCCACTGGAGCCGAGGAAGGTGAGGAATTCACCGTCCTTGATGTCCAGCGAGATGTTGTCCACGGCGGCAAAGTCGCCGTAGTGCTTGTTCAGGTTACGCAGGCTGACCAGGGGCTTGTCATTTTGCTGCGCGGAATCGTTGATCACTGCACTCATGTCGTACTCCTGCGCGCTCAGGCGCTGATTTCATTGCGCCGGCGCAGTGCGGCGGCGATCACCATGACCAATACCGAGAGGCCGATCAGCAGCGTCGAGGCGACGGCGATCACGGGCGTCAGGTCCTGGCGCAGGGTGGTCCACATTTTCACGGGAAGGGTTTGCAGGGTCGGGCTGGCCATCATCACGCTCAGCACCACTTCATCCCACGAGACGAGGAAGGCGAAGAGGGCGCCGGCCACCATGCCCGGACGAATCGCCGGGAAGGTCACCTTGAACACCGCTTGCAGGCGCGAGGCACCGCAGATCACCGCCGCATCCTCGATCGACTGATCGAACAGCTTCAGCGAGTTGATGATCGAAATGATGGTGAACGGCAATGCGACGATGACGTGGCTGACCACGAAAGCGAACATGGTCCCGGTGTAGCCCAGTTTCAGGAACAGCGCGTACACCGCCACGGCGATGATCACCAGCGGCACGATCATCGGCAGGGTGAACAGGCCGTAGAGCATTTCCCGGCCGGGGAAGCGGCCGCGAACCAGGGCGAACGCAGTCGGCAGGCCCAATGCGACGGCGAAGAACGTGGTCAGCACCGCGACCTTGAGGCTGGCCATGGCCGCGCTCATCCAGTCGGCGTTGGAGAAGAACTGGCCGTACCATTTCAGCGTCCAGCCCGGCGGCGGGAACACCAGCCACTGGGACGAACCGAACGACAGCAGCACGATGAACACGATCGGCAGCAGCAGGAACAGCCCGATCAGCCCGGTGGTGGCATACAGGCCGAAGCGCATGCGCCGGCTCATGGCATTGGGGGTCAGGAGCATGACGGCTTACCTCGCATTGCTGGCGCCAACCGGGGATTCCGGCTGGAGCTTCAGGTAGAAGTAGAACAACACCAGCGTGATCACGATCAGCAACGCGGCGCCGGCGCTGGCCAGGCCCCAGTTGAGGAACGACTGCACCTGCTGAATGATGAACTCGGGCAGCATCATGTTCTGCGCACCGCCCAGCAGCGCCGGGGTCACGTAGTAACCGAGGGACATCACGAACACCATCAGACCGCCGGAGAACAGCCCCGGCCGGCACAGCGGCAGGAACACCCGGAAGAAGTTGGTCCAGGGGCTGGCGCCGCAGATCGAACCGGCCTGCAGGATCATCGGGTCGATGGCCTGCATGGTCGCCTGCAACGGCAGTACGATGAACGGGATCATGATGTAGCTCATGCCGATCACCACGCCAGTGAGGTTGTGCACCATCTCCAGCGGTTGATCGATGATGCCCATGGCCATCAACGCCTTGTTGATCACCCCGGAGGCTTGCAGCAACACCAGCCAGGAGTAGGTGCGGGCGAGCAGGCTGGTCCACATCGATAGCAGCACGATATTCAGGATCCAGCGCCCCCAGCCGCGCGGCACCAGGGTGATCGCCCAAGCCAGCGGGAAGCCCAGCAACAGGCTGAACAGCGTCACCAGACCGGCTACCGAGAAGGTGTTGAGCAACACTCGCGCATAGGCCGAGTTGGCGAACAGTTGCTCATAGTTGCCCAGCCCTGGCACCGGTTCCAGCACGCCGCGCAACAGCAGGCCAATCAGCGGCGCGAGAAAGAACAGGCCGAGGAACAGCAGGGCGGGAATCAGGTTGCTCGATCCGCGCCAGCGTTGCGCCAGGGTAGGGGATTGCGTCATCGCAGCCGCCTTGCCGACAGCGCCGGAGGCGCTCCCGACTGGCGTCGATGGACGGGACGCGGTTACCGTCATTTTCATTTGACCAGCCATTCGTTCCACCGTGTCGCGATGGCCGGACCGTTCTTGGCCCAGTACGCGAAATCAAGAGTGATCTGATCCTTTGCGTAAGCGGTCGGCAGGTTAGGGGCCAGCGCCGAATCCAGGCGCGCCACACTGTCGACGTTGACCGGGGCGTAGGCGGTCAGGTTGGAAAAGTCCGCCTGTCCTTTGGCGCTGCTGGCATTGGCCAGGAACTTCATCGCCGCGTCCTTGTTTTTCGAACCCTTGGGAATGACCAGGATATCGGCCATGACCAGATTCTGCTTCCAGCTTACGCCGACTGGTGCGCCGTCTTCCTGCAGGGCATGGATCCGGCCGTTCCAGAACTGGCCCATGCTCGCCTCACCGGAGGCCAGCAGCTGCTGCGACTGCGCGCCGCCGCCCCACCAGACGATGTCTTTCTTGATGGTGTCGAGTTTCTTGAAGGCGCGGTCCAGGTCCAGCGGGTAGAGCTTGTCCGCCGCTACACCGTCGGCCAGCAACGCCAGTTCAAGCACGCCAGGGCTTGGCCATTTGTAGAGGGCGCGTTTGCCGGGGTAGGTCTTGGTGTCGAACAGCGCGGACCAGTCCTGAGGTTTATTGGCGCCGAGCTTGCCTTCGTTGTAGCCGAGGACGAAGGAGAAGAAGAACGAGCCGACGCCGTGATCACTGACGAAGCGCGGGTCGATCTTGTCGCGTTCAATGACTTTGAAATCGAGGGGTTCGAGCAAGCCTTCAGCGGCGGCGCGCAAGGCGAAGTCGGCTTCGACGTCGACCACGTCCCACTGCACGTTGCCGCTCTCGACCATGGCCTTGAGTTTGCCGTAGTCGGTCGGGCCATCCTGCACGACAGTAATGCCGCTGGCCTTGCTGAACGGATCCGCCCAGGCCTGCTTCTGCGCATCCTGGGTGCTGCCGCCCCAGCTCACGAAGTTGACGCTTTCAGCCGCCAGCAATGCCTGGCTGGTCACGCTCAGCAGTCCCGCAAAAAGAACTGCGGTCGCACGTTTGTTCAACACCATTTTCACGCCCTCATTGTTGTGTTTATGAGCGGGGCTTTGGAGTGCCCGCCTATCGGGAGCAGTAGGTCCGTCAAGTCAGTGCTGACTGTCCGGTCTATGGAATATCATATTATGGTATTCCAAACTTTGTGCAAGCATTTTGCCGTACCGGCTATCAGCCAAAAACGTTTTTTCATTGGTTCCGAAGATTGCCCGGCGACGCAATTCCTTGTGGGAGCGTCAACCCGTGAAAGGAATACTCTCCACCACTTCCAGGTCGTACCCGGTCAAACCGGCATATTTCAGCGGCGGCCCGAGATGGCGCAATTTGCCGACACCCAGGTTTTGCAGGATCTGCGCACCGGTGCCCACCTCCGAATAAATCCGCGACTGCGAACGGCTGAACTGTCGGGGCGTCTGGGTCAATTGCGGTACGCGTTCGAGCAACGCCTGGGAGGATTCGTGATTGGCCAGCACCACCACCACGCCGTGGCCTTCGGCGGCGACACGCTGCAAGGCGGCCCACAAGGTCCAGTTGGTCGGCCCGCTGTACTCGGCACCGACCAGATCGCGCAACGGGTCAATCACATGCACACGCACCAGCGTCGGCTCATCGCGGCGCATATCGCCCATGACCATGGCCATGTGGACACCGCCTTCGATGCGATCCTCAAAGGTGATCAGACGAAAGGTGCCGTGCACGGTAGGCAGATCACGCTCACCGATGCGCACGATGGTGTGTTCGGTGCTAAGACGGTAGTGGATCAGGTCGGCGATGGTGCCGATCTTGATCCCGTGCTTGCGCGCAAACACTTCCAGGTCAGGGCGCCGGGCCATGGTGCCGTCGTCGTTCATCACTTCGACGATTACCGAGGCCGGGGTATGGCCGGCCAGGCGGGCCAGGTCGCATCCGGCCTCGGTATGACCGGCGCGGGTCAGCACGCCGCCTTCCCGGGCACGCAACGGGAATATATGGCCGGGTTGCACGATGTCAGCAGGGCCGGCGCTGGCAGCGACGGCGGCGGCCACGGTGCAGGCACGATCGGCGGCGGAGATACCGGTGGTCACCCCGACGGAGGCCTCGATGGACACGGTGAAGGCAGTGCTGAACACGCTGCCGTTGCTCGGCACCATCTGCTCCAGGCCCAGGCGTTTGCAGTGCTCGTCGGTCAAGGTCAGGCAGATCAGGCCACGGGCTTCGCGGGCCATGAAACTGATCGCCTCGGGCGTGCAGCAGTCGGCGGCCAGCAACAGGTCGCCTTCGTTTTCCCGGTCTTCGTCGTCGACCAGCAGGACCATTTTGCCGAGGCGGTAATCTTCGATGATTTCTTCGATGCTGTTGAAGGCCATGCTGGAGTCTCAGTGTTTGTTGGATGAGTATTGTGGTATACCGTAATACAAAACAAACCGAGAGGTCACTATGAAGGCGTACTGGATTGCTCACGTGGATGTCACCGACCCCGATCAATACAGCCAATACACCCAGCGGGCGCCGAAGGCGTTTGCCCAGTATGGCGGTCGGATTCTGGCGCGGGGTGGGCGCAGCGAGGCGATGGAAGGCCGGCCTACGCCGCAGCGCAGTGTGGTGATCGAGTTTGATTCCTATGAGCAGGCGGTGGCTTGCTATCACTCGGCGTTGTATCAGGAGGCCAGGGGGCATCGCGAAGGCGTGGCGAAGGCAGAGGTCATTATCGTCGAGGGCATGGCGCCGCTCTGATCAACACCGCTTGACCCTGTAGGAGCGAGCCTGCTCGCGAAAAACGTTAGAGCAACGCGTTCGGTCAGTCAGCACGCGTCATCGTTGACGACCATCGCGAGCAGGCTCGCTGCTACAGGGGGAATGGTTTTTTTCAGCGAATAAAGTGAATCTTCCCGCTGTCGTCATTGCCCATGTAGATGCCATAAACCCCGGCCTGGCGCTCCTCGATATAGCGCTCAAGGATCTGCCGGATCGCCGGATAGTAGATGCTGTCCCAGGGAATGTCCTCGGGCGCGAAGAACTTGTAGTCGAGGGTTTCCGGGCCGTACTGCCCGGTAATCTCCAGCGCGATGGCGCGGAAGATGATGTACACCTCGCTGATCTTCGGCACGCTGAAGATCGAATAGGGCGAGACGATTTCGGCACGCACGCCGCTTTCTTCCCAGACTTCGCGCAAGGCCGCCTGTTCGGTGGTCTCGCCACTTTCCATGAAGCCTGCCGGCAGCGTCCAGGTACCCGGGCGCGGCGGAATCGCGCGTTGGCACAGCAGATATTTGCCGTCCTGCTCGATGATGCAGCCGGCAATGATTTTCGGATTGATGTAATGGATGTAGCCGCAACCGCGGCACATCAGGCGCTCGTGCGTATCGCCCGGCGGCAACTGTGACCTGAGGTCTGCGCTGCCGCACTTGGGGCAAAAGCTCGGGCTGAACATTTCAGCGACCTATGCGCGGTTCTTTCAGCGCGATGGGCAAGGTAATCGCCGGGATGTCGCCGGTTTCTTCCTGCTTGCGCTTGAGGTAGTCCAGGGCCACGGCAGCGGCCGCACGCACGTGGTCGACGCAAGCCTGGTGGGCGGCCAACGGATCACCGCCCTTGATCGCCTCGACCATGCGTTCCATTTCCTGGTTACTGGCGCCGCGACGGTTCTCCTGGGATACCGAGGTCGCGCGCAGGTAGCTGATGCGTGCCTGCAACTGGCGCAATTGAGTGGCCGCGACATGGTTGCCCGAGCCTTCGAGCAGCACATCGTAGAAACCTTGCACCGAGTCGATGACCTGTTGCAGCTCACCGTCTTTGAGCGCCTTGCGATTTTCTTCGAGGGCTTTTTCCAGGGCCTTGATGTCCTTGGCCTTGGCGCGCAGGGTGAACAGTTGCACGATTAGCCCTTCGAGTACGCACCGCAGTTCGTAGATGTCCACGGCATCGGCCAGGGTGATGATCGCGACACGCGGGCCCTTGGCGTCGGCGAATTCCACCAGGCCTTCGGATTCCAGGTGACGCAAGGCTTCACGCACGGAGGTACGGCTGACGCCCAGGCGATCGCACAGATCGCGTTCGACCAGACGGTCTCCCGGCAGGAGCTGGAAGTTCATGATGGCGCTTCGCAGTTTATCCAGCACGATTTCGCGCAGGGTAACGGGGTTGCGATTGACCTTGAAGCTGTCGTCGAGTGGCAGGCGTTTCATGGGGTCCGCTCTGATTGTGGCTGTCCATGCAAAAAAGAGCACTTCGATTACGGAAATCTACGTGCCCGGTCAGATCAAACAGCCAAGGGTTAACTGGAGGCCTCGGCATCGGCTTCGGCGAAGGCTTCACGGGCGAGCCGGAAACTGTCTACGGCAGCGGGGACACCGCAGTAAATGCCGACCTGAAGCAATATTTCGCGTATTTGCTCACGACTCAGGCCGTTACGCAAGGCGCCGCGTACATGCAGTTTGAGTTCATGGGGCCGGTTGAGGGCCGAGATCATCGCCAGGTTGATCATGCTGCGCTCCTTGAGCGACAAACCCTCACGACCCCAGACATGACCCCAACAATACTCGGTGACCATTTCCTGCAACGGTCGGGTGAAGTCGTCGGCGTTCTCGATGGAGCGATTGACGTAGGCCTCACCCAGCACCTGGGTACGGATCTTCAGGCCTTTTTCATACTTTTCGTTGTTCATTTGCGTAGCTCCCGCGGGCTCAAAGGCCGCCCATCAAGGTGTATTTGAGTTCCAGGTAATCCTCGATGCCGTACTTCGACCCTTCACGGCCCAACCCCGAGGACTTGATCCCGCCGAATGGCGCGACCTCAGTGGAAATCAGCCCTTCGTTGATCCCGACCATGCCGTACTCCAGCGCCTCGCTCATGCGCCAGGCGCGGCCCAGGTCGCGGGTGTAGCAGTAGGCGGCCAGGCCGAATTCGGTGTCGTTGGCCATCTCGACGGCCTGGGCCTCGGTGTCGAAACGGAACACGGCGGCCAACGGGCCAAAGGTTTCATCCCGGGCGACTTTCATCTGCGTGGTGACGTCGATAAGCACGGTCGGCTGGAAGAATCCATTGCCCAGGGCATGGCGTTCGCCGCCGCAGAGTAGTTGTGCTCCGTGGGCCAGAGCGTCTTGCACGTGTTCTTCGACCTTGGCCACGGCGCGCTCGTTGATCAGCGGCCCTTGGGTGACGCCATCATCGAAACCGCTGCCGACCTTGAGTTGCGAAACCCGCTCGGCCAGGCGTGCGACAAAGGCGTCGTGGATGCCGTCCTGCACCAGGAAGCGATTGACGCAGACGCAGGTCTGCCCGGCGTTGCGGAACTTGGCGATCAGCGCGCCGTCAACCGCGCGTTCCAGATCGGCATCGTCGAAGACAATGAATGGCGCGTTGCCGCCCAGTTCCAGTGAGACTTTTTTCAGGGTCGGCGCGCACTGGGCCATCAGCAGTTTGCCGATGGCGGTGGAGCCGGTGAACGACAGTTTGCGCACAAGGCTGCTGCCGGTCAGCTCGCCACCGATGGCGATGGCATCGCCGGTGATCACGTTGAAAATGCCCGCTGGAATCCCGGCCTGTTCCGCCAGCGCAGCCATGGCCAGTGCCGAGAACGGTGTTTCCGGGGCTGGCTTGACGATGCACGGGCAACCGGCCGCCAGTGCCGGGCCGGCCTTGCGGGTGATCATCGCCGCCGGGAAGTTCCACGGCGTGATGGCCGCGACGACACCAATTGGCTCCTTGCTGACCACGATGCGCGCATCGCCCTTGTGGCTGGGAATGGTGTCGCCGTAGATGCGCTTGGCCTCTTCGGCGAACCATTCGATGAAGCTGGCGGCGTAGAGGATTTCACCCTTGGCTTCGGCCAGTGGCTTGCCTTGTTCGAGGGTGAGGATCTCGGCCAGGGCGTCGGCATTCTCCAGCATCAGCGCGTGCCAGCACTTGAGGGTATTGCTGCGCTCCTTGGCGGTCAGCGCGCGCCAGGCCGGCCAGGCCTTGTTGGCGGCCTCGATGGCCAGGCGCGCGTGCTCGGCGCCGAGATTCGGCACCTGGCCGATCAGCTCACCGGTGGCCGGGTTGAAGATGTCCTGACAGGCGCCATCCGGCGCGTCCAGCCACTGGCCATCGATGTAGGCCTGCTGACGGAACAATTGCGAGGCTGCTGGGCTCATGCCGGCTCCTGATAAAAAAGAGGGTTACCTGTAGGAGCGAGCTTGCTCGCGAAAAATTCGAGAACGCTACGGGGTGTCAGACCGCCAGCGTTATCGTTGACGACCATCGCGAGCGAGCTCGCTCCTACAACAAAACGCGTCAGGCCAGGGTGGGCAGGGGGCCAAGTTTGCCTTTGTGGTAGATCATCGGCGTCACCGGTTGGTCGGGCAGGATCAGGTGCTTCACCGCGCCGACGATGATCGCGTGATCGCCGCCGTCGTATTCGCGCCACAGTTCGCACTCGATGATCGCCGTGGCCTTGGCCAGGATCGGGTTACCCAGTTCGCTCAAGTGCCACTCGATCCCTTTGGCCTTGTCCTTGCCTTTACCGGCGAAGGCATAGGCTTCGGCGGTCTGCTCAGCGGACAGCAGGTGAATTGCGAACTGCTTGCTGTCGCGCAGCACTGGGTAGGTGTCGGAGCCGTAGTTGGGGCAGAACAGCACCAGTGCCGGGTCGATCGACAGCGCACTGAAGGCGCTGGCGGTAATGCCGACGATGCCGCCTTCCGGATCCAGGGTGGTGACCACCGTGACCCCGGATGGGAACGAGCTCATCACGTCTTTGTAAATGCCGGGTTCGATCATTTTCCGGGACTCCTAGCGCATCACGAAGGGATCAGGCATCGGTGCCTGGGAGAGGTTGATCCACACCGTTTTCAGCTCGGTGTAGGCCAGCACCGAATCGATGCCGCTTTCGCGTCCATAGCCGCTGTTCTTGAAGCCGCCGATCGGCGCCATGGCCGAGACTGCACGGTAGGTGTTGACCCAGATGATCCCCGAACGCACGTCCCGGGCCAGGCGATGGGCGCGGCCCAGGTCGCGGGTCCAGATGCCGGCGGCGAGGCCGAACTGCGAGTCGTTGGCAATCGCCAGCGCTTCGGCTTCGTCCTTGAAACGGATGACCGAAGCCACCGGACCAAAGACTTCTTCCTGCATGATCTTCATCGAATTGCGGTCGCACTCGAACAGCGTCGGTTCGTAGAACCAGCCGTCACCCAGATTCTCTGGACGCTTGCCGCCCAGGCGCAGGCGCGCGCCTTCTGCGATAGCATCGGCCACCAGGCCTTCGACCACGGCCAGTTGCTGTGCGGTGGCCATCGGGCCCATTTCGCTGCTGTCGTCCTGCGGGTTGCCAATGCGGATGCGCTTGGCGCGTTCCACCAGACGAGCGACGAATTCGTCGTAGATTTCGTCCTGCACCAGCAAGCGCGAACCGGAGACGCAGCTCTGCCCGGAGGCGGCATAGATCCCGGCGATGGCGCCGTTGATCGCGCTGTCGAGGTCGGCGTCGGCGAAGATGATGTTCGGCGATTTGCCCCCCAGTTCCAGCGACAGCTTGGCGAAGTTCTCGGCACTGCTGCGCACCACATGCCGCGCGGTGGCCGCGCCGCCGGTGAAGGCGATCTTGCGCACCAGCGGATGACGGGTGAGGGCGGCGCCGGTGCTTGGGCCGTAACCGGTGACGACGTTGACCACCCCCGGCGGGATCCCGGCTTCCAGTGCCAGGCGCGCCAGTTCGAGAATGGTCGCCGAGGCGTGCTCCGAGGGCTTGATCACGATGGTGTTGCCCGCGGCAAGCGCCGGGGCGAGTTTGATCGCGGTCAGGTACAGCGGGCTGTTCCACGGAATGATCGCGGCAACCACACCCATGGCTTCGTGCACGGTGTAGGCAAACAGATCCGGCTTGTCCAGCGGCAGGGTGCCACCTTCGAGCTTGTCCGCCAGGCCTGCGGTGTAGTGGAAAAACTCCGGCAGATAGCCGACCTGGCCACGGGTTTCGCGGATCAGCTTGCCGTTGTCACGGCTTTCGAGCTGCGCCAGTTGTTCTTTGTTCTCGGCGATCAGGTCGCCCAGGCGTCGCAGCAGTTTGCCGCGAGCGGTGGCCGTCAAACCGCGCCATGCCGGGCTGTCGAAAGCCGCCTGCGCAGCTTGCACGGCACGCTCGACATCGGCTTCGTCGGCATCGGGCAGTTCAGCCCAGGGTTCGGCCAGCGCCGGGTTGAGGCTTTCGAAGGTCTTGCCGGACAGGGCATCGACCCATTCACCGCCGATGCACATCTGGAAGCGTGCGAGTGTCATGCAACGATCCCCTTGATCTGGTTTTGTTTGGAGTGCGCGGTCTGCAGAAACTCCAGCAACAGCTGGTTGACCAGGCGTGGCGACTCTACCGGCATCATATGCCGTTGCTCGGCGAGTACGGCAACGGTCGCGCCGGGAATGCGTTCGGCCAGTTGCCGGGCCATTTCCGGGGTTGAGCCGGGGTCCAGTTCGCCGGTGGCGATCAGCGTCGGCACCTGGATGCTGGCCAGGTCGTCGGCGCGGTACATGTCCTGGGTGGCGAACAGTTCATAAGTGGTCAGGTAGCCCTGAGGGTCATTGCCGGCCAGGGTCTGGCGAATTGCGGCGATCTGCGCCGGGTTCGCGGCCTGGTATTCACGGCTGAACCAGCGCGACAGTGCGGCTTCGGCATTGGCGTCCGGCCCGTGTTCGGCAGCCTGGCTGGTGCGGGCGATGACCCCGGCACGCTGTTCGGCGCTGCGGTTGAACACGCTGTTGAGCACCACCAGGCCTTCCAGGCGTTGCGCGTAGTGCAGGGCAAAGGCCCGCGCTACGAGCCCGCCCATGGAAAAACCGATCACCGTTGCCTTGGGCAATTGCAGGTGGTCGAGCAGCTCCAGCAATTGGTCGGCATAGCCGAGCAGCGGCGTGCCGCTCTCCGGGCGCGGGCTGGCGCCATGGCCGAGCATGTCGTAGGCGATGACGCGGTACTTCGTGGCCAAGCCAACGATCTGGCCGCCCCACATTTCTTTGTTCAGGCCCACGCCGTGGATCAAGACCACGGGCTGGCCTTGGCCGGTCGCCAGGTAACTGGTGCCAGCCGGGGTGAGTTCAGCGGTGAGCCGAATCATGGAGCGCTCCTGCAATGCCTTCTTGTTGTCGTTCTACTGGGCGGTTACTGGGCTTTTTCGGCGGCCAGTTCTTCCAGGTCGATGTAGCGGTTGCCGATGCGCGGGTGCAGGCGGCCGCCGTCGGCGCAACCCAGGACCACAACTATTTCGTCGGCACGCGGCGCGTCTTCGATCTGCATTTCCAGGGTGATGTAATGCGAGCGCAGGCCTTCGTCGTCCTTGTGCATCATCGGGATCTGAATCGAGGTGCCCGGGCCGCCGCGCTTGTTGGTGAAGCTCAGGTAGCTCTTGGCCTTGACCGCTTCGCGGTAATGGTTGCCGAAGCGCAGGGTGTGGATCACCGCCGAAGCGTGTTCGATTTCGCCATCGGCGCCGACCACCGCAGCCTTGCCGTACGCCTCGATTTTCTCGGCGCCGCCAATGATGCCCACCAGACGCTCGACCATCAGCGCGCCGAGGTCGGAGCAGTTGGCGCGGATCTGTGGTTTCAGGTCTTCGACGAAACCGTTGCCCAGCCAGGGGTTCTTCATCACCACGGCCAGACCGACCATGGTCACGGGCTTATCGGTGGCTTTGCCGCCTTCAATAAAGGTTTCTTCGACATAGCTGACGATCTTGCGGATTTCGAAACTCATGAGCTGCTCCGTGGAGGTTTGGGTGTCTGTGCGTCTGATGGTATACCATAATACCGGAAGCACAAGTCCCCCGAACGGAGTTTCTGGCTGGATGGCGATAAAAGGCGGCAGGCGAGGCGCTATGCGTGTCGGGAAGGGCTTATAAAGGACGTTAAAAAACCCGGCGGGTGAGGCCGGGTTTTTCTTTGAGTCCTGCGGTAAAGCACTGCATTCAGACAGCGCGGCTTTCGATCAGGCGGTCGGAACCGCCTTCGGCGACGCGGTTTTGCAGCAGTTTGTCGGAACCACCTTCAGCGACGCGGTTTTGCAGGAGCTTGTCAGAGCCACCTTCGGCAACACGTTTTTCCAGCAGGCGATCCGAACCACCTTCGGCGACACGATTCTCGATCAGGCGATCGGAACCACCCTCGGCCACACGGCTTTCAATCAGGCGATCCGAGCCGCCTTCAGCGACCACAGGTTGAGCTGGGTTTGCGGCGAAAGCGTTAATTGCGAAAACCGAGAAAGCGATGCTGAGGAGGGTTTGGCGTTTCATGATGGTGTGCTCCGGGGTGCTGATGAGTTGGTATGGAGCAGATGTTACGCCGTGGATTTTTTAAGAGAACTACATTGAATTGATGGTGACTATCGACGCAGTCAATGGATGATTTGGTGATCTTCGTGGGGGCGGGCTTGCTCCGGGTGGCGTTCCGACGATAGCGGTGTGTCATTCAACACTGATAGTGCCTGGTCCAACGCCATCGCGGGCAAGCCCGCTCCCACAGGTTTTAGCAGTGAGCACAGAATTTGTGTCCAATGAAATCCAATGTGGGTTCGAGGCGTTAGCGGGAAATAAGCCCGTGATCGATGGCGTACTTGACCAGCGCCGCCGGCTTGTCGATGTTGAGCTTGCGTCGGATGCTCAGGCGATGGGTTTCCACCGTGCGCACGCTGATGTCCAGTTCCCGGGCCATTTCCTTGTTGTTCAACCCCTGCGCCATCTTCGACAGTACCTGGCTTTCCCTAGGGGTCAGTTCGTTGTCGGTGTTTCTGTCGGCGATCAGCCGCTGGGCGATGTCGGCGCTGTAGAAGGTTCCGCCGCTGCTGATGGCTTCTATGGCGGCGATGATTTCCCGTGACGGGGCGTTCTTGAGCACGTAGCCGCTGGCGCCGGAGCGCACGGATTCACTGACGTATTCGTAATTGTCGTACATGCTCAGCACCAGCACCTTGAGCGATGGGTACTGGCTGCGCAGCACGCGGGTCAGTTCCAGGCCATTCATGTCCGGCAGGCTGATGTCGACCAGCAGCAGGTCCGGCTGGCAACGTCCGACCATCTCGATGGCCGCGGCGCCGTTTTCCGCTTCGCCGACCATTTCCAGGGGCGACATCACGGCCAGCAGCGCCTTGATGCCGTCGCGGACCAGGGAGTGATCGTCGACCAGGGCGACGCGAATCGGGGAGGGCAGGTTCATGGCAAGTTTCACTCTTGTAGTTTTGCGCCAGGTTTCATCGGCAGCCGCACGTCCAGCTCACTTCTGCCCGGCATCGAGATCAAATCGAAGCGCCCGCCAAAATGTTCGACGCGTTCGCGGATATTACGCAGGCCAATGCCGGCCTGACGACGTTCGACCTGGGCGACGTTGAAACCGATGCCGTCATCGACCACCGTCAGCCGCACGGAGTCGTCGCAGCCGCGCAGTGTAATGGACACGTTCTTCGCCTGGGCGTGTCGTTCGATATTGGTCAGGCCTTCCTGGACGATGCGGAACAATGCGACGGCGGCGCCGTCGACCAATTGGCAGTCGAATTCATTTTCGTCATAGGTCACGGTCAGCCCGCTGCGCTGTTCGAATTCGGCAGCCAATTGGCCGATGGCCGCCGGCAGGCCGAGGGTGTCGAGCAAGGATGAACGCAGATCGTGGGAGAGGCTGCGGACTTCGCCGATGGCATCGCCCAGGCGCTCGGTGGCGTCTTTCAGCGTGTTCAGGCCCTTGTCGGGGGCCTGTCCGCGTTCCAGCAGATGGCTGGCCAGTTCGAACTGAAACTTGATCGAGACCAGCACCTGGCTGATGCCGTCGTGCAACTCGCGGGACACCCGTGATCGTTCCTCTTCCTGCAGGCTGACGATGCGCTGGGTCAGGCGCTGCAGTTTCTTGTCCGCCAGCCGATGTTCGCTGACGTTGAGGGTCATGCCCGTGGCGAATACGAACAGCACCGCGACGAGGGCAACCACGGCAATCGCCATCATGGTCTTGCGGATGCCCATGGCCACTTCGGCACGGGCCTGCTGGGTGGCGCGTTCGACGTCTTCGAGGTAGATGCCGGTACCGAGCATCCAGCCCCAGCGATCGAGCATCACCACGTAGGCGAGCTTGTCGGTCACCTGGCCGGAGGAGGGCTTGTTCCAGGCGTAGCGTTGAAAGCCTTCGCCCGATTGCGCGCTTTTGAGCAGTGCCTGGATCACCGGCAGGCCGTGGGGATCTTTCATGTCCCACAGGTATTGGCCCACCAGTTCCGACTGGCGCGCATGCATCAGGCTGCGGCCTTCGTGGTCGTAGACGAAGAAGTAGCCGTTGATGCCGAAGCTGAGCTTGCGCAGTTCTTCCAGCACTTGTTGTTGGGCACGGGCGTCGCCGTGGCCGTCGTCGTACAGCGGCGCGATCAGGCTTTGCGCCATTTCCACGTAGTTTTTCAGTTCCGCGCGTTTGCTCGCCAGAATGCTGTCTTCGATCAGTTGCGCCTGCTGATCGCCCAATTGGCGGTTGAGGGAAATCACCAGCGCGCAGATGACGGCAATGGCCAGCACCAGTGGCAGAATCCCGAGGGCGACGATCTTGTGTTTGAGCTGCATGTTGACTCCTGCCCGCGCGAAGGCTCGGCATCATATGCCAAAGATACGCCCTGTAGGAGCGAGCTTGCTCGCGATGGTATTCCAGGCGCTGTTTGGTGTCGGTTGTACCTTTTTCGCGAGCAATCGAGCGTCGACCGGCTGCTCCTACAAGGGGAAGGACGTGTTCTACGTAGAACTACGTAGATCCCGCGTACGTAGTAACGCGGATTTATTTGTGGACGGCATGCGCAGATATTGGGCCAGCTCCGCACTGCGGACACAATTATAAAAATTACCGCCGCAGTCACTGGCTGTCGGCAGGAGACACGCTATGCCCCGTCTGGCTAAACACCTCGCCTGGTTTGCCGTGGCTGTCCTGGGAGCGATTGCGCTGAGTGTCGTGGCCCTGCGCCGCGGCGAAGCGATCAACGCCCTGTGGATCGTAGTCGCAGCCGTCGCCATCTACCTCGTTGCCTACCGCTACTACAGCCTGTTCATCGCCAACAAAGTGATGCAACTCGACCCCAATCGAGCCACTCCGGCTGTGCTCAATAACGATGGTCTGGACTACGTGCCGACCAACAAACATGTCCTGTTCGGTCACCACTTCGCGGCCATTGCCGGCGCGGGGCCTTTGGTCGGTCCGGTGTTGGCGGCGCAGATGGGCTACCTGCCCGGCACGCTGTGGCTGATCGCCGGCGTAGTGCTGGCCGGTGCCGTGCAGGACTTCATGGTCCTGTTCATGTCCACCCGCCGCAACGGTCGTTCCCTGGGCGATATGGTCCGCGAAGAAATGGGCCGCATCCCCGGCACCATCGCGCTGTTCGGCTGCTTCCTGATCATGATCATCATCCTCGCGGTGCTGGCGCTGATCGTGGTGAAGGCCCTGGCCGAAAGCCCTTGGGGCATTTTCACGGTGATGGCGACTATTCCGATCGCGATGTTCATGGGCATCTACATGCGCTACATCCGCCCGGGCCGCATTGGTGAAATCTCGGTGATCGGCGTGCTGTTGCTGCTGGGCTCGATCTGGCTCGGCGGGCAGATCGCCGCGGATCCGGTGTGGGCCAAGGCCTTTACCTTTACCGGTATCCAGATCACCTGGATGTTGATCGGTTACGGTTTTGTCGCGGCGGTATTGCCGGTGTGGTTGATCCTGGCGCCCCGTGACTACCTCTCGACGTTCCTGAAAATCGGCACCATCGTCGCCCTGGCCATCGGCATCCTGGTAACCATGCCCGAGCTGAGAATGCCGGCCCTGACCCAGTTCGTCGACGGCACCGGTCCGGTTTGGAAGGGCGGTCTGTTCCCGTTCCTGTTCATCACCATCGCCTGTGGCGCGGTCTCCGGTTTCCACTCGCTGATTGCTTCCGGCACCACGCCCAAGCTGCTTGCCAGTGAGGGGCATGCCCGCTACATCGGTTACGGCGGCATGCTGATGGAGTCGTTCGTCGCCATCATGGCCATGGTTGCCGCGTCGGTGATCGATCCGGGTGTGTATTTCGCCATGAACAGCCCGGCCGCTGTAGTCGGTGCCGATGCGGTGACCGTTGCGCAAACTGTCAGCAGCTGGGGCTTCGCCATTACCCCGGAAGCCTTGCAAGCCGTAGCCCATGACATCGGTGAAACCACCATCCTGGCCCGTGCCGGTGGTGCGCCGACCCTGGCGGTCGGGATCGCGCAGATCCTGCACAGTGTTCTGCCGGGCGAGAACACCATGGCGTTCTGGTACCACTTCGCGATCCTGTTCGAAGCGCTGTTCATCCTGACTGCAGTGGACGCTGGCACCCGAGCCGGTCGCTTCATGCTCCAGGACTTGCTTGGCTCCTTCGTTCCGGCGCTCAAGCGCACCGAATCCTGGACCGCCAACCTGGTGGCCACCGCTGGTTGCGTGGCCATGTGGGGTTATCTGCTGTACCAGGGCGTGATCGATCCACTGGGTGGTATCAACACCCTGTGGCCGCTGTTCGGCATCTCCAACCAGATGCTGGCCGGTATCGCGCTGATGCTCGGCACCGTGGTGCTGATCAAGATGAAGCGCCAGCGTTATGTGTGGGTGACCTTGCTGCCGGCCGTATGGCTGCTGATCTGCACCACGACAGCGGGCTTCATCAAGCTGTTCGACGCCAACCCGGCGATCGGCTTCCTGGCCCTGGCCAAGAAATACAGCGATGCCTTGGCCAATGGACAGGTGCTGGCCCCGGCCAAGAGCATCGACCAGATGCAGCATGTGATCTTCAACGCCTACACCAACGCGACCCTGACTGCGCTGTTCCTGTTCGTGGTGTTCAGCATCCTGTTCTTTGCGCTCAAGGTCGGCATCGCTGCCTGGGGCACCAAGGAGCGCACGGATAAAGAAGCGCCATATCAAGCGCTGCCGGATGCCTGACCATGTTCAATGACCTGAGTCGCCTCGGTAAATACCTCGGTCAGGCCGCGCGCCTGATGGTCGGCATGCCCGACTACGACAACTACGTCGAACACATGCAGACCAAGCACCCGGACAAACCGGTGATGGACTACGAGGCGTTCTTCCGTGAGCGCCAGGAGGCCCGTTACGGCAGTAAAGCCGGACCGAAGTGCTGTTGAGTGACATAAAAAACCGGCTGAAAGGCCGGTTTTTTATTGAATACAGGAATGCCCTGATGACAACGTCCTTGCAGCCAATGCTGTTCATCCACAGTGCAACTCGTTACTGATTTGAACTGTTTATCAGCTATCTCCAAAGATGAAGCGACAGTTTCCCCGACCGGGACTTTAATGGATGGTCTGGAGTGACTGATCGCGGGGCTGTCATAGCCTCAAGGCTATGGATCCCATACCGAAAAGCTATTTCATCAATCGGTGATCCGGAGCCACGCTCAAAGGTGGTTAGCTGAAAACAAAATCAAGAGGAGATGCCATGTCAACTGAATCGAAATGCCCGTTCAATCACGCCGCTGGCGGTGGCACGACGAACCGCGACTGGTGGCCGAACCAACTGAACCTGAAGATATTGAGTCAACACTCGCCCAAGTCTGACCCGCTGGGAGGCGACTTCAACTACGCCGAAGCCTTCAAGAGCCTGGACTTCCAGGCGCTGAAAAACGACCTGACTGCGCTGATGACCGATTCCCAGGACTGGTGGCCAGCGGACTTCGGTCACTATGGGCCTTTCTTTATCCGCATGTCCTGGCACGCCGCAGGTACCTATCGCACCGGTGACGGCCGGGGTGGCGCCGGCTCCGGCCAGCAACGTTTTGCACCGCTCAACAGTTGGCCGGACAACGTCAGCCTCGACAAGGCCCGCCGGCTGCTCTGGCCGATCAAGCAAAAGTACGGCAACAAAATCTCCTGGGCCGACCTGATCGTCCTCACCGGCAACGTTGCACTGGAGTCCATGGGCTTCAAGACCTTTGGTTTTTCCGGTGGCCGCCCGGATGTCTGGGAACCGGACGAAGATGTCTACTGGGGCTCGGAAAGCAAGTGGCTGGGTGGCGACGTGCGTTATGGCAAAGATGCCGGGCAAGCTCCCGCAGAGCGCAATCTGGAAACCCCCCTCGCAGCCGTGCAGATGGGCCTGATCTACGTAAACCCCGAAGGCCCTGAAGGCAACTCTGATCCGGTCGCCGCCGGGAAGGACATCCGTGAAACCTTTGCGCGCATGGCAATGAACGACGAGGAAACCGTTGCGCTGATCGCGGGCGGTCACGCCTTCGGCAAAACCCACGGTGCCGGTCCTGTTGACCATGTCGGACCCGAGCCTGAAGCCGCCGGGCTCGAACTGCAGGGCCTTGGCTGGAAGAGCACGTTCGGTACCGGTAGCGGTGCCGATGCCATCTCCAGTGGTCTGGAAGTGACCTGGACGACCACGCCAACCCGGTGGAGCAACAACTACCTGGAAAACCTGTTCGGTTACGAATGGGAACTGAGCAAGAGCCCGGCGGGGGCAAACCAGTGGAAGCCAAAAAACGGCGCTGGCGCTGGTACCATTCCAGATGCCTTTGACCCGTCCAAACGGCGTGATCCGACCATGCTGACCACGGACCTGTCGCTACGCTTCGACCCGATCTATGAACCGATTTCCCGACGCTTTCTGGCCAATCCGGACCAGTTGGCCGACGCCTTTGCCCGTGCCTGGTACAAGCTGATTCACCGTGACATGGGCCCGCTCTCACGCTACCTCGGCCCGGAAATGCCGAACGAAGAACTGCTGTGGCAAGACCCGATCCCTGCCGTCGATCATCCGCTGGTCAATGACAGCGACGTGGCGGGCCTGAAAAGCAAGGTGCTGGCGTCTGGCTTGTCGGTCTCGCAGCTGGTATCGACGGCGTGGGCGGCGGCTTCCAGCTTCCGTGGCTCCGACAAACGCGGTGGTGCCAACGGCGGGCGTCTGCGCCTGGCACCGCAAAAGTCCTGGGAGGCCAACCAGCCGCAGCAACTGGCCAATGTGCTGGCCATACTCGAAGGCATCCAGAAGGAGTTCAATAGCGCGCAAACCGATGGCAAGAAAATCTCCCTGGCCGACCTGATCGTGCTCGCCGGTGGCGCGGGTGTCGAACAGGCTGCGAAAAACGCTGGCCACAGTGTGACGGTGCCGTTCAGCCCGGGACGCATGGATGCCAGTCAGGAACAAACCGATGTCGAGTCCTTCGGATTCCTTGAACCGATTGCCGACGGTTTCCGTAATTACCTGAAGCAACAGTACCGTGTGCCGGCCGAAAAACTGCTGATCGACAAGGCACAACTACTGACGCTCAGCGCGCCGGAAATGACGGTATTACTGGGTGGGCTGCGGGTGTTGAACACCAACGTCGGCCAGAGCAAACACGGTGTCTTCACCTCACGGCCGGAAGCGTTGACCAATGACTTCTTCACCAACCTGCTCGATATGGGGGTGGAGTGGAAGCCCGTGTCGGATGCCCAGCAGGAGTTTGAAGGGCGTGATCGCAAAACCGGTGCCGTGAAGTGGCTGGGGACGCGGGTTGACCTGGTCTTTGGTTCCAATGCGCAGTTGCGTGCGTTGGGCGAATTCTATGCCAGCGCCGATTCGCAACAGAAGTTCGTCAAGGACTTCGTCGCTGCGTGGACCAAAGTGATGAATCTGGATCGCTTCGACTTAAACCGCGTCGTCTAGAGGAAATGTTGTCATAACGCTGGCATTACTGGCAAAAAGTGCCTCGGCTCGCCCTCCGGCTCCCACATCAGCGGAGGGCATCCAGCGACCATAAACTTTGGCGATCATGGTCCAGTCTTTGTGGCCGAGCTGCTTGGCTACCCACATTGGATTTTCGCCAGCGGATAGCATCATCGAGGCATAGGTGTGGCGACTCTGGTAGGGTCGCCGCCACCTGACGCCAGACTTCTTCTTCGCCGGCATCCAGATAACCCGGTAAATGTATCCGGCATGCTTCCACGGCTCGCCAGTGCTTGTATTGAGAAACACCCTGCCGCCAGCGAGGAATGTCAATTCCTTCTGCTTGAGCAGCGCTTCTCGCGCCGGAGCCAGCAACTTCACGGTGCGCCTTCCTGCTAACGTCTTGGTCGACTCTGGCTCTTTTGCAGCCCTTGTTTTGGCCCTGACGATCCTTATCTCCCCCGCGATCCAGTCGATATCCCCTCATTCCAAGGCGATCAATTCGCTAGGTCGAAGACCTGTCCACAAAGAGAACTGCAGTTGTGGCCACGTGTCGCCCCTGGCTGCTGCCAATATTGCTGGTTGCTCTTCGCGAGTGAAGGGGGTCAACGTCATCTTCCTCCTTGAGCTGTTCACGATTCTTGTAGGCCCACCCAGAGAGCGGATTGCTCTCCAAGATTTCATCCTCAACTGCGTCGTTAAGCGCAGAGCGAAAGCAGCTTTGAACATTCATCAGGGTCTTGTTGGCTACCTGCTAGGTCGACATCTTTTCTCTGATGATCTTTTTCGACAGCTCATAAAATTCTGCCGTCTGGCGCTTTCCTCCAAACAAGATGCTTCGGCCATTTGCCGTCGCGGATTTTGGTTCTGATGGCATCGGGTGTATAGCCCGACTCCCGAGAGAACTGCTCTACGGTCTTGTATCTGACCATGTGTGTGCTCCATGTCGCCCGCGGCGGCAGAGGGTGGGTATTTGGAATTCTGATGAAGGGCGTGTGGCACGCTTTGAAGATGAGCTACGGTTTATTGGTTCATCTCGCCAGTTGTGTACACGCTTTCTCCCCTTAGGTGACTGGCGGGGTGAACCCTCAGCGCCATGGCCCCTTGTAGCAGTACGTCGTCCAGTGCTTTGTTGTAGCCCTTGTTCTTGCACTCAAGACGGACGCGCATGTCGTTGTCGGGGGCGGTGGCATATGGTGGCTTCCGATCAGGCAGCAGCACCGACGCTGTTATGCGCTGCTTGGCTTTCGCTTCGTGAATCTCGATGCCGTATCGTTCAAGGCTTTCGGCATAGCCTTTCTCGTTACCGCCGATGCCGAACTGGAAGCCAGCCATAAGGCCATTGCGATAGGCGCGGTCGTGCGCGATGTCGGCCGCTACCGGCGCGGTGTAGAGAGGTTCCTCAATCCATCCTTTGGTTACGACATTCACGCGGAGCTTAGCCCGGCGCACTTCAGGCTCTTGGTATTCGTCGAACGTGCAGGTGTAGAGGTACGCGACTGGCTCGCCCTGATTCTGCGCGGTCAGTTCATCAATCCGCTGATCCGCTGCGTTCAGACGAAGCAGCAGGGCGTCACGCTCAGCTCGGAGCTGGTTGATCTCCTCCTGGGCCTGGTCAACAACCTGCTGAGCTTCATGCACGTCGATCCAATTGCCGGTGGAGTCTTCCAGTTTCTGAATGCCCACGTCTGAAGGTTTCAGCAGGAACATGTAGCGCGGGAGGGCATTCAGCTTGTCCCGGAATTCCCGGCACGGGCGCGGGGCGAGGGCTGTGTTGGATTGGTTTTCTGTGGGCATGGGGCGTCCTATGCCGGGTAATGCCCGGGCGGTGGAGGGGTGGGGATCGTCTATATTTAAGGGTTCAACCAATGGAGGTAGATATGGAATGCCTAATTTGCTTTGAGCCTGCTTCGGAGGTCGATGTTGGTGATGATTACCAGGAAAGAGCATGTCCAGAATGCGGACACTATCGAATTACCCATACAGCGGTTGTATGGATGGAAACCCACGGCTGGCGCTTCGACGTGAAGCTGACTCGGGCTTGGCTTTTACATTCACAGGGCTCGGGGCAGATCCCAACTATTGATTCGCAGCAGGCTAGCGTTCTGATCCAGGTTTAAGCATGCCGCCATGCCTCTATCATCTTCCTTTCTCGCCGGTTGGCATGATTCGTAAATTGGGATGATGATTTGCACTTGGTGCATACCTGACGGTGACTGCGATGAGTGCGAAAACCGATGTGGAAGCGATAAGGCTGATCGGTAAAGAGGTTGTGCGGTTGCTCAGTCTTCCCGAGTACAGGCTTGAAGCCGAGGCCCGACAAGGGCTTCGACTGATTGCCGATCTCGCGCAGTGGCGAGTAATTGCCTATGGCTCCGAGCCAGCGCTTCAGCGCAATAGGTGAGGGTGAGTCACGCCGCGAGGCGCTGGTAAAGTTCGATGATATCGGCGGCGTTGGCGCTGACCAATGCCTCGGCCTCATCCGGACATACACTGTTGCCGATCAGCCGCACCTGGTCCGTTTTATTGATGTCGCGCCACTCCTCGGCACCGGTTACCGGATCGACAAACAGCCCGCGATCGATGATGTAGTCCCTGTCGAAGCCTTGCGCGGCCTTCTGCTCGGGCGGCTGCAGCATGCGCAGGGTGATGTCCACCAGCACATAGCCGCCGACCATCACCATTTCGGCTGGGTCTTGGAAGTGCTCCGGCAGTTGTTCGTGCATGAAGGCTGCACAGCGGCGAGCGCCTTCCATCTGCTCCGACGTAAGAGTGTCCGGCACCTGCACGACCTCGACCAGTGCGGCCGCGCTCGGCCTTGATCGGTTGGCCGTCTTCGTCGATCGGTCCCCAGTCGCAGAACTCTTCGACGTTCTCCAGGAACATCAGGCGCGGCCGGGTGGCGTGTGCCCAGCGCACCACGACCCAGGCCTGCCCACGCACGCCGCGATCGCGCGGGGCGCAGCCCTTGGCCTTGCGGTGGTGGCAGTCGGGCGAAGCCCAGAGCATACCGACAGGCTGGCCGCCCGTGGCGTGGATAGGGTCAACCTCGAACACATAGGCAACATAGTGCGCTGTCTCCGGGTGGTTGGCGCGGTGCACCGCCAACGCGATCGGGTTGTGGTTTACCGCGACATCTGGTTCCCGGTATGCCCGGGCAATCCCGGTGCTGGCGCCACCGCCGCCGGCGAACAGGTCCACCACCAGCTCTTTCTGAAATGGCAGGCCCATGCTTGGCTGGCCGTGGATGAACTGGGGTTTCTTCTGTTGTGCGGACATAGGGAATCCTCGCCGGGTATATTGCGAATTCATTGATTTGGGGGTGATCAGGGATGTGGCAGTGGCCGAATTACATTCAGTACCGAATTGAGCTTCGCAAACAGAGCAACGCTCAGCGAGCGCTCGATAATAAGCGCCCCGCAGAAACTCAAGAAAACTACGAAAATGGGGCTCTGGATTTCTTTTCTCGTGAGGATGATGATCTTTTTGAGTGGAAGCGCTTAATCCAGACCAGGTACTACAGGGGAAAAGCTGACAGCCTTCTAATTCAAATGCCAAACACTGACGACAAGGCAATGTATGAGAAGGTTGAGTGGGATAAGGACCCGAAACAACCTCGATATTTGACAGACGAAGGTCTGAGGGTTGTTCGTGCAGCCATTCGAGAGGAGCAGAAGCACAAACGTGAGGCTGTCGGTTACTGGTTCGGTATTGCGGTAGGCGTAATCGGTGCCATTACAGGCTTGATTTCAGCTTTTAGGTAGTGGGGCGCCACCCTCCGTGACCGGATGCGACAGGGTGGGGTGATTTTTTCGGGTTGGTCTACGCTTTGACTAAGTTTCAATGCCGGTTTCGGAGAACCATTTGGCTCAGGCCACCGCTCGAAAGGTCTCATATGAAATTTAATATCGTTGCTTTGGGTTTGCTCGCTGTTTTGGCTGGCTGCACAACCGCTGGCCCCTATGTCACCAACATTTCAAGCGATGGACGTAACGGCTTGAATATCGAGAAGTGCTCCGTGAAGATGAATGCTTTCATGGGGACTGTTAGCACCACCGAATGTACATCCCAGAATGTTCAGCTCAGTCGCAGCAACTGATTTCAGTCTTCAGTTTGGCGCGATGATCTCGTCTCCGGGATCTCGCTTTAGCTCCGCCAAAGTTTGATTGCGGAACTCCTGCGCCACGTTTTCGCTAATCACGATTTCGTGGCGCTCCCTCAATGCCTCCCTCGCACCTTCGGGATCGAGCGAGTGGACATAACGCAGGCAGCCTTCAATCACTGATGCCTGCTCAGTGTCTTCGTTCCAGAGCATCAACTCTTCAAGAATGTTGCGCGTGCCGAGCCGGCAGCGGTGCCGCAATTCCTTCTCGTCGAATTCGATCCGCTTCTTGGCAGCCTTGGCCGACCGTTCCTTTCCACTTTTGGCCATGACTAACCTCATCTATTCCGCTGGCCGGCAATGCCATCCAGCTTTGTCGTTTGCGTTGTTGCACGCGTGCCATCCTGCGCATCAGGCTGATGCCGGGAAGTCGAGCGATTAATCGGCGATCAGCCGACGGCATAGCGTTTCGCTAATGCCGAGGTGCTTGCTGGCCTTATACCGCGTCATGCCGGCCGCTTTGCACTCCATTAATTGAGTGGCCAGAGCGGCTTTTTCTTCGTCGCTGATGAGCCGCCTGCGCTTGCTCTTTGGCGCCTCGATATTGCGATAACCGTACACAGGCTTCAGGATTTGATCGACGCCAGGGCTGTCCTTGCCAATGCCAGTCGGGATCAACTGCGCCCGCCCCCAGATGCAAAGAAGGCAGCCTTCGCCGCCTCCAGTCCACTTTACCGCTTTGCGGCTTCTTCGAATGCTTGGTCCATTTCAGGATGCTCGGGAGTTGAGGGTGATGCCGTGGAAGTGGGCGATGCGGCGCAGGACGATTCGCCCGATGCCGAGTTGTTCAGCGATTGCCATCTGGCTCATATTCGCCCGGGCCAGCGGGCGGATGCGCGGCACCAGCTTCGCTTCAGCCTTGCGCCGATCTTCCAGAGTGGCGGCGGTGGTCGTGGCGAACTTGATGCCGTACAGGCCTGCGATGTAGTTGATGGTCCGGGTCGACTTACCCAGGGCCTTTGCGGCGGCGCAGACCCCGAGTTTCGTGAAGCCGCGAATCGCCTCGACCAGCTCGGCGTCGATTGGCGGTACCGCGATGCACAAAGTCGCCCGAGGAAGGCCTGGCGGTGGTCCATACCCACCGCAGTTGCGGCGAGCCGGCCGGGCTCGGACCGATGTGCGCCCATTGCGGGCAGCCCTTGCGCCGCGCGGACCTGATCAGTGAGCCGAGTGCCGCCTACATCGCCGAACGCAGCGCCCGGCGCGACGCTTTCAAGGGCAGTCGTGGGGCGGCGGGGGAATAAGACCTGCGACGTGCCCGCAGTTGCGGGTTTGTATCCGTAGGTATCCGCAACGCCCACCGTTACCGGGGCATACAAAACCGCCGTTTCCCGACACCCGGGCGATACACGGCGGCCTTCAAATGGAACCACCGGCACCGCGTCACTTTCGGCGCGGCTTGGCGTGGTTCAACTGGAGGAAAGACAATGTTGCGTACCCACACCCGTCACACCCTCGGCAAGCTTGGTCTGGTCCTGGCCGCCGCTGGGCTCGCCACCGTAGCGAGTCTCTCTCAAGCCCAGGAAGCACAGCCGGCTCCAGCGATGAAAAGCTGGCAGCAGGGCCTGCATCGCACCGACCTGGTACGCGAAGACCTGGGTGCCGCCGATCGCGAAGTCCTTCAGGTACTCGTGGACTTCGATCACGGCGTGACTTCACCCAAGCATGCTCACCCGGGCGTAGAGGTGGCGCACGTGATCAGCGGCACCTTTGAGTATCAACTGGAAGGTCGGGCACCGGTGATACTCAAGGCCGGCGATTCGTTGTACATCCCTGAAGGCGTCGCCCATGTGGCGAAGAACGTGGGTGGAGGCAAGGCCTCGGAACTGGCGACCTACATCGTGAAGAAAGGCGAACCGCTGCTGATCCTGAAGGAGTAGGCGAGCGCGGCCGGCTCATTGCACACTGCAAACCTCCCACACGCACCCGCGTAGCCAGCGATGCGCCGGGTCGGCGTCCATGCGCGGGTGCCACAACATCGAAACCGTGATCGCCGGCGTGGGGAACGGCAGGGCAAAGCAATGCATTCCCTGGCACAGGTTGCCGACGTGCCGCTGCGGTACGCTGGTGACCAGGTCCGAAGCCCGCGCCAAAGCAATCGCGGAAGAGAAGCCAGCGACAATGGTGGCGATGTCGCGCGTCAGTCCCAGCTCATTCAAGGCGTCGTCCATGACGCCTTTTTCGTGGCCCCGGCGCGAGACCAGGATGTGCCGGGCGGCAGCATAACGAACCGCTGTCATCTCGCCTCGAGCCAGTGGATGACCCTTGCGCACGACGCCAATGAACCGGTCGCGAAACAGCAGCCGGGTCCGCACTTCCGGGCTGGTCGATTCGCCGATCACACCGGTTTCCAGGTCCACCGAGCCTTCGCGCAGCAAGGTGCTGTCCTTGTTGAGCTTCTGCACGAAATTCAGGCGGACACCGGGTGCTTCCTGGTGGAGGCGGGCGATCAGTGGTGGTCCGAAATTTTCCACGAAGCCATCACTGGTGCGCAGGGTGAAGGTGCGCGCCAGTTGATTGAGATCCAGTGCCTCGGCGGGGCGCAGGACGGCTTCGGCGTCCTGCACGAGCGCGCCGACGCGTTCACGCAGCTCCAGCGCCCGGGGCGTGGGAACCAGTCCGCGACCGGCCCGCACCAGCAGCGGATCACCCGTGGTTTCGCGCAACCGCGCCAGCGCCCGGCTCATGGCTGAGGGGCTCAGGCGCAAACGCTGCGCAGCGCGGGCCACGCTGCCTTCTTCGAGCAACACGTTCAGGGTGATCAGCAGATTCAGGTCTGGCATGGAGTGAATCCTTGTGGGAGCGAGCTTGCTCGCGATTGCAGAGTTTCAGTCGACATCAATGGTGGCTGTCAGGGCCCCATCGCGAGCAAGCTCGCTCCCACATTTTCGAGTGTGGCGTTGTATGCACGTATAAAGTGCAAATGCTGCGTCTTCCGCCATGTTAGGTGCGGGCTTAGGCTCGAGACAACCTATTTGCGGAGTCGCGAGAAAATGAAGTCCATATCGATTCGGGGCGCCTTGGCCAGCCTGTCGTTATCCATGTTGCTGTCGTCCCTGGGCACCAGCATTGCCAACGTGGGTTTACCGACACTGGTCGCAGCGTTCTCGGCCTCCTTCCAGCAAGTGCAATGGGTGGTGCTCGCTTACCTGCTGGCGATCACGGCGTTGATCGTCAGTGTCGGGCAGCTCGGCGACATCATTGGCCGTCGGCGATTGCTGCTGACCGGCAATGCGGTGTTCACCGTCGCCTCGTTCCTGTGCGCCCTGGCGTCCAGTCTGTGGTTGCTGATTGCCGCAAGGGCCTTACAGGGTATCGGCGCGGCCATCATGATGGCGTTGACCATGGCGCTGGTGAGCGAGGCGGTGCCCAAGGCAAAACTGGGCAGTGCGATGGGCCTGCTCGGCACCATGTCGGCGATTGGCACGTCGCTCGGCCCGACCCTCGGCGGTTTCTTGATTGCCAATCTGGGGTGGCAGGCGATTTTTCTGGTCAATGTGCCGTTGGGTGTTTTGGCGATTGGGCTCGCGCATCGTTTTTTACCGAAAGATTGCCGTGAGAAAAGGGCGGATGGAGCGGGTTTCGATGTCCTCGGCACCTTGGTACTGGTCTTGACACTGCTGGCCTATGCGCTGGCGATGACCCTCGGGCGTGGCGGTTTTGGTCCGCTGAACACGGCACTGTTGCTGGTGGCGATGGTCGGGGCGGGCGTGTTTGTGTTCGTCGAGCGCACAGCCGAGTCACCGCTGGTTCGACTGACGATATTCCGCAACCTGCAACTGAGCGCAGGTTTCGCCATGAGCATGCTGGTGACGACCGTGGTCATGGCCACCCTGGTGGTGGGGCCGTTTTATCTCACCGGCGCACTGGCGCTGAATGCAGCGAGCGTTGGCCTGGTGATGTCGACGGGGCCGCTGGTCGCCGCACTGGCCGGGGTTCCGGCGGGTCGATGGGTCGACGGATTGGGCGCACATCGAGCCACCACACTCGGATTGATTGCCATGTTGACCGGCGCCTGCATCCTGCCCGTCGTGCCAACGGGCTTCGGTGCGTTCGGCTACATCGTGCCACTGGTGGTCATTACCGCCGGTTACGCGCTGTTCCAGGCGGCCAACAATACCGCCGTCATGTCGAATATTGCGACGCCGCAGCGTGGCGTGGTGTCCGGTTTGCTTGGGTTGTCGCGCAATCTTGGCTTGATCACCGGCGCCAGCGTGATGGGCGCAGTGTTCGCCTTCGGTTCGGCCAGCAACGATGTTTTGCAAGCGCAACCCGAAGCCATCGCACAGGGAATGCGGCTGACGTTCGTGGTCGCCGCCGGGCTGATCCTCGTCGCCCTGGCGATTGGCGCAGTCAGCAAAATCGTTTCACGTCGCCTGATCGCGCCGTGCTGAAAAACGGCGCGACTGTCGTGAAAACGACCTGTTTGCGCTGAACGCGAAGCCTCGCGAGTTTTCTGTTGAACGAGTGTTCAGTCTGGACTATGTTGAGGGCCACCTTCCCCCGGCTGGTTGCGGGCTTGCGTTTCTTCAATTCGAACGAGGCACTGGCATGCGGTTTTCACCCTTTGTTGAACGGATCAGTGGCCAAGGCGTTGCCGCCTGGGATATCCACTACGCGGCCAGCGCTGCGCAGCGCAATGGCGAGGACGTGATCATCCTCAGCGTCGGCGACCCGGATTTCCCCACTCCCGATTTCATTACCGATGCCGCCATCCACGCCCTGCGCGAAGGGGATACCCACTACACCGAAATCGCCGGTCGCCAGGCCCTGCGCGAGGCCATTGCCGGCCGCTACAGCCAATTGATCGACCGCGAACTGCAGGCGACCAACGTCATTCTCACGGCAGGTGCGCAGAACGCCTTGTTCGCCACCTCGATGTGCCTGCTCGGTGCCGGCGACGAAGTGATTGCCTTCGATCCGATGTACGTCACCTACGAAGCGACCCTCAAGGCGTCCGGCGCCACGCTGGTGCGGGTGCCTTGTGCGGCGGACTCGGGTTTCCGCCTCGATGCCGCCGTGTTGGCCAAGGCCATTACCCCGCGCACCCGGGCGATTTTCTTCTCCAACCCGAACAACCCCACCGGCGTGGTGCTGGGTCGTGAAGAGCTGCAAGCCATCGCCGACCTCGCCATTGCCCATGACCTGTGGGTGGTGGTGGACGAGGTCTACGAGAGCCAGGCCTATGAGCGTGAACACCAAAGCCTGGCGGCGTTGCCGGGCATGGCCGAGCGCTGCGTGGTGATCGGCAGCCTGTCCAAATCCCATGCCATGACCGGTTGGCGCATCGGCTGGGTCGTGGCCAATCAAGCCTTGGTCAACCATGTCGAAACCCTGGTGTTGAGCATGCTGTACGGCTTGCCCGGGTTTGTCATGGAAGCGGCGCTCAAGGCCGTGCAGTCCCATGACGAAGTCACCCACGGCATGCGCGAGATCTATCGTCGGCGCCGCGATCTGGTGGTGTCCGGCCTGGCCGATTGCCCGGGCATCAGCGTGCTCAATCCCGATGCGGGCATGTTCGTGCTGGTGGATGTGCGCGGCACCGGCCTGACCTCGCTGGAATTCGCCTGGCGCCTGCTGCGCGAAGCCGGTGTCTCGGTGCTCGATGCCGCGGCATTCGGTGAGCCGGCCCAAGGGTTTGTACGGCTGTCGTTCACCCTGAGTGACGAGCGACTGGCCCAGGCCTGCCAGCGCATTCGCGGCTTTGTCCAGGTACTCAATGGTGAAGCGCCCAGGCCGGTGATCGGCACGGTGACCAGCACCGCGACCGTCGAACCGGCCGCCGCCAGGACCATGATCGAAGTCGATGGCCTGCACAAACGCTTCGGCAATATCGAAGTGCTCAAGGGTGTTTCCCTGACCGCCCGCGAGGGCGAAGTGATCTCCCTGATCGGTGCCAGCGGCTCGGGCAAAAGTACCTTGCTGCGCTGCATCAACATGCTCGAAGTGCCGGACCAGGGACGCATCCTGGTCGACGGCGAAAGCATTCACCTTAACCAGAATCGCCCCGGCGCACCGCTGGTGTCGGATGCCAAACAGCTTGTGCGCATCCGTTCCAGCCTGGGCATGGTGTTCCAGAACTTCAACCTCTGGCCCCATCGCACGGTGCTGGAAAACCTCATCGAAGCGCCGACCCAGGTCCTGCGTGAAAGCCGTGCGGAGGCCACTGAACGGGCCGAAGCACTACTCGAACGCGTCGGGCTGGCGGCCAAGCGCAACGAGTACCCGGCGTTTCTCTCCGGGGGACAGCAACAACGGGTGGCCATCGCCCGGGCCTTGGCCATGCGGCCCAAGGTCATGCTGTTCGATGAACCCACCTCGGCACTCGACCCGGAACTGGTCGGGGAAGTGCTGCGGGTGATCCGCTCCCTCGCCGAAGAAGGCCGGACCATGATCCTCGTGACTCATGAAATGGCGTTCGCACGCGATGTCTCTTCCAAAGTTGCCTTTTTGCACCAAGGGCTGATCGAGGAAACCGGTTCGCCGGACGAAGTGTTCGTACACCCACACAGCGAGCGTTGCCGACAATTCGTCAACGCTCATCAGACTCGCTAACTCATCATAAAAAGACGGGAAAACAACATGGGAAATCGACGTTTTGCAAACTGGTTGACCGGTGCGGCCTGCGTATTGCTGGCCGGCATGAGTGCGGCACAGGCGCAGCCGATCAGGTTCGCGGTGGCCGCCGAACCCTATCCGCCGTACACAGAGAAACAGGCCAACGGTGAATGGAAGGGTTTTGAAGTCGACCTGATCCACAAACTGTGCAGCGAAATGAAAGCCGATTGCGAGATCAAGGAAGTGGCGTGGGACGGCATCATTCCATCGTTGCTGGCAAAGAAGATCGACGTGATTTTTTCCTCGATGTCGGTGACCGAAGAACGGGAAAAACAGATCGCCTTCAGCAAGGCCTACTACGATTCGGCGATTGCCGTCGTCGGCCCGAAAGAGGCGTCGGTGAAGAAGTACCCGGATGACCTCAAGGGCAAGATCATCGGCGTGCAGAACTCGACCGTGAGCGCCAGTTACCTGAAGACCTACTACGAAAAAATTGCCGACGTTAAGTACTACGACACCCAGGATTCGGCCAACGCCGACCTGATTGCCGGGCGCATCGACCTGATGATGGCCGACGGCACCGCCATGGCCGCATTCATCAAGACCCCGGATGCCAAGGACCTGGCCTACCTCGGCACCGTGCCTTATGACCCGATCTTCGGCAAAGGCGTGGGTGCCGGCCTGCGCAAGGACGACACCGAACTTAAGGCCAAGCTCGACAAGGCCATCCAGGAGCTGCTGGCGAGCAAGGACTACGACGACCTGTCCCAGAGCTACTTCGGCACTAGCGTGAAGCCTGCGTTCTGACAGCTAGGTCGAACGCGAACCCTTGGAAAACGCAAATCCTTGTGGGAGCGAGCTTGCTCGCGATGAGGGCATGACAGTCAACATCCAAGTTGACTGAACCACCGCGATCGCGAGCAAGCTCGCTCCCACAGGGTCTGGCGGTGCTTTCTAACCGCCAACTGGAGATTGAAATGCCGGCAATGTTCGATCTGATCAATTTCACTGAGCAGGGATGGGGCAGTGCGCTGTTGAAGGGGCTCTGGATGACCCTGCAGATTTCCGCCGGGGCCTTTGTCCTCGGGCTGGCTATCGGACTGGTGGTGGCGTGTCTCAAGCTCGGCGCGCCGAAGCCGATTGCAGCGCTGATGCGCGGCTATACCACGTTGTTCCGGGCAGTTCCGGAATTGCTGCTGATTCTGTTGCTGTACTACGTCGGCTCCATGCTCCTCAATTCGCTGATGACCCGGCTCGGCTACGGCGTGGTCAATGTCAGCGGCCCGCTGGCGGCCATCGTGGTGCTTGGGCTGGTGCAGGGCGCCTACGCCTCGGAGATTTTTCGCGCGGCGATCCAGGCGATTCCCTTCGGCCAGATCGAAGCGGCCAAGGCGTTCGGCCTCAACGGTTTTGGGCTGTTTCGCCGGGTTACTCTGCCGATCATGGCGCCTTATGCGATGGCCGGGATGGCCAACCTGTGGATCAACCTGATCAAGGACAGTGCGCTGATCAGCGTGGTCGGCACCAACGAGTTGCTGTACACCGCCAAGCAAGGCGCGGGGTCGACGCGTCACTATCTGTTGTTCTACCTCACGGCTGCCGCGTTGTATTACGCGGTGACGCTGGCGTCGAACTATCTGTCGGGTCGGCTTGAGCGGCGTATTCGTCGCTGGATGCCTTTGGCTGAGTGAATGAAATGATTCCAGCGTGGATAGTCGAATACGCGGCACTGTTGGGCCGGGGGTTGCAAACCACTCTCGTCATTCTGTTGGTATCGAGTGTGTTCGGTTACTTGCTGGCGGTGCTGGTGGCGCTGGCACGTATCTCGAAAAACAAGGTGATCGCCAAGGTCAGCCTGTTCTATACCAGCGTGACGCGCGGCACGCCGTTGTTGATCCAGATCTACATCTACTACTACGGGCTGGGCAGCCTTTTTGCCCAGTTCCCGCTGATTCGTGGCAGCTTTCTCTGGCCGTACCTGCGTGATGGTTACTGGTACATCGTGTTCGCCCTGGTGGTGTCGATGGGGGCCTATGTCGGCGAAGTGATTCGCGGTGGCCTGCTGGCAGTGCCCAAGGGTGAGATGGAAGCCGCGTCGGCCTTTGGCATGACCGCGCGCCAGTCGTTGTTGCGAGTGCGCTTGCCCCGAGCCCTGCGCTTGTTGTTGCCGACCCTGGCCGGGGAAACCGTGATGCTGCTCAAGTCCACGGCGCTGGCCTCGACCATCGCCGTGATCGACCTGCTCGGCGCCGCCAACGTGGTTCGCGCGCAGACCCTGCAGGTGTACGAACCCTTGTTGCTGGTGGCCGGCGTCTACGTCTGCCTGACGTTCCTGATCGAAGCGCTGTTTGCTTTTGCCGAACGGCGCGGGACGCCTGTGCGCAGGTCAGCCTGATGAGTTCGCCAAAGGTTGACCGCTCGCTGCAGGGTATTGGCCTGTGCACCCTTGGCTACGCGTTCCTGGCCTTGCAGGATGCGGTCATCAAATGGTTGGTGGCCGACTATTCGGTGGTGACCATCCTGTTCTGGCGCAGCCTGGTGGTGGTGGCCGCGGTGTTGCTGGCCGGGCGCCTGCGCCTGGTCCAGCGGGCCTGGCGCTCGCCGAGCCGGCGCTTGCTGGTGGTGCGCGGTTTGCTCTCGATTGTCGCCTGGGTGCTGTACTACACGGCGGCCAGGGACCTGACCCTGGCCGAGATGACCACCCTGTATTTTTCCGCGCCGATCATGGTCACGGTGCTGGCGGCGGTGATTCTCAAGGAGCGCGCCAGCGGTTGGCAGTGGTTCAGCCTGATCATCGGTTTTGTCGGGGTGGTCATTGCCTGTCGCCCTGACAACATGACCGATCCGTTGCCGATCGTCCTGACCCTGCTGGCGGCGATGTGCTGGGCGTTTACCTATATCCAGTTGCGTCAGGTGGATGAGCAGACCTCAGTGCTGGAGCAGATGCTGATCACCAACGTGGTGTTCGTGATTTGCATGGCGGTTGCCCTGCCGTGGACCCACACGCCATCACCGACGCCCGACTGGCTGGGCATGCTCGGCGCCGGCCTGGTGGGCGGCATCGGCCAGTTCCTGTTGTTCGCCAGTTTCCGCCGCGCCACCGCGACCCTGCTCGCGCCGTTCGAATACACCGGGCTGATCTGGGCGTTTGCGCTGTCGAGCCTGGTCTGGGGCACACTGATGGACATGTCGCTGATGATCGGTGCCGGGCTGATCGCCGTCAGTGGCACCCTGGCGATGATCTTCGGCCGGCATTCTTCACAGGATGTCGTCGGTGCTGAATGCTCCGTGACGCAGCCCCTTTATCCAGCAACGGCAGATGTGGAGTCCGTTGGCGGCGCTGAAGGTCTCGGGGTTCAGGCACCACTCGAGCCAGAGACCGTCGAGCATCGCCGATAAGCCGATGGCGGCCAGGCGCGTGTCGTGAATCACGAAGCCTTCGCTGGCGGCCAGCCCGTCGAGCAACTGGCGGATCAGGTCGAGGTAGGCGCGGTAACTTTTTTCGTGGGACTGGCTGACGTGTTCGGAGTGACGGATCAGACTCCAGAACACCACCCACACGCCGAGCAGTTGCGGGTCCATGACCCGGGGCGAGAATGAGCCTTCCAGGAAGGCATCGATCTTTTGCGCGGGTGTCTGGGCCTGCTCGATTTCCTGGAGCAGGGCGGTGGTCAGTTCGCTAGCGAGCCGCTGATAGGTGTCGGCGATCAGCGCCTCGATGCTGCCGAAATGATGGTTGAGCAACCCCACGGACACGCCGGCTTCGGTGGCAATGCGCCGTACGGAAATCCCGGCGTGACCGTCGCGACCCAGGCAACGCAGAGTGGCGGCCACCAGCATTTCGCGACGGTCATCGGGTTCGGCGCGACGGTTTTTCGGGGCATCGGTTGTCACAGGGTTGTCCTTGGGTGAGGTTCCACGATTCCGAGTTTAGTTGAACGTCTGTTCAATCACCAGCTACAGCAGCGATACCACGTTTTTCAGCATTCATGACGGGAGGAAAGCCAATGCCGCAGGATATTTCGTTCAGTGTTCGCAACAACAATGGCGATGCCGTGCGGGTCGGTGCCTGGCGTTATGCAGGCGACGGCAGCGGGCCAAACGTGCATCTGCAAGCCGGCGTACACGCCGATGAAATCGCCGGGATGCTGGTCCTGCACCTGCTGATGCAACGACTGCACACCGCCGAAACCCAGGGCCGGCTCAAAGGCAACATCACCGTGGTGCCGCAGGCCAATCCGCTGGGCATCGGGCAGTTTCGCCAGGGGCGGATCCTTGGCCGTTATCACGACGCCACCGGGCATAACTTCAATCGCGCGTTCGACCAGTCGGTGGCCATGGAGCGACCTTCGACCTGCGTTCAGCAATGGCAAAAGAAACTGGTGCAACTGGCCGCCCCGGCCGATGTGATGCTTGACCTGCACACCGATGACGAGGCGCTACCGTACCTGTACGTGCACCGCAGTTTCTGGCCCCGTGGCCGCGAACTGGCGGCGGCGATGAAAATGGACGTGGCGATCATCTGGGATGACGGCGGCGATGGCTCCTTCGAGGAAACCATCATTGCCCCGTGGATACGCGACGGAGTCACTGCTGGGCGCATGGCTGCGACCCTGGAGCTGCGCGGGCAGGGCGATGTCAGCGACCGTTTTGCCGGACAGGATGCCGCAGGGCTGTACAACTGGCTGTGCGGTTGCGGTGTCATCGATGAGTCAGTGGCGCCTGCAGAATGGCCCGTCGAAGCCGTGGAAATGGGCCATATGGAAACCATCCTCGCCCCGCAACCCGGCGTGCTGATCTTCGAAAAAGAGCTGGGGGATTTCGTCGAGGAAGGCCAGCGCTTTGCACGGATTCTCGGGCGCCCGGGCGACCCGTCTTCCGAAGTGGTGTTGCACGCCGAACAAGCGGGGCGCCTGGTGACACGCTTTCGTGACCGCCTGATATCCCAGGGCATGGGTGTGGCGAAATTCACCGGCAGCCGGGTGTCGCGTAACTGGAGTGGCGGGTTGCTGGACCCGAACTAAGCCTCACCCTCGCCACAGGTTCAGTGTAAGCCTCAGCCAACATCAGCCCGGCTCAGTTATCAGGGAATGCTGAGGGTAATCAGGTAGCTCCCCGAGCGGACAGGGGAGCCAGCATCATCCACCAACACATACTGCTGATCGAAATAGCGACCTTCCCGGCCACTGTCAGCGAGCAGTTTGACGTTGACGCTGGATTGACCAACAGCGCTCACACTGGCGGTTGGCGCGATGGTGTTTGCCTCAATCCCCATCGCGCGACTCTGGGCCGGGCATTGGTAAAGTTCGAATTTGCCATGCGTACCCACGCGTGACTGACAGCCCGGCTCCACAATGCTGCCTTGAAACCTGATGGTGCCCGGCGCCGCCAGGCACGCACCACTGAGTGCGAACAAAAGACTCAATCCCGCTGCTATACGTTTACCGTTCATGCTTAACGCTCCTTGAGTTGTAAGGTCTAGGTCGTCAATGAACTCTAGAAGCTTGAGGCTTTTGTTGTATCGCCGTGTATCAGGGCGCTACATCTTCGTACAGCCATACAAAACCAGCTCCCCACGGATACAGCCCGGATACACCACTGGGGCCAAATAGACCTGGCAAAGCGAGATGCACAATGCAGCTCGCAACCAGGTTTATCAACCCTTGTGGCACGACCAATGGTGGTCCAGCCGCGCAAATGATCCGGAGTATCAACATGTCTCGTATCCAGTCGAACAAAACCCGTATTGGCCTGCTCGCTGTTGCACTGGTCGGCGGTATCAACTTCGCTTCCACCGCGTTTTCGGCCGAAGCCTTGCCTCAGGGCTATCAGCTGGCTTCCGCGGAAAAGACCAGCGAAGGTAAATGTGGTGAAGGCAAGTGTGGTGAAGGCAAGTGTGGTGCCGAAGCCAACGCGCAAAAGACCCAGGCCGAGGGCAAGTGCGGTGAAGGCAAGTGCGGCGATGCTTCGTTCGCGCGCACCGACACCGATGATGATGGCCGCGTGTCGCTCAAGGAACTGCTGACCGTGGCGCCCAAGGGCACTGAGGAATTCAAGGCGATGGACACCAACAGCGATGGTTTCCTGTCCGAGGGTGAGGTGTACAAGTTCCGCACCAACCAGTACATCTCCAATGGCAAGAAAGTACCGACCGAGTTGTTCACCAAGTTGAGCCAGGCTAAAGACTGATCGGCCGCAATGAAAAAACCCTTCCTGTGTTGAAACGCAGGAAGGGTTTTTTGCGTTGGGACTGCACGCTGGCTGTCACGCCTTAACCCAACGCTGCCGACTCCAACTACTCAACCCATCAACCGCAAACACCAGCACCAACATCGCCAGGATCACAGTACTAGCCTGGGCCTCCTGAAACAGGCTGAGGTTGACATAGAGCATCTGCCCCAAACCGCCGGCACCGACAAAACCGAGCACGCTGGCCATGCGGATGTTGTTTTCCCAGCGGTACAGGATGTACGCCAGCAGCTGTGGAAACAGGTTGGGCAGGGTGCCGTAACAGAAGGCCCAGACGACGTTGCCGCCCTGCAGACGGATGGCTTCGGCCGGTTGCGGCGGGGTGTTTTCCAGCGCTTCGGCGAACAATCGACCCAGCACCCCAGTGGTGTGCATGGCCAATGCCAGGGTCCCGGCGTTGGGGCCGAGTCCGGCTGCCAGCACCATCAGCGCGGCCCACACCAGTTCGGGAATGGCGCGCAGGGCGTTAAGCACAAGGCGCGACGCACTCTGCAACGGCCAACCGAAACGACCGGCCGCCGGCAAAGCCAGGACCAGGCCGAATACCGCCGCGAGCAGGGTGCCGAGGGCCGACATGGCCATGGTTTCCACGGCGCCACGGCCGATGGCTTGCAGATGGCCGGTGCTCAGGTCCGGGCTGAGAAAACGCAGCACGTAGGCACCCATCTGCTTCAGGTTACCGCTGCCCGTCAGTTCGCCGAGATCGATGCCCAGATAGCTGAACGAAGCGACGACCGTTGCACCAATGCACAGGATCAGCAGCAGGTTGAAAAGGCGATTCATGCGAACCTCCAACGCAGCAGGCGGCTGATCTGATCGGCGAACAGTACCAGGACGAAAAAGGTCAGCAACATGCTCGCCACTTCACCGCCGGCGAACATGCGCAACGACAAATCGATCTGCTGGCCCAGCCCGCCAGCGCCGACGAACCCCATCACCACCGACGCGCGGATCGCGCATTCCCAGCGATATACCGTGTACGACAGCAACTCCGCCCCGACATTGGGCAGGATGCCGTAGCAGAACGCCGCCAATCGGCTGCTGCCGGCTTGCAATAGAGAGTGGGCTGGGCGCTGGTCGACCGACTCAAAGATTTCCGCGTAGACCTTGCCCAGCATGCCGCTGTAGGTGATGGCAATGGCCAGCACCCCGGCCGTCGGGCCAAGGCCGACGGCGCGCACGAACAGCAAGGCCCAGACGATTTCCGGCACGCTGCGCAGGAAGATCAGCAACCCGCGCACCGGCCAGCGCAACAACCGGCCCAAGGCGCTCGGGCGACCGCTGCGCGAAGCCGCCGACAACGAGAGCGCCCGGCTGGCCAGCAGGCTGGCGGGGATGGCCAATAGCAAGGCCAGGGCCATGCCGGCGGTGGCGATGGCCAGTGTTTGCAACGTGGCTTGCCACAGCAACTGGAGGAACTCTTCGCCATGGGCCGGTGGCCAGAAGGCCGAGACAAACCGGCCCATCTCGCTCTGGCTGTCAGCCTGGAGCAGCACACCCAGGTCCAGTTCGCTGAAATGAATACCGGGCCACAACAGGGCAAGCGCCAACAGACTGAACAGCAGGCGGGGCAGGGTGGCCGGGTCTCGTGTATCGCGGGTCAGCATCGTGGAATCTGCAGGCTCAAGGGCGCCACCGGCGCGGGCGGCGACAGCAGTTGCTCGTTGGCGTAGAGCTTGTCGAGCAAATCGTGGTCGACGTCGCTGGCGGGAAGATCGAACAGGATCTGCCCTTCACGCAATCCGATGATGCGCGAGAAGTGCGCCAGGGCCAGTTCCACCGCATGCAGGCTGGCGACCAGTGTCACCTGGTGTTCCCGGGCGTGTCGGCAGAGAACTGACAGGGTGTGCCCGGCCAGCACAGGGTCCATCGCCGACACCGGCTCATCGGCCAGTAGCACTTCGGGGGCCTGGTACAGCACCCGGGCAATGCCCACGCGCTGCAGTTGGCCACCGGACAATTGCTGGCACTGGGCGAACAGCTTGTCACCCAGGTCCAGCTTGAGCAGTGCCGCCCGCGCGCCCGGCACATCCACCGGATGCAACAGGCTCAACAGGCTTTTGGAAAAACCCCATTGCCCCAGCTTTCCGGCCAGCACCGCCGTGACCACCCGTTGCCGGGGGGGCAGAGGTGGTGCCTGATGGACCAGGCCGATGCGCGCGCGCAATCGCTGGCGCTGTCGGGCGCCGAGCTGCCAGGCGTGCTCGCCGAGCACCTCGACCGTGCCGCTGCCGGGACGCAGGGCGGTGGCCAGCACGTTGAGCAGGCTCGACTTGCCGGCACCGGACGGCCCGATGATTGCGACCTGCTCGCCGGCAGCGATGTGCAGGTCGACCTCATGCAGCGCATGCACGCCATTGCCGTGGGTGAGGCTGACCCGGTTCAGATGCAATGTCATTTCAGCAGGTCGGCAGCGCGCGCGGCTTCCTCGATGCCTTTGTAGTTCTCAGGCTTGGTCTCGATGAAGCGGCTGGCGGCCTGCAGGTCCAGAATGGCTTTTTGCTCCGGGTTGGCCGGGTCGAGCGCGAGGAAGGCCGCCTTGATTTTGCCAGCCAGGGCCGGGTCGAGGGTGCCGCGCACGGTCCAGTTGTAGTCGAAGTAGGCCGGTGTGGTGGCGAAGACCTTGACCTTGTCGGTGTCGACCTTGCCGGCCTTGACCAGTTTTTCCCAGACGCTGGCATTGAGTACGCCGGCGTCCACTTTGCCGGCCTGAACCCAGGCGACCGTGGCGTCGTGGGCGCCCGAGTAGCCGACGCGACTGAAATAGGTTTCCGGCTTGATGCCGTCCTGCAGCATGAAGTAACGCGGCATCAGACTGCCCGACGTCGATGAGACCGAACCGAAGGCAAAGGACTTGCCCTTGAGGTCGGCCAGCGACTTGACGGCCGGGTCGGCGGTAATGAATTTGCTGGTGAACTGGGCGTCCTGCTCACGCTGTACCAATGGAATGGCATTGCCGGTTTTCAGTCGCGCCTGCACGAAGGTGAAGCCGCCCAGCCAGGCCATGTCGATGCGGTCTGTGGCCAGCGCCTCGACCACCGCCGGGTAGTCGGACACCGGTACGAACTCGACCTTCATGCCCAGTTGCTTCTCCAGATACTCGCCCAGGGGCTTGAACTTGCGCAGCAATTCGGTGGGGGCTTCATCAGGAATGGCGCTGACCTTGAGGGTATCGGCAGCCTGTGCCAGCAGGGCGGAAAAGGATAGGGACAGGCCGACGGCCAATGCCAGGGTACGTTTGAGCATGGAAGTTCTCCGGTTCAATAGCGGAAAAATGTCGATGCGCCCCGCACAAGCTGATTGCTGCACGACGCTTCGTGAGGGTAGACGAAAACGGCGCGATTATAGGGGGTCTTGCGTGCCAGACCAGCAAAACCTGCAGGAGCGAGCTTGCTCCGGGCGGCGTTCCGACGATGGTCGTTAACGATGCCGCGTGTTTACTGACTGAACGCGGCGCTCTTGAGTCCATCGCGAGCGAGCTCGCTCCCACAGGTTTTGCGGTGTCCCAATATTCAGGTGATTTACATCCTTGCCAACGCCTGCGCCAGATCAGCTCGCAAGTCCTCGACATCCTCAACCCCCACCGACAACCGCACCAATCCATCGCCAATCCCCAGTTCCGCGCGGGTATCGGGCGGGATGGTGGCGTGGGTCATGATTGCCGGGTGTTCGATCAGGCTTTCCACGCCGCCCAGGCTTTCGGCCAGGGCGAAGATCTGCACGCTTTCAAGGAAGCGTTTGGTACCGGCCAGATCACTGTTGAGGTCGAGGGAGATCATCCCGCCGAAACCGCGCATTTGCCGTTGGGCCAGTTCGTGTTGCGGGTGCGACGGCAGGCCGGGGTAGTAGACCCGTGAGACTTGTGGCTGGTTCTCCAGCCACTGCGCCAGCGCCAGTGCGTTGCTGCAATGTCGCTCCATGCGCAGCGCCAGGGTCTTCACGCCGCGCAGGGTGAGGAAGGCATCGAACGGGCCGGCGATGGCGCCGACGGCGTTTTGCAGGAAACCCAGGCGCTCGGCCAGTTCGGCGTTCTGCCCGACCACGGCGATACCGCCGATCACGTCGGAGTGACCGTTGAGGTATTTGGTGGTCGAGTGCAGCACGATGTCGAAGCCCAACTCCAACGGGCGCTGGATCCAAGGGCTGGCAAAGGTGTTGTCGGCCACGCAGATGATGCCGCGCGCGCGGCAGGTGCGGGCGATGGCGGTGAGGTCGGTGAGGCGCAGCAGCGGATTGCTCGGGGTCTCGACCATGACCATGCGTGTGTCGTCTTGCAGGGATGCCTCGAACGCCGCCAGGTCGGTCAGATCGACGAAGCTGAAGCGGTGCCCGGCGCTGCGCTGGCGCACCTTGTCGAACAGGCGGAAGGTGCCGCCGTACAAGTCGTTGCCCGAAACGATGTGCGAGCCGGCGTCGAGCAGTTCGAGCACCGTGGAAATGGTCGCCAGCCCCGAGGCGAAGGCAAAGCCCCGGGTGCCGCCTTCGAGGTCGGCCACGCAGCGTTCCAGCGCCCATCGCGTCGGGTTGTGCGAACGCCCGTAGTCCAGACCTTTGTGCACCCCGGGGCTCTGTTGCAGGTAGGTGGAGTTGGCGTAGATCGGCGGCATCAACGCCCCGGTCGAAGGGTCCGGCGCTTGCCCGGCGTGGATCACCCGGGTGGCGAAGCCCTGTGGCGGGGCGTTTTTATCCTGTTGACTCATGGCAGGGATCTCCGCAAATGGTTGAGCATGTCGGTTCGGGTAATCAGGCCGTGAAAGCCCGAGGCATCCTGGATGATCGCCACCAGTCCACGACCCAGCTCGGCTTCCAGTTCAGCCAGGGTGGCATTGGGGGACAGGGTTTGCAGTTTGTCGGTCATGGCGCTGGAGACTGCCCTGCGAAAGTGCGCAACGTCTTCATGCACGCCCAGCAGGATGTCGGACTCGTCGATCACGCCGACCAGTTGCTGCCCCTTCACCAGCACCGGCAGTTGCGAGACATCCGCCAGGCGCATGCGCTGGAAAGCCGTCAGTAGCGTGTCATCCGGGCCGACGCTGATCACTCGGCCATCCTCGAAGCGCCGCGCGATCAGGTCGCGCAGGTCGCCGTAGTGCTTGCGTTGCAGCAGGCCCTGATCGTTCATCCACTGGTCGTTGTAGACCTTCGACAGGTAACGCGTACCGGTGTCGCAGACGAAGCTGACCACCCGTTTCGGCTGGGTCTGTTCGCGGCAGTAACGCAACGCCGCCGCCAGCAAGGTGCCGGTCGACGAACCGCCGAGAATCCCTTCGGCCCGCAGCAGTTGGCGGGCGTGATCAAAGCTTTCTTCGTCGCTGATCGAATAGGCGTGGCGCACGCTGGACAGGTCGGCAATCGACGGGATGAAGTCTTCGCCAATGCCTTCCACCGCCCAGGAACCGGGGGTGGGGAGGGTGCCACCGCGGCTGTATTCGGCCATTACCGAGCCGACCGGGTCGGCCAGGACCATTTCCAGGTCCGGCTGCACCCGTTTGAAGAAACGGGTCAGCCCGGTGAGGGTTCCGGCCGAACCGACGCCGACGACGATGGCGTCCACATCATGCTGGGTTTGCGCCCAGATCTCCGGCGCGGTGCTGCATTCGTGGGCCAGTGGGTTGGCCGGGTTGTTGAACTGGTCAGCGAAGAACGCATCGGGAATTTCCGCCGCCAGCCGTGCGGCGACGTCCTGGTAATACTCGGGATGGCCCTTGCCGACGTCGGAGCGGGTGATGTGCACCTCGGCACCCATGGCCTTGAGGTGCAAGACCTTCTCGGTGGACATCTTGTCCGGTACCACCAGCACCACTCGGTAACCCTTGGCGCGGCCGACCAGAGCCAGGCCGAGGCCGGTGTTGCCGGCGGTGGCTTCGACGATGGTGCCGCCGGGGCGCAGGCGGCCATCGCGTTCGGCGGTGTCGATCATCGCCAGACCGATGCGGTCCTTGATCGAGCCGCCGGGATTCTGGGATTCGAGTTTGAGAAACAGCGTACACGGGCCGGTATCGAATCGGCTGACGCGTACCAGAGGTGTATTGCCGATCAGTTCGAGCACGGCAGGGCGGGAGTTGTCAGTCATGTCGTCACTTCCTTGCGCTATTCGCACTGGGTGGACATCGACCGGCGCTGTGCCATCAGGCGTCAATCGCCGGCATTGCATCGCTAGGACCATAGGCCGGGATCAGGCCTCCCGCAACCTTGCACAGCCGACCGGTCGGCTCGACGCTTTTTCCTCGCCAGCAACCACAAAAAACATAATTTCGCTATTTCCCGGCTCCGAACAGAATGCGGCCAACACCCTGACACCGATAGCCGCAGCAGAAGAACAACAGTGATCAGAATCGAGGCGGCAGCCATGACCGACCTGAATCAAACCACCTTTCAGAAGTGCACAGCCATGACAGTTGATAAAACCGAAATTGATACGCTTGTTGTTGGCGCCGGCCAGGCCGGCGTGGCCATGAGTGAACACCTGAGCAAGCTCGGTGTGCCTCACCTCGTTGTGGAGCGCAATCGTATCGCCGAGGCCTGGCGCACCGGTCGCTGGGATTCGTTGGTGGCCAACGGTCCGGCCTGGCACGACCGCTTCCCGGGACTGGAGTTCGACGGTCTGGATCCGGATGCCTTCGCCGGGAAAGAGCAGGTGGCTGAGTACTTCGAAGCCTACGCCCGCAAGTTCAATGCGCCGATCCGTACCGGCGTGGACGTGAAGAAAGTCGAACGTAACACCGACCGTCCCGGTTTCACCGTTGAAACCTCTGATGGCGTGATCGAGGCCCGGCATGTGGTGGTCGCCACCGGCCCGTTCCAGCGTCCGGCCATTCCGCCGATTGCCCCACAAATCGCCGGCATCGCGCAGATTCACTCCGCCCAATACTACAACCCGCAGCAACTGGCCGAAGGCGCGGTGCTGGTGGTGGGCGCAGGTTCCTCGGGCGTGCAGATCGCCGATGAGCTGCAACGCTCCGGCAAACAGGTCTACCTGTCGGTTGGCGCCCATGATCGTCCGCCCCGTGCCTATCGCAACCGTGATTTCTGCTGGTGGCTGGGGGTGCTTGGCGAATGGGATGCCGAGGCCATGCAACCGGGCAAGGAGCACGTGACCATCGCCGTGAGCGGTGCCCGTGGCGGCCACACCGTGGACTTCCGTCGGCTGGCCCATCAGGGCATGACCCTGGTCGGCCTGACCCAAGCTTTCAACGGCGCGGTGGTGAGTTTCGAAGACAACCTCGCCGACAACATTCGGCGCGGCGATGAAAACTACCTCGCGCTACTCGACAAGGCCGATGCCTACATCGAACGCAACGGCCTGGACTTGCCGCTGGAACCCGAAGCCCGGGCCATGCTGGCGGACCCGGACTGCGTGACCAATCCAATCCTGGAGCTGGATCTGCTCAAGGCAGGCGTCACTACGATCATCTGGGCCACTGGTTACTCCACCGATTACAGCTGGCTGAAGGTCGATGCCTTCAAGGAAAACGGCAAGCCGCAGCACCAGCGCGGTGTGTCGGCCGAGCCAGGGGTGTATTTCGTGGGGTTGCCTTGGCAGTCCCGTCGTGGCTCCGCGTTTATCTGGGGCGTTTGGCACGACGCCAAGCACATCGCCGATCACATCGTTAAACAGCACACCTATCTCAACTACCGGGATGCGACCCAGCGTCAAGCCGAAGCCGCCCGTGCACCTATTCACAAAGCCAGCCTCATGGGAGTTCGTTAATGCCTACTCATACCCGCATCCGCATGTTCAACACCAAAGACACCTACCCGAACCAGACGCTGGACAACGATTTGTGCCAAGCCGTGCGCGCCGGCAACACCGTGTATGTGCGTGGTCAGGTCGGCACCGATTTCAACGGCCAACTGGTGGGCCTCGGTGATCCTCGCGCCCAGGCCGAGCAGGCCATGCGCAACGTCAAGCAACTGCTGGAAGAGGCGGGCAGCGACCTGAGCCACATCGTCAAGACCACCACCTACCTGATCGACCCGCGCTATCGCGAGCCGGTGTACCAGGAGGTCGGCAAGTGGCTCAAGGGCGTGTTCCCGATTTCCACCGGCCTTGTGGTCAGCGCCCTCGGCCAGCCGCAGTGGCTGATGGAAATCGATGTGATCGCTGTCATCCCTGAATAAGGAATTCACCATGACTTTTTCCATCGTGGGTCGCTGCGCCGAGACCGGCCAGCTGGGCATTGCCATCAGTTCTTCGAGCATTGCCGTCGGCGCGCGCTGCCCGTGGCTGCGGGCCGGTGTCGGCGCGGTGTCGAGCCAGAACATCACGCTGCCGGCCCTCGGCCCGCAGATCCTCGATGAACTGGCCAACGGCTCGGCGCCGCCCCAGGCGCTGGACCACTCATTGACCCGCAACGGCTACAGCCAGTATCGCCAGGTGGCGGTGGTGGATGCCCACGGGCGCACGGCGGTGTTCAGTGGCAACCATGCCTTGGGCATCAATAACGCTGTGGCCGGTGACCAATGCGTGGCGGCCGGCAATCTGCTGGCCAACAGTGGGGTGATCGAGGCGATGGTCGCGGCGTTCGAAAACAGCGAAGGCTGTCTCGCCACCCGGCTGATGAGCGCCTTGCAGGCCGGGCAGGATGCCGGTGGCGAAGCCGGCGCGGTGCACTCGGCAGCGCTGTCGGTGGTCGGTGACCTGACCTGGCCGATTGTCGACCTGCGGGTGGACTGGGCCGAGGAAAACCCGATTGGCGAGCTGGGCAAACTGTGGACGGCCTACGAGCCGCAATTGCAGGACTACCTGACCCGCGCCCTCAATCCGACCCTGGCCCCCGCGTATGGAGTGCCCGGCGATGAGTGAGTTGCGCAGCCGCGCCATGCTCGCGCGATTGATCGGGTTCGCCACGGTCAGCCGCGATTCGAACCTGGAGCTGATCGAGTTCGTGCGCGACTACCTGCACGAACTGGGCGTGGATTGCGAACTGATCTACAACGCCGAGCGGACCAAGGCCAATCTGCTGGCCACGGTCGGCCCGCGTGTGGCTGGCGGCATCGTGTTGTCCGGGCATACCGACGTGGTGCCGGTGGATGGCCAGGCCTGGACGGTCGAACCGTTCTGCCTGAGCGAGGCGGACGGCAAGCTTTACGGTCGCGGCAGCGCGGACATGAAGGGCTATCTGGCCTCGGTGCTGGCCGCTGTGCCGATGTTTCTCTCCAGCCCTTTAAAGCGCCCGGTGCACCTGGCGTTTTCCTATGACGAAGAGGTCGGTTGCCTCGGCGTGCGCGGCTTGCTGGAAGTGCTGCCCCAACGCATCCCGACACCAGCGCTGTGTTTGATCGGCGAGCCGACCGAACTCAAGCCGGTGCTTGGCCACAAGGGCAAATTGGCGATGCGGTGTCACGTGCGCGGCGCCGCCTGTCATTCGGCCTACGCACCTTATGGGGTCAATGCCATCGAGCAGGCCGCGCGCCTGATCGGTCGGCTGGGGGACATCGGCGCCACCCTGGCCCGACCGCCATTGCACGACAAGCGCTTCGACCCTGCGTTCTCGACCGTGCAGGTCGGAGTGATCCAGGGCGGTACGGCGCTGAACATCGTTCCAGCGGACTGCCGTTTCGATTTCGAGATCCGCGCCTTGCCGGACTTCGCCCCGCAAGTGGTCGTCGATGAGTTGCAGGACTACGCCGAGCAGACATTGCTGCCGGCCATGCAGGCCGTGGACACCGATACCGGTATCCGCTTTGAAAAAATCTCGGCCTATCCCGGCCTGGCGACACCCGCCGACAGCGCAGCGGCCCGGCTGATTGCCCAGCTGTGCGGCAGTGACGAGTTCAGCACCGTGGCCTTTGGCACCGAAGGCGGGCTGTTCGATCAGGCCGGCATTCCGTCGGTGGTCTGTGGTCCCGGCAGCATGGACCAGGGGCACAAGCCCGATGAATTTGTCAGCGTTGATCAGATGGCGGCCTGTGACCGCTTGATGGATCGCCTGGCGGCTTACTTGAGTGAATCCGAACACCCATAACAACAACGGGCCGACAAGCCCCGAGGAAGCGATCCATGTCCAGATCCTTGCGTTGCAGTGTTCCGTTTGCCCTGGCGTTGTTGAGTGCCAGTGTGTGGGCGGCCCCCCAGGACCTCACCGTGATTTCCTTCGGTGGTGCTACCAAACAGGCCCAGGATAAGGCCTACTTCCAGCCCTTCAACGCCAGCGGCGCGGGCAATATCATCGCCGGGGAGTACAACGGCGAGCTGTCGAAGATCAAGGCCATGGTCTCCGCCGGTCACACCAGCTGGGACGTGGTGGAAGTCGAAAGCCCCGAGTTGTTGCGCGGCTGCGAAGAGGGCCTGTTCGAGAAGCTCGATGCGGGACGCTTCGGTGATTCGGCGAACTTCGTGCCGGGTGCGCTGACCGAGTGCGGTGTCGCAACCTATGTCTGGTCGATGGTCATGGCCTACGACCAGAGCAAGCAGGCCAAGGCGCCACAGTCCTGGGCCGACTTCTGGAACGTCGCCGACTTCCCGGGCAAGCGCGGCCTGCGCAAGAGCGCCAAGTACACCCTGGAAATCGCGTTGCTCGCCGACGGAGTCAAGGCGGACGACGTGTACAAGATCTTGAAAACCCCGCAAGGCGTGACGCGGGCTTTTGCCAAGCTCGACCAGATCAAGCCGAACATCCAGTGGTGGGAGGCGGGCGCGCAGCCGGCGCAATGGCTGGTGGCCGGTGACGTAGTGATGAGCGCGGCCTACAACGGCCGGATCGCTTCGGCGCAGAAGGAAGGCATGAAATTGAGCATCGTCTGGCCGCAGAGCCTGTACGACCCGGAATACTGGGCGGTGGTCAAAGGCACGCCGAACAAGGCATTGGCGGAAAACTTCATCGCCTTTGCCAGCCAGCCGCAGACGCAAAAAGTCTTCTCGGAAACCATCCCCTACGGGCCGGTGCATCGCCAGACCCTGCCATTGCTGCCCAAGGATGTGCAGGACCAACTGCCGACCGCCGAGGCCAACCTGGCTGGCGCGCGGGCCGTGGACGCGGAGTTCTGGGTTGACCATGGCGAGGAGCTTGAACAGCGCTTCAATGCCTGGGCTGCGCGCTAACACAGGCACCACATAACCCCTGTGGGAGCGGGACCCTGTGGGAGCGAGCTTGCTCGCGATGAGGCCGTCAGATTCAACATCGTCGTTGACTGACTCTCCGCCATCGCGAGCAAGCCCGCTCCCACAGGGATTTCGTCGTTCAGTTTTCATGGTGTTCTGATCGATATTTTATTTTTATTGGTTTTTTCTGCCGGTTATTCCGGAAAACCGCGCAATCTTTTATAAGGTTTAAAGGCACAAATTAACTAATTTTCCTCCCCGCGCTCTTTGTCCATGATCGCCTCCAACAAGAAATGCGCAGGTATGCCCGCGCACACCGAAGTACGAACACGTACTCATCCTTGCCTTGGAGTTCGTCATGTCCACCACCGCTTCATCCGCCCCGCTCATCGAGAAACACACGATCGGGTACGTCCCCCCTGAGGATCGCCACGGAAAGGTCAAAGATCTGTTCACCCTGTGGTTCGGCGGCAATATCGCGCCGTTGCCCATCGTTACCGGCGCGCTTGGCGTGCAGTTGTTTCACCTGAACCTGGTCTGGGGCATTGTCGCGATCATCGTCGGCCACCTGGTCGGCGGTGTGCTGATGGCGCTGCACTCGGCGCAAGGACCGCAGATGGGCATTCCGCAGATGATCCAGAGTCGCGCTCAGTTCGGTTCGCTGGGCGCGTTGCTGGTGGTGGTGATTGCCGGCGTGATGTACATCGGTTTCTTCGCTTCCAACATCGTCCTGGCCGGCAAGTCGCTGCATGGCGTGGTCGAGAGCGTGCCGGTGTCGGTCGGCATCGTCCTCGGCGGCCTTGGCTCGGGGATCATCGGCATCATTGGCTACCGCTTCATCCACGTGCTCAATCGCATCGGCACCTGGGTGCTGGGCCTCGGCATCGTGCTCGGCTTCGGCTACATCCTGACCCACGTGCAGACCGATGACTTCCTGACCCGTGGCAGTTTCAACATTTCCGGCTGGCTGGCCACGGTGTCGCTGGCGGCGCTGTGGCAGATCGCTTTCGCGCCCTACGTGTCCGACTACTCGCGCTACCTGCCCAAAGACGTGAAGGTCAGTTCGACGTTCTGGGCGACCTACCTCGGCTCCTCGCTGGGTTCAATCCTGTCCTTCGTGTTCGGTGCCGTCGCCGTGTTGGCAACGCCGGTGGGCATGGACACCATGGACGCGGTGAAACTCGCGACCGGCGCCATCGGCCCGCTGATGCTGGTGCTGTTCTTGCTCAGCGTGATCAGCCATAACGCCCTGAATCTGTATGGCGCCGTGCTGTCGGTGATCACCTTGCTGCAAACCTTCGCCCACCGCTGGATTCCGACTGCTTTGAGCCGGGCGGTACTGTCGCTGATCATCCTGGCCGGTTGCTGCGTGGCGGCCATCGGCGCCTCGGCGGATTTCATCGGGCATTTCGTCGACCTGGTGCTGGCGTTGCTGGTGGTGCTGGTGCCGTGGACCGCGATCAACCTCATCGACTTCTACGCGATCCACAAGGGCGAGTACGACATCGCCTCGATCTTCCGCGTCGACGGCGGCATCTATGGTCGCTTCAACCCGCAGGCGCTGTTGGCCTACGCCATCGGCATCGTGGTGCAGATCCCGTTCATGAACACACCGATCTACACCGGCCCCGTGGCAGTGCACATTGATGGTGCGGATTTATCATGGCTGGTCGGGCTGGTGGTCACCACACCGCTGTACTACTGGCTGGCGAACCGTGATACGGCTTATCGTCGGCGCCAGAACATGGCCGGTCTGATGCCGACCAACAGTTGAACGGGCCTGTGGCACAAGCGTACCGGGTTGAAATGATTGTGTAATTCGGGATGGTCGTTTGCCGGGCGTATGGCTATGCTCAGCGAGTTTGCCAAACGCCAATGATAACAATCACAGTGAAACCATGAGCCAATCAGACACGCGTGCGACTGTTCTAGCGCTGTATCCAGAAGACTCCCGCGAGGCGGCGGCATTGCTCAAGCAGGCAGTGCCGCTGATGGTTCGTCACAACATTCCGCCCAACCCGGTGCACTACGCGCTCTGGTACACCTACAGCAAGGGCCAGGAGCCGGAGCTCAATCGGCACCTGGACCGGGTGGTCAACGACTTCGACTACTTCCCGCCGGAGTCGGCCACCAAACTGTTTCGCGAGTACATCATCCGCGATGAACTGGCGGACGCCCGCTCCGGGCAGCAGGACGCGATCAATCTGGTCGACGACATGGAGCGCGATGTATCGCGCAGCGTGAAGGGCAATCAGGATTTCCAGGCCAGCCTCGGCCAATACCTGCAGATGCTCGAAGAGCCCGCCAGCGAGCGCTTGCCGAGCATCCTGACCCAACTGCAGCAGAGCACCCGGCTGATGCAGGGGCAGCAGGAACATTTCCTCGCCCAGTTGCAATCGGCACAGCATGAAATCAAAAGCCTGCGTGACAAGCTGGAGCGCGCCCAACTGGCCGCGACCCTCGATGGCCTGACCGAATTGCTCAACCGCACCACCTTCAGCCGCCAGCTTGAACAGGCCTTGAGCAACGTGGCGACGGGCGTGGCGCTGGTCATGCTGGATATCGACCACTTCAAGCAATTCAACGACCAGTACGGCCACCCCTTGGGGGACCGCGTGCTTCAGCATGTCGCCCGGGTGTTGCGTGATTCACTGCCTGGCGAAGCGTTTGCGGCGCGTTATGGCGGCGAGGAGTTTTGCGTAGTGCTCAAGGATTGTCCGGACTTGGCCGCCGCGGGCGCTTTTGCCGAGCGCCTGCGTTTGAAAATCCAGTCGCTGCGGGTCAAGGCCCGGGGCACTGACACGGTGCTGGACACCATCACCGCGTCGTTCGGCGTGGCCCATGCACAACCCGGCGATACACCGGAAAGCCTGGTGACCCGCGCAGACGACGCGCTGTACCAGGCCAAGCGCAACGGGCGCAATCAGGTGCGTCAGCAGCCAGACGTAGCGGTCGGGTCGTAGATTTCAGTTTCACGGGGGGCAAGGTCGCTGGCGAAAGTTTACGCTGCTTCTTGGGCTTGGGTTAACGACATACCCGTCAGGGTGTAGAACAGCTCATCCTAGTGATACGCCATTCAACTCATAGCCAGTACTCCCAAAGGCGCGCCATCTGCTCCTTGGCTTTCACACCGAGCGAGCGGCGCTGCCACTTTTCCATCTTGATTTCGTTCGACTTGGCGAGATCGGCCAGGAATGCCTCCTGCATTTTTTTTCCAAACCCGGCGCCCAGCACAACAACGTTGACTTCATCGTTGTGCAGGAAGCTACGCCAGTCGAGGTTGGTGGAGCCGACAGTCGACCACACGCCATCGATTACTGCTGTCTTGACGTGGAGTAGCGCGTCTTTGCGTTCGTAAAGCTTGACGTTGGCTTTCAGCAGCTCGCTGTAGTAGGCGCGTCCAGCATGGAACACCAGCCACGAATCGGTGCTGCCGGGCAGCACCAGCTTGACGTCGACTCCACGTGCTGCAGCCTCCTTGAGTGCCGCCAGCAACTGCGGGTCGGGAACAAAGTAGGCGTTAGTCAGCCATATCTCAGATTGCGCGCTACGCAGCGCCGAAATCAGCGTGGCATAGATCAGGCTGAACGGCTCATTTGGCGAGCTTCCGATGGCCCGCACCACCTCGGTGCCTTTGCGCTCAGGCGGCGGAAAGTAGTGGCGAGCCGCGAGTGGTTCGCCTTTCTGGGTAGCCCAGGTTCCGATGAACAGCTTCTGGAGTTCCGCAACCACAGGCCCCTCGATGCGCAAGTCGGTATCGCGCCAGGGCAAATCACCATTTGGGCGTGTCTTTGAGTAAGAACTGAACGAGCTCCCCGAATAGACGCTGCTGATGTTGATCCCGCCGAGAAAGGCAATACGGCCGTCCACGATCAGCAGCTTTCGGTGGTCGCGCTGGTTCACGTCCCAACCCGCTTTGGCCGTCACCGGATTGACTGGGTTGTACTCCAGCACCTTGACGCCCGCGTCGGTCAATTGAGAGAAAAACGCTGATGATGTTCCAAGGGTTCCGACGCTGTCACGGATCAGATTGACCTGTACGCCTTTGCGTTGCCGGGCGATCAGCGCGGTGGCGAAGCGCTGGCCGACTTCATCATCGTCGAGGATGTAGGTCTCCATGTTGATGTGGTCGCGCGCTGCTTCCACGGCTTTGATCATCGACTGGTAGGTGGTGGGGCCGTCTTGCAGCAAGTCGACCTTGTTTCCTTCCGTTAGCGGGCTGCCGACGATGGACTCTTCGATTGCGAGGTGTACGTCGAAGATGTTGGTCTCTGCGCCGGTGGACTCGAGTCGCTCGAGAATGGCCTTGCTGCGCTCGGCTGACAGAGGCCCGTGTACCCCGTCGAGCTGCACTGGCGCAGAGGGCGCGTGAGCCATATCGGGCACTATCCTGGGCAATGTACTGCAGGAAACCACAAATGCCAGGAGCACAGCCATGCACAGAGCCAGAGGAACACACACAGCCTTACATGTGGCACGAAGATTCATCAGGCCCCCTTTTTGTGAGGACGGTGATAGCGAGTGGCGATGCCGTCACTGGCTTTGACTACTGCGTAAGGGCAGGGTTCGTTGTCAGAGAGTGCTTTTGGCCGATTGTCGCTCTTCGGGAATGGGCCGATTGTTGCCGAGCAAACAAGACCGCCAGTGCGATCTTGCCAGTTCCTTACATCTCCACCTGTGTGCCCAGTTCTATCACCCGATTCAACGGCAACTTGAAGTACTTAAGGTTGCTGTTGGCGTTCTTGAGCAAAAAGGCGAAAAGGCTTTCTCGCCAACGGGCCATACCGATGCGCTTGGTCGGGATCACCGTTTCCCGGCTCAGGAAATAGGTGGTGCGCATCGGGCTGAAATCCAGTTCGGCCAAGTGACAGAGGCTTAACGCCAAGGGGACATCGGGCTCCTCGATAAAACCAAAGTGCAGACTGACCCGGAAGAACCCTTCGCCATACGCTTCAACCTCAAACCGTCTATCAGCATCCACACGAGGGCTGTCTTCAGACACCACCGTAAGCAATACCACTTGCTCATGCAAAACCTGGTTATGCAGCAGGTTGTGCAGCAGCGCATGCGGAACGGCATCGGACCTGGCGGTCAGAAATACCGCCGTACCTTGTACCCGATGAGGAGGCTGCGTGCGGATGCTACCGATAAACAGTGGTAGAGGCAGCGCGGTTTCGTCCAGCCGTTCAACAATGATCTTGCGCCCACGTTTCCAGGTGGTCATCAAAATGAACAGGCCAATGCCAGCAATCACCGGGAACGCACCGCCCTGGAAGATCTTCGGAGCATTGGCCGCGAAGTACAGGCTGTCTACCAGCAGAAAACCGAGCAGCATCGGAACGGCCAACCAGCGCGGGGTTTTCCATAGCAGCAGGACGACGGCCGAGGACAGGATGGTGGTGATCAGCATGGTGCCCGTAACAGCGACCCCATAAGCGGCGGCCAAAGCACTGGACGACTCGAAACCAAGTACCAGCAGCACAACACCGACCATCAACGCCCAGTTAACGGTACCGATGTAAATCTGTCCCTGCTCCTGGCTGGAGGTATGCTGGATAAACATGCGAGGGACATACCCAAGCTGGATGGCCTGGTGTGTCAGGGAAAATGCGCCGGAAATCACGGCTTGAGAAGCGATGATGGTTGCCAGTGTAGAGAGTGCGACCATCGGCAGCAGTGCCCAGCCCGGCGCGAGCAAATAAAATGGATTGCGCACCGCCTCAGGGTTTTCCAGGATCAAGGCACCCTGGCCAAAATAATTGAGCACCAGTCCTGGCAATACCAAAATGAACCAGGCGCGGGCAATGGGTTTGCGACCGAAGTGCCCCATGTCTGCATACAATGCTTCGGCGCCCGTCAGCGCGAGTACCACTGCACCAAGGATGGCCACACCGATTCCCGGATGAGCGATGAAAAAATGCGCTCCCCAGTATGGATTGAGCGCTTGCAGCACTTCCGGCCGCTGTAAAATGCCATAGACCCCCAGCGCACCCAGCACGACAAACCACAGCACCATCACTGGGCCGAACAGAATGCCGATGCGAGCCGTGCCGTGTTTCTGTATCAAGAACAGCGCCACCAGCACGATCACTGACAAAGGCACGACCCAGTGTTCAATTCCGTCAAACGCCAGTTGTAGCCCTTCAACCGCAGAGAGCACCGAGATAGCCGGGGTGATCATGCTGTCCCCGTAAAAAAGTGCCGCACCAAACAGGCCAAGCAGAACGAGTATTTTACTCATGCGCGGATAAGGGGCGGCTGCGCGGCGAGCCAAAGCTGTCAACGCCATGATGCCGCCTTCACCCTGGTTGTCGGCACGCAGGATGAACAGCACATATTTGATCGAGACGACCCAGATCAGTGACCAGAAGACCAACGACAGAATACCCAGCACGCCGTCGTGGTTGGCCTGAACTCCGTAGTGGCCAGAAAAGACTTCTTTGAGCGTGTAGAGGGGGCTGGTGCCAATGTCCCCGTAAACCACTCCGACCGCGGCGACGAGCAAGCCCACTCCTGACGCTTTGGATTGCGAGTTTTCATGTGCTCCGATTGCTGTTTCACTCAAGGTCGCTTCTCTCGAATTACGGGGAGGAAATGCATGCCATCCTTGGGCAAAACGATGTGCCTGGGCCACTGAAGCCTCAAGGCGCATGGACGATCTAAAAAGTCGCGGCCAGTATCTTTGAGGGCGCAAACAGCAGCCGTAAAGAAAGCGTAAAAAATTTACGGCAGATATTCGAAACATCAGATCCAGTGGCTTGGGCCTGTCCCGCCCCGGCCCTGGCAAGCCGGGACGACGCGTCGTGCGAACAATCAGACCTGTGCCTCGCCCGGGAACGTCGGCAGCCCGTACGTCAACGCAAGTTCCAAGGCCGGTTACAAGGGGTATAACTATCAGAACAAAAGGCGGGTCACCCAGAATCGACCCTCCAAAGGCAGCGCCCGGTCCGGGCGCCCCAGGCCTGATCGACGCCTACGGTGCGGAGCGATGTGATGAGTTCCAGAGCATGGCGATGGGCTCGCAAGAGCTTTCTTGGCTGCATCGAACTGGCCGTGTTGGTCACTCCACTGTGCGCCAGCGCCATGTTCAAGTGCCAAGCCAGGGACGGAGCCATCAGCTACACCAGCCAAGCCATCGCCAGCGCCCGCTGCACTCGCCTCAATGGCATGACGGGCGCCGGTGTCGGCGCCAAGGCAATGGCGCTGCCACGGGTTGTGCGGGACGACACCCCAGGCGCGGTGCGGATCCGGGTGTGGACTTTCATCCATAAGGGTAATCGTCAATATGTGAGCCGACGCCCCGTCGGGATCTCCGCACGGGTCGATGTCCTTGAGCTCTATTACATCAAGGGCTGCTATCTGTGCATGGCGCCGAAGGATTTCAAGGTCGCCTCACTGCGCCTGGACACCCATTCCTATCGACGGGAGATCGAAGCCGCTTCGGGTCATTATGGTGTCGACAGGGCGCTGGTCCGCGCAGTGATACATGCCGAATCGGCGTTTCGCCCCAACGTCATTTCCGAAGCCGGCGCCCAGGGGCTGATGCAGTTGATGCCCGCCACCGCCGAGCGCTTCGCCGTGGACGATCCGTTCGACGCACGACAGAACATTCGTGGCGGCGTGCGCTACCTGGCCTGGCTGCTCAAGCGCTTCAACGGCAACCAGATGCTGGCGTTGGCAGGTTACAACGCCGGCGAAGCGTCCGTGGTCCAGTACAACGGGGTGCCTCCCTACGCCGAGACGCAATCCTACGTCACCCTCGTGCAGTCCTTGACCGAACGCTATCGCAACCATAGCGGCCGTCCGTGAGGGGCAGAAACCGGCCAGGAGCGGACCTCGAACACATCACCTGATAGGCTGTTTTTTTGGACGAAGTGGTCACCCGTGTTCCGCTGCCAACATTGACCTGAACTGCGAAATGATCTCTGAAGATAACCCGGCAGCTTCGAACACTGCGCAGGTAAAGCTAACGGGTGCAGGACCTGGAGCAGTTATGATGCGGTCGGCAACCACCGCTACTTGACTGCTTCGATAAAGCGTGGCCCCGTCATAACCTGCGGCATTCTGTTGTAAAAAGTCAGCGCTGTTCGAAGTATGAGGGACCGTGTCGAGAAGCCCGGCCCTCGCAAGTGCCAGCGTTCCCCCACAGATACCGGCAATTGTCGCTCCACTTGAACGACTCGTATGAAGAAAGTCCCGAATGTCCGGTGCATCTGCACGCTCCCAGATCATTCCACCGATGACGACAACAACGTCCGGCTTCCAGTCCAGGCATTGTTGCAAGCTGCTATCCACAGTTACAGCCAATCCACCCTGCGAGCGGAACTGCCCTGTAGCAGGGGCGAAAAACCTGACGTCGATCCCGTAAAACGGGGATGCGGTTCCTGCAATGAAAGCGTATTCCCAGTCCGCAAAACCGGGTGTCAGTATCAAGCCCAAGCGTGCCATCAGTCCGAATCCTCCATGAAAACGAACAACATAAAGCGACAACAAATAGATCTCAACGTCCACTTCGGGTCTTTTGTGTTGAAAAAATCCCAACGCCATTCTGACTGTTACTGGACTTGAGAAAAAATCAATGAAGCCGCCGTGCCCTCCATTCATATCCGCATGATTGATCCTCGTCCTGAAGGTGAAATGAGTGGAGCTACCTCCAACAGACACCATAGAGGACAAACACTGACACGCCTCTGGCCGCTTGATACAGGGCAATGGGATGACTGGAAAAACGGTGGGCAAGTCTGTGCAATTACCCAGCCTGTGGAACTGCAAACCATGCTGGGAATCGAAACCGTAAAGGGCGAGACGGGCGTAGTATGGGTTACGCATTCGCATTGAACGCCCTGTAGGGCTGTAAAGCCGGGAGGGTTGCATGGAAAGGGACGCGATGTTCAGGTTCCTTGCGGGCTACCTGTTGATGTGTGTCCTGCTGGCATGGGGGGTGATCCAGGCGTCGCACTGGATTGCTTCTCGCTTGCTGCTGTATTGGATTATTTAGCGCCGACCCTCGCTGCTTCGCTCCTCCTTGTCGATTCTTCCAGTACCACAATGGTGCGATCCACTGTCTGGCCTTCTCCCTCTGACCCTCAACCTGTTTGATCAGTCGCTGCAATAACGCATTCAGGTCGGTTCGCGGAATCGGCAACCGGACCCAATCAAGGATTGAGCCAGTTGCCGATGCTGCCAGGTTAGTGGAACGGAAAGATGTAATTCATCCATGCCGCCATGCGCAGAAGGATTTTGCGCATCATCGCGATGTGGTGGAAATGCTGGCTGTACAACGCCGCCTGGCCGTAGGCGCCGCCGGGCATCTGGTCGGCGTACTGGGCATAGTCGGGATCGGTGATCTCAATGATCACCGGAACCCGGCCGGCCGGTGGTGAACCGGTGAAGCTGATCAGTGTGCCTGACGGTTGGATCTGGCCTTCGGCGATGACCGAAACGACGGTCTTGACCTTGCCTTCGAAAACCCTGCCTGGAATGCCGTCGAAAGCGACCTCGGCCTCGTCGCCCTCGCTCAGGCGCAATAGGCTGTTCTGGCGCATCCACGCGGAGAAGTAATGCCCTTCGGCGGGAATGAAGACCATCGAAGGGCGCAGCGGCAACTTGGTCGCCATCATGCCCGGACGCAGTGAAACATGGGTGACGAAGCCTTTGCTCGGCGCACGGACGGTGGTGTTGTCGAGTTCGTACTGCGCGTTGTCCAGTTGCGCCTTCAGGTCATCACTGCGAGCGACCACCATATCCAGTTCCCGTTGGGTACTGAAGTTACGCTTGATCAACTCGGTGATCCGGGCGCGATCGGCCTGGGCGGCAATCAGCTGTGCCTTGAGGGATTTCACCCGGTATTCGAAAGGCGCAGGGTCGATGCGAAACAGCACATCGCCTTTTTCCAGGGGCTGGTTGGTCTTCGCCGATACATCGATCACCTGGCCGCTGACCACGGGTATCACCGGAACCGATACGAAATAGGAGCGCGCCACCTCGGAGTAGGGGTGGTTGTAGTTCATCGTGAAAATCAGCGTGCCGATAATCACGATCCCGCCCAGCACCGCCGTGGGCACCGTCCATTTGTTCAGGGGGATGCGGAAGATCTTGAAGATGGCTACGCAGAGAGCGGCATACGTCAGAATGAGTAAGAGATCCATGGCTCAAATGCCCTCGCCGAGATTGTCCGTTGGCACATGTTTCTGTGCCGTACCCATCGCTGACTCCAGGCGCTCGATCCGGCCTTGCAGTTCGGCGACCTGTTGTTCCAGGTGAATCACATGACTTTTGGGTGAGTGTCCGTCACTGAAACCCCAGCCCCGGTCCTCCCGATAGGCCATCGCCCAGATCCACAGGAACGGCCAGAGTGCGTGCAAGGTGAAGAGGCTGACCCAGCCGGTGGCGTGGATTGCATCCTGGTGAGGGTGATTGCGGTGGACGGCAATTTCATAGGGGATGTCGTGGAGCAAGATGATTCCGTAGAACAAAAAGAGTCCGACAAATATCAGTACGCCCAGGGCGAAGTATTCAAGCATGAGCCATTCCTCTTGAAGCAGATAGCGTGTGCGCCTGAGTGTAGTCGTTCAATCTACACTTGACGGGGATGCGGATATCCAGCCGGAACAACCGGTGCCTGGCCGAAGCGTCGCCCGATATCGTGCAAGCACACTCCGACGAGGTGATTTCATGCCAACCAACGCTCAATTCGAAAGGGCGCCTGTACTTGACCCTGTCGAGCGCATTACCGAGGTGATATTCGGCCTGCTGATGGCCATGACGTTCACCGGCACCATCAGCGTGGCCACGGCAGACCAGGCCGCCGAACGCACGATGATGATCGCCGCGCTCGGCTGCAATCTCGCCTGGGGACTGGCCGATGCGGTCATGTACCTGTTGCGCGCACTGGTCGAGCGCACGCGCAGGATCAAGCTGTACATGGCCTTGCGTAATGGCATGGACGCCGCGGCCGGTCAGGCGCTCGTTGCGCAAGTGTTGCCGTTGCAGTTCGCGACGGCGGCCGGCAGTGAGGGCCTGGAGTTGTTGCGCCGTCGGCTGCTCGAGCAGCCCCCCTTGCCGATCAGGGCCGGCCTCGGCTGGAGCGACTTCAGGGGTGCCCTCGGTGTTTTCCTGTTGGTCGTGTGCTCGACATTTCCGCTGGTGGTGCCGTTCATTCTGCTCGATCAGACGGCGCTCGCCATCCGCCTGTCCAACCTGATCGGGCTCGTGGTGCTGTTCATCGCAGGCTGGCTGCTCGCCAGATACGCTGGCGCCACGCAATGGCAGGGAGGGGTGATCATGGCCGCCACGGGGGGCGTGCTGATCCTTGCAATCATTGCGCTGGGTGGATAAAAACCGGGCATCATTCAACACACTAAAGACTCGTTCTCATTTACAATTGCCCTTCCATTTACGTCGGGCAGCCTGGCATGGATGTTTTCGCCGCAATCCATCTTCATTTATCCCAGTGGGTGATCGAGCCGGTCACCCGGCAGTTCCTGGGCATTTTCGACTTCAACGGCAGACTCGGTCTAGCCTTTCTCTGCATGTCTTACAGCGTCGCCTATTGCCTGTTCCGCTACCGCAAATCCCGGGGCTTGACCGACGCGCGCTCATTCGGGCAGTTCATCGGCGGCTGCCGGGTGTACCTGCATCGCTCGGCGCTGCTCGACTACCGCTACTACTTCGTTCTCGCCATCCTCAAGGTTGCCCTGGTGCTGCCCATCGTTGGCCTGGTCGATCCGTACGTCTTGCGTTCAGCGGACTACATCGCGTTCTTCACCCAACTGTGGGGCGCGCGTACGCAAATGGAAGAGAACCTGGCGCTGACCCTGCTCTATGGGCTGGGCGTATTTCTGGTCAAGGATTTCAGCCATTACTGGGGCCATCGCGCCTTCCATTCGCGGTATCTGTGGGCCTTCCACAAAGTCCATCATTCGGCGCCCGTACTGGTGCCGGCGACGGCCAGCCGCGTGCACTTTCTGGAAGAGGTGGTCGAAAAGCTCACGGATATCATCTGCATCGGCGCATTTGCCGGGGTCTTCTGGTACGCCTGCGGCGGGGAGATCAGCCGCTATACCTTGTTTGGCGTGACCTACATGGTGTTCATCTTCAATGGCCTGGCGGCCAACCTGCGTCACAGCCATGTCTGGTTTTCCTTCGGGCCGGTGCTGGAACGGGTGCTGAACAGCCCTGCGCAACACCAGATTCATCACAGCGATGCGCCGCGACACTTCAACAAGAACTTCGGCATCAATCTGTCATTGTGGGACTGGATGTTCGGCACGCTCTACGTCACCCGATCCACACCCGAGTCCATTCATTTCGGCACTGGTGAACAGGATCACGAGCGTTACCTGACGCTGCAGGGGTTGATCGTCACGCCTTTCGTGGACATCGCCCGCAAACTCCTTCCGGGAACCCCCCGAAAGCACAGCCTGTAAACGGATCTGATCCGTATTTTTCAGCGCAATCTGCCTCTGTAACGGATACAGCCGCCAGCCCACAATAAGTCTTCGGTACGCCGCTCGGGCAGCACACGCCGCCCCTGTACCGCCAATTCATAGTGTGGGAGGCCCCATGGCCAAGATGACGATTTTTCTCGGCGGTTTTCTGCTGTTGACCATCCTGATCGGTATGCTGGCGACGATTCCGCCGGCGTGATTACACCCGTTGCCAATCAGGAACTCTGCCGATCAATATCGCGCCGCAGAACGACAGCGGTGGTGATGTCTTCAACGATTTCGTGACTGGCTACTGCATCTCTGACGCGATTCAGATCATCAATAGTTCGCGATTCGACCTCAATGACCAGATCGAGTTGGCCACTGACCGAGGAGACTCGTCGTACCTGCGAGTTTTGGGCAAGCAGGTCCAGCAAGCTGATTGCGGGTGTGCGTTTCAGGCATACAAGAAGGATTGCGCGAATCACGTTGGCATCGATTTCGCCGATATCAGCTCGGTAGCCTCTGATCACACCATTGCGTTCAAGGTTGATGACTCGCTCGCTGGTAGCACTTCTTGAAAGCCCGATTCTCGCTGCCAAGGCCTTCAGGGCAATTCGAGCCTCTTTGGAAAGAATTTCGAGTATTTCGCGATCTTTCGTGTCCAGGTCGCGCATCAGAACTCCCTAATTTTGCTACCGAAATTGTGCCGGTCGATTCCGACAATATGCAGGCTAAAGCCGACCGTATACCTACTGCCGTCCAAGGCTTTGCGTGCCAAGCTATCTGAAAAAAATGGCTTGGAAAACAATTACCATGACAAATCTTGCCCATCCTGCCCCCCAGTTCTCGACGGGGGATGCCGAAAAACTGAGTGAGCAGCTTTTCAACGTTATTGGTACGGCCACGCCTCTGGATGGCGAGCGCGACCGTAACTACCGGTTGAATACAGGAACCGATGCAGGATGGATTCTGAAAGTCGTCAACTCGAGTGAACCGCGAGTTGAAAGCGAGTTTCAGACAGCCATTCTCAGTCATCTCGCCACGCACAGTCCTGAGCTTACCGTGCCTTTTCTCAAGAAAAGTCTTGCCGGTGAATACCTGGCCTCTGCGGTAGCGCCCTCCGGCGAAATCCATGCGGTCCGCCTGGTCAGCTGGTTGCACGGAACGCCGCTTGCCGAGGTCGAGCGCACGTTCAAATTGATGCGCAGCCTTGGCCAATCGTTCGGTGAGATAGATCGTGCACTTCAGGGCTTCATGCATCCAGGCGCGGTACGTGATCTCGACTGGGATTTGCGTCACGCCGCACGTTCGAGTTCACGCCTGCATTTCGTGAAAGACCCTGGCAGAAGGGCCATTCTGGAACGATTCATTGAACGTTTCGAAAAAACCGTTCAACCGAAGCTTTCGCGACTGCGTGCACAAGTCATTCACAATGACGGCAATGACTGGAATATCCTCGTCGATTCCCGCAATCATCAGAAGGTCTCGGGCATCATCGATTTTGGCGATGCGGTCCATACAATTCTGATTGCCGAAGTCGCCATCACCTGCGCCTATTCCATTCTCGACACGGAAGATCCAATCGGCGCGGCCGCCGCCCTCACGGCCGGTTTCCATGAGAAGTACCCTCTGCAGTCGGAGGAGCTTGACGTCCTCTTCAATCTCATTGCGATGCGCCTGGTCACGAGCGTCACCTTGTCGGCATCGCGATCTGATCGAACGCAAGACAATCCCTACCTTGGCATCAGCGAAGCGCCGGCCTGGCGCCTTCTTGAAAGGATGGATCGCATGAACCCTCGTCTGGCGACTGCGATCCTGCGTAAAGCCTGTGGTTTTGACGCGATCGAAGGCGCTGGTGCGGTTCGCCGCTGGGTGGCCGAAAACAGCAAGTCCTTCGCGGATATCGTGCGTCCATCCGCTGCGACGATGAACAAATTCATTGCTCCGTTCGGAGACGCTTCGCATGTGATGACTATCGCTTCAGCCGAGCAACGTCCAGCGCAGGCAACGAAGTGGTGGAATGATTTTTCTGCCGAACACAAGGTGCCGCTAGGTATCGGGCCTTGGGGCGAGGAAAGGACCATCTACACCGACACGGCGTTTGAATCACGATTCATTGAAGGGCAGCGTCGGATCCTTCACGTCGGTGTCGACTTGATCATGCCCGCTGGAACGCCTCTCTATACGCCCGTTGCCGGTGTGGTGCAGAGCGTCGAGGTCGAGCATGAGCCGCTTGGCTATGGTGGTTTGATCATGCTCGAACACTCGCCTGAAGGTTGCCCGCCATTCCTGACGCTGTGGGGGCATATGGCTCATGAAGCCTTGGCGCGGCTCAAGCCCGGTGACCGCCTGGAGGCTGGCGCGCTTGTGGGATACATGGGGGCGGATACGGAAAATGGCGGATGGATTCCCCATGTGCATTTTCAAATGTCCACGGACACCGCGTTGAAAGCGAGCGAATTCATCGGCGTAGGTGAACGGGCTTATCTTGAGGTATGGGCCGACATTTTTCCCGATGCATCGACTCTCGCGGGGATTCCTCCGGAAACCTACAGCCAGGACGGACGCACCAAGGCAGAGATTGTTGCGAAGCGAAAGGAGTTGTTGCTTCCAAACCTGTCGATTTCCTATTCAGATCCGATCAAGTTCGTTCGCGGTGATGGGGTCTGGTTGATCGATAACTTTGGTCGGGCGTATCTGGACTGCTTCAATAACGTGTGCCATCTCGGCCACTCCCATCCAGATGTGGTGCAAGCGCTTTCGCGGCAGGCATCACGCCTGAACACGAACACGCGTTATCTGCACGATAATATCGTGGAGTATGCAGAGCGGCTCACGGCTACCTTGCCTGAAGGTCTGGCAGTCGCTTCCTTCGGCTGTTCGGGAAGTGAAGCAAACAGCCTCATGCTGCGTATGGCGCGCAATCACACGGGGCGTAACGATGCAATTGTGCTGGATTGGGCTTACCACGGCACTACGCAGGAACTGATCGACCTCAGCCCTTACAAGTACAAGCGTAAAGCTGGTAAAGGGCGTGCAGATCATGTGTTTGAGGCGGCTGTCCCGGATGCCTACCGTGGTGTGGATCACTGGTCGTTCGAGGAACTTGGCAAGCGTTTCGCTGAAAGCGTGGCGGATCAGATTGAACTCATGCGCAAGCAGGGCAGATCCCCGGCGTTCTTTCTGGCGGAGTCCATTCCAAGTGTCGCCGGGCAACTTTTCTTCCCGGAAAACTACTTGAAAGAAGTCTATGCAATGGTTCGTGCAGAGGGCGGTCTTTGCCTGGCTGACGAAGTCCAGGTCGGCTTTGGTCGCGTAGGTAGCCATTGGTGGGCTTTTGAAACCCAGGGTGTCGTTCCCGATGCAGTGTCCATGGGCAAACCCATTGGCAATGGGCATCCCATGTCGGCGGTTGTGACCACGCGAGAAATTGCAGACAGCTTCAACAATGGCATGGAGTACTTCAATACTTTCGCCGGCAGTCCGGTTTCCTGTGCTGTAGGGCTCTCGGTGCTCGATGTAATTGAGCGCGATAACCTGAAACTCAACGCGCTGACCGTTGGTAACTATCTGCTCGACGGCTTCCGTAAGTTGCAGCAGCGATACGATGCAATAGGCGATGTGCGCGGGTTGGGTCTTTTTCTCGGGATAGAACTTGTCACGGACCGCAAAACGAAAGTTCCAGCCACGGAGCTGGCCAGGAAAGTAGCCGATGGTGCAAGGGAGCGAGGCATCTTGATCGGTACTGAAGGCCCCCATGACAATGTTCTGAAAATGCGCCCATCGATGATTTTCAGTCAGACAAACGCTGATTTTCTGCTTGAGGTCCTGGACGAAAGCTTTAAGGCCGCACTCCGGTAGATCGCAGAGGGCGGGGCGTGCGCCAAGAAACCAGGTTGGACGATGTGGCTCCCCGACATAGTGTCGGCCAACTCCGGCAATGTGTCAGGTTGGCTGACACCTTGCCGGGTGCTTTCCAGAAGTGCCTATGCAAGACTTTTCATGAAGGCCGGGTGAATAACCCCAAGAAAATAATAAACAATTCTTCCAAGGTGCCATCCATGCTAACTAGAAAGCTCAAGGGTTTGATTGCCGCTTCTACCGTGGCGGCAGCGGCGCTACTTTCCACCTCAGCTGTTCATGCTGATGATTTGAAGTCGATCCAGGATTCCAAAGAGATCCGTATCGCGATGAGCGGTCAATACTCTCCCTTCAGCTTTGCAAACGAGCAGAACCAGATTGTCGGATTCGACGCCTCCATCAGTGAGGCGCTGGCTGAGCGGATGGGGGTAAAGGTGACGATCATCACGACGCCATTCGACGGGATAATTGCAGGACTTCTCGCGAAGAAATATGACGCCATCGTCGCTTCGATGACCATTACCCCGGAACGCCAGAAAGCAGTGGATTTTGTTGGGCCTTATTACCACGCTGGCCGAACGATCGTAGTGAAGGACAACTCTTCGATCAAAAGTCTTGATGATCTTAAAGATGTTGTTGTCGGCGTTACCCTTGGGGATGCACACGATAAATGGGCCAGGGCCCGCGGCAACCTGAAGGTGAGAACGTACAAAGGTCTTCCCGAGATGCTTGTCGACCTGGAGGCCGGGCGCATCGATGCGATAGTGATGGACAGTGTTCCGGTGTTGGTCGCCGTCAAAGAAACAGGGCAGAAGGTTCGCATCATTACTCCACCGGATAGCGATGGTGGCATTGAAGGCATGGGCATTGCCCTGCGCAAGAATAACCCTGAGCTCAAGGCGACCATGCAGAAGGCGCTTGAAGACATGCTCGCCGATGGCACCTACGAAAAGATCTCGATGAAGTGGATTGGCAACGATATCCGCTGATTCATGTTCAGCATGGCCCGACCTGTCGTCGGGCCAGCCAATCCGACTTTTCCGAGCGTTCCCATGGATCTGACTCTCATACAGCGCACATTCCCGTTTTTCCTGGAGGCGGCCTGGATTACGGTGCAAATCTCTGTACTTGCTCTTCTGCTTGGTTTTCTGGTCGCAATCGTGCTGGTTGCTGCCCGGTTGTCCACTGTTCTCGCATTTCGATACCTTGCAAGACTCTACATCAGCGTTTTTCGCGGCACTCCCTGCCTGGTTCAGCTGTTCATCATTTACTTTGGTGGGCCGCAGATCGGAATTGAACTGGAGCCGTTTGCCGCAGGGGTAATCGGCTTGGGCCTGAACATCGCTGCCTACATGGCGGAATCCATTCGTGGCGCTATCACCAACGTTGACCCAGGCCAGGAAGAAGCTGCACGTTCGATTGGTTTCGGGCGTGGCCAGACCTTATGGTTTATCACGCTGCCACAAGCTGCAAAGTTGATGATCAGGCCGCTGGGAGTGAACGCTGTCGCTCTTATCAAAGGTTCTGCACTGGTGTCGACGATCTCTGTCGTTGAGCTTTCATATACAGCGCAACGCTTTATCAGTTCAACGTACAAACCTTTTGAGATTTTCATGGTGTCGGCACTGCTTTACATCGTGATGGTCTACTCGGTCAGATTTGTTGTTGACTATCTCGATAATCGCTTCGCGGCAAGGTGAGAGCATTCAGATGCAAAGCCTGGATCTTAGTATAGTTACACCCTATTCCGAGCTACTTGCGACCGGTCTTTGGTGGACGGTTGTGATGTTTGTAAGTTCCAGCATATTGAGTTTGATGGCAGGGGTAGCCTTTGCACTCATCGTTCTTTATGCGCCCAGGGTCCTGGCGCTGCCCGTGCGTTTTATGACGTGGTTGCTCATGGGCACTCCACTGCTTCTTCAGTTGTACTTGATTTATTATGGTCTTGTACAAGTGGGGATTGATATTCCTGCCCTGGTGGCAGGCATCATAGGCCTCAGTTTGCACTTTGCCGTCTACAATGCCGACGTTATTCGTGCCGGTGTGGTATCGGTGGACCCTGGTCAGATTGAAGGTGCCCGCTCCATTGGTCTCAGCCGTGGACAGACTCAGCGTTACATCATCGTACCGCAGGCGCTTCGCAGGACTATTGCGCCGCTGGGAAACAATCTGATTGTCCTGCTGAAGGACACCTCTCTGGTTTCCATAATCGGTATTGCCGAGTTGGTGTACAGCGCGCAACTTGCCGTGAGCGAGACCTATAGCCCGTTTGAGTTTTATCTGACTGTCGCGGTTATTTATTATGCAGCCAATCTAGTTCTCGAAGCCGGTCTGCATCTTCTCGAAAACAAGGTAGAGATGTCACGATGATCAGCAAGGAATTCATGGTTGAGGTGAAGGGCGCTCGCAAGGCTTACGGAGCACTTGAAGTACTCAAGGGAATTGATCTTTCCATATCTCGCGGACAAATTGTCGCCATCATCGGCCCAAGTGGATCTGGCAAAAGCACGCTTCTGCGGTCAATCAACCACCTGGAGGTGCTTGACGATGGCGAGATATGGTTAGAGGGGGAGCAAGTCAATCGGCCATTGAAAGGTCGTGCGTTTGAACAGCATATAAATGCTGTGCGTCAGCAGATGGGTATGGTATTTCAACACTTCAATCTATTTCCGCATTTGACCGTGTATGAAAACATCGCTCTTGGTCCGATAAAACTCAAGGGCCTTACAAAAAAGGCATCTCGTGAGTTGGCAATGGAATACTTGTCAAAAGTTGGCTTGGCCAACAAGTTCGATGAGTATCCTTCTCGCCTGTCGGGCGGACAGAAGCAGCGCGTTGCCATAGCCAGGGCACTGGCGATGCAACCAAAAGTCATGTTGTTCGATGAGGCTACATCGGCACTGGATCCTGAGCTTGTCGAAGAGGTCAACCTGGTCATGAAGCAACTCGCTGCGGAGCACATGACAATGTTGATCGTCACTCACGAAATGCGCTTTGCCGGCGAAGTGGCAGACCGGATTGTCTTTATGGACGGCGGGGTTGTAGTGGAGGAGGGGGCGCCGCAAGAGATCCTGCAAAACCCTGTCCACGAACGAACCCGGTCGTTCTTGAAAAAGCATCTGCACGACAGATAAGTTACGCCTACCCGCAAACCTTGCGTGATCTTGAAAAACCTAGTCTCGCAGACCAAACCTGCGCTGGTGAGCAAGCTGGCGGACGTTTTCATCGGCGGTCAGCGACACCGCTGCCGCTCACCGGTACTCATCATGCCGACGCCACCAGGGCCCCGTTTCATTGCGTCCCTTGGGCGCGCGGTCGAGCCATTGGTACATGCTCCACAACCCGTCCAGGCCCCGCGCGTAGGTGGAATAGGTGTGATAAATCTCGCCGTCCTCCAGCACAAACGTACTCAAACCCGGCCTGTCGCGGGTGTAGGTCGATGCATCGGTGCCACAGGTCGCGGCGAACTGTTTCACCGCTTCCGGTATTTCACTGGCGTCCATGGCATGGCCGCCGCGCTGGTAGTTGTATTCGACCAAGCCTTCGCGCTGCTGCGCTTCGGTGAAGTAGACATTGAAATCGGCGGTGAAGTCGCTGTCGGCGGCCGAGGCCCAGGGGAAGGTCCAGCCCATTCGGCGCTTGTAGGCCTGCAGTTTCGCCAAGGGTGCGCGGGATATCGCCATCAGGGTCACGTCGTGGTTCGCCAGGTGGATGACTAGGGGGTCGAAGCCATCGGCGATGGCTGAGCAGGACGGGCAGCCGGCTGTGTAGTCGGGGCCGAACATGAAGTGGTAGACCAGCAGTTGCGAGCGCCCTTGAAAGAGTTCGGCCAGGGTGGCGCTGCCGTTGTCGGTATCGAAGCGGTACGTCTTGTCGAGGCGAAACCATGGCAATGCCTGGCGTTGCCTGGCCACTTCATCGCTGCGTCGGGTCAGGGCCTTTTCCGCTTCAAGCAATTGCAAACGTGCTGCCAGCCATTGCTCCCGGGTCGCGGTTTTGTGCGTGTTCATCGTTGTGCGCTCCTGGTGAAAGGTCGTGATTTAGACTAAACCCGGGTATCGAACGGTGGGAGTGACAAGCGTGGCGGGATTTCGATGGATTCGTTGATCGCGGCGGCCGCCCAGGCGTTGGCGGCGGGGAACCCGCTGGGCGCTCTGGACCGTGTGGCATTGCGCGACGATGCGCCGGCGCTGGCCCTGCGCGGTATCGCCATGGCGCAACTGGGCGATCTGGTGCGGGCCAGGGCTCTGATCAAGCGGGCGCAACGGGCCTTTGCGCCCAGGGAAGTGCTGGCCCGGGCGCGATGCGTGGTGGCTGAGGCCGAAATCGCCCTGGCTTCGCGGGAGCTCGGGTGGCCGGTCAAGGCGCTCGAAACGGCGCGGGTCACCCTTGAACACCACGGTGACCGGGTCAATGCCGCCCATGCGCGTTATCTGCAAATCCGCCGTCTGCTGCTGATCGGCCAGCTTGATGAGGCACAGCAGTTGCTGGCCGGACTCGACCCCGGCCCATTGCCGCCGGCGTTGCGGGCAATCCATGAACTGGTGCTGGCGGGGATTGCCATTCGGCGCCTGCAATCGCACGCGGCGCGGGAGGCGTTGAACAGGGCAGGGCAGGCTGCCGTTCAAGCCGGGATTGCTGCGCTGATGGCTGAGGTCCAACACGCTGTATATCTGCTCGATGCCCCCGCGGCACGCCTGATTGCCCAGGGTGAAGTACGGCCGCTGTTGCTCGATGATGTTGAAGCGTTGTTCTGTTCAACGTCACTGGTGGTGGATGCCTGCCGGTACGTTGTGCGCGGTTGTGGCATGTCGGTGTCGCTCGCGACGCGGCCGATCCTGTTCGTGCTCGCCCGTGTGTTGGCCGAGGCGTGGCCCGCCGATGTTGCACGGGAAGTGCTGATTGCCCGGGCGTTCCGTCTGAAGCTTTCGGATGAATCCCATCGCGCCCGGCTTCGCGTGGAAATCGGCAGGCTGCGTAAAGCACTCAAGCCGTTGGCCGGCGTTATCGCGACAGCGCGCGGTTATGCCCTGCAATCGCCGGTGTGTACGCAGGTGGTGACGCTGGCGCAACCGGTCGAGGAAAAATTTGCCGCGGTGTTTGCCTGCCTCGCCGATGGCGAGTCGTGGTCCAGTTCCGCCCTGGCCCTGGCGCTGGGTACCAGCCAGCGCACGGTGCAACGGGCGCTCGATGCGCTGGCGGAGCGGGGCAAGGTGCAGTGGTTTGGCCGTGGTCGCGCGCGGCGCTGGATGACGCCGCCCGTTCCGGGATTCGCGACGACCTTGTTACTCCCGGCACCGCTGCCCGGTGGCTAGGATGAACGGCACCAAACCCCATCAAGGAATGCCAGATGAAACATGCAACTGCTGAAATCATTCGTGAATATGGCCCGTTTGCCGATGTCGACCACGTGTGCGGCGTCACCTGGGATGGCGAAAAGGTCTGGTTCGCATGCAACAGCAAAATCAACGCCCTGGACCCGGAAAGCGGTAAGGTGCTGAGCTCGATCGATGTCGCTGCCCATGCAGGCACCGCGTTTGACGGGGAGCACCTGTTCCAGATCGCCGAAGACCGCATCCACAAGATTGACCCCCGCACCGGTCGCATCCTCTCGACCATTCCTGCTCCCGGCGCAGGCGCTGATTCGGGGCTGACCTGGGCCGAAGGGACGTTATGGGTGGGCCAGTACCGCGAACGCAAGATTCACCAGATCGACCCCGAGAACGGCAAGATCCTGCGCACCATCGAATCCAACCGTTTCGTCACCGGCGTGACCTGGGTGGACGGCGCGCTGTGGCACGGTACGTGGGAAGGCGATGAAAGCGAGCTGCGCCGGATCGATCCGCAATCGGGCGAAGTGCTGCAGAGCCTGAAAATGCCCGAAGGCGTGGGCGTGTCGGGGCTGGAGTCCGATGGTGGCGAGCGGTTGTTCTGCGGTGGCGGCGATAGCGGCAAGGTGAGGGTGGTGCGTCGGCCTGCATGAGTGTGGCCGGGTTGCCAAGTGCAACCTGTGTGGGAGCGAGCTTGCTCGCGAATGCAGAGTGTCAGGCAACATCAATGTTGACTGATTTGACGCCATCGCGAGCAAGCTCGCTCCCACAGGGTTAGTGGATGTACGCAAAATCTGCGAGCAACCGAAATCACTGTGGGAGCGAGCTTGCTCGCGATAGCGGTGGGTCAGTCGATATCAATGTTGAATGTGCTGACCTCATCGCGAGCAAGCTCGCTCCAGCCACTCAGTCCGTTCGTGGATGCTGATCGTTGATGTCGTACCAATCCGCTTTCGAGCTGGCAAAAACATGTTTTTGCTTGTTTGGTCGGAACGGCGTATCCAGCGTACCGAGGGCAATCGAAATCCACTCGGAAAACGCTCCTGTCGAGTCAGTCCAGAACAGTGAAGATCCGCAGTGGGAACAGAACTGCCGCGTGACACCCCTGGACGATTCATACGCCTGCAGCGAATCTGCGCCGGTCATGATGCCAAGCGCCGAGGCGGGTGCGCTGGCATAGGTTGCAAATGCAGCCCCATGGCCCTTTCGGCATTGGCTGCAATGGCAATGGGTAACGGCTTTCAGCTCGGTCGACAAGCGATATTTGACGGCGCCGCAGAGGCAACTGCCGTGGTGAAACTCATCCATGTGAAGTCATCCGTGGATCGATAGTATTTTTCCGTCCTGCCATGTTTTCTGCTGGTCGAAATCGGTCTAAAAGCCCGGTTGGCAAATGTGTCTGTTTTGCTATCCTCAAACCTGTAGGTGAAGACGCAGACTGATGCGCAAAAGGATAGCAAGGAGACGTGGGGCGCGTTCCGAAGGGTACACGGTTAGAAAGATCCCCGCGCTGGGATCCAGCCCTTATGCCGTGTGAAGCAGAAGAGTTCCATTACAGTTTCACGACTCTTTTGTGGGAGGCCTGATAAACCTTGTAAGCCGGAGACCAGCACCGGCCACCTACTTGTTACATTCACCCACAAAGCCCGCTCAGTGCGGGCTTTTTAATGCCCGCAAGGTGGTTCCGGTCAGCGGCTCAAGGCGCGCCAAACAGCATCGTCCAGTAAACACCATTGTCGCTGCGCGCGTTGGCGGCGTAAGCGGCACCGACCTGGGTGAACATCGGGTTCATCAGGTTGGCGCAATGCCCGGGGCTGGCGAGCCAGCCGGCCATGGCCTTGCTGGGTGAACCTTGGCCGGCTGCGATGTTTTCACCGATCTGCCGGCCACGGTAGCCAGCGGCCCTGGCGCGGTCGGAGGGCATGTCACCGTCGGGATCCTGGTGGGCGAAATAGTTGCCGTAGGCCATATCCTTGCTGTGGCTTTGTGCTGCGGAGCCCAAGGCGGCACTCCAGGATAGCGGCCGTGCGGCGGCGAAACGCTGGCGACCACACAGTCGCGGTTTGGCCCGGGCTGCGTTGACCTGCGCCAGCAACGCCTGAGCGGCGCTGCGTGGATCGCCGGTTTTCCCGTCGAGCACCGGCCGTGCCAGCACCACTTGCCACTCACTCCCAGCGCGGCTGACGCCGATGTCGGCGTATTGATTGTCGAGCAGTGCGGCGCAGTGCTCGTCCTGGAACATATCGAAGGCTTCTTCGGCATCCTGTGCACCCACCACGCGGATGGATCGCACCATGGTGGCCTGATAGCCGGAAGCCTTTAACCGGTCCCGCAACCCACCGCCATAGCCAACGGGCAGGGCCAGGTTCGACTTGAGCGTCAGGGGTGATAAGCGTTGCGCCGGCCGCCGGTCGCAGCGTTGCGGATGGGCGCGATAGTCGTTGATGGCGTCTACCAGTTGCCGTTGCCCATCGGCCTGGGCGGGGCTTGCAAAAACAGGGAGCAGGGAAAACAGGCACAGCGAAGAAAAGCGCAAGGCAACGACAGTTTGGCGCATGGACGGACAACTCTGATGAGATGACAACGAAGAAAGTGGGGAAAAACGCTGGGCTATGACTGGTGCCTTGAAACAAGGTTCACGGCGGGCACCTGTCTATTTGCGGGCGAAGCCATGAGTCCGACGAAGGGTGTCAGGTCGTCGGAAACCGGCAGCAACGGTGGTCACGCCAGCGCTAGGCTGGCTGATCGGTATTGACTGAAGCGACCTCTGTCGCGACGTCCTGGGTTTCGCTCGGATGCAATCTGAAGCGACAGACGTGTCCGCCACGCACCATGCATTCACTGTGCTCGACTTCACCGCCGCCCAACGCGCCAATCAAGGCCAGGTCCAGTTCGCAGACCACCGGGTGGGCAGCGGCCAGGCGATGGAACACGCAGTTATGCGCGACGATTTCCGGGGTGCCGCCTGAGCGAAAAAACACCTCGGCTTCGTAGCCCGCCTGGTTCATGTGCTGGACGATCCTGGCTTCATCCACGACCTGCTGTTCGCGCTCCGAAGCCAGCTTGCGGCCCATGCTGCGCATCAGCGAGGCCAGGGCTTGAGGACCGATGATGGCGGCGACTTCATCAATCAATACGCTGGCCAGTAGCTGATAATGGCGAGGGAACTGCTCCCGCGCGTGGTCGGTGAGCTGATACAACTGCTCGGGGCGACGACCCGTCGGCCTGGTGTCGCCGCGCAGCACCAGAGCGTCACGCTCCAGCGCCGCCAGGTGTTGGCGGATCGCCGTGCGCGTGACTGCCAGGTGCTCAGCCAACTCGTCAATGCTCATGCCGCTCCCATGGTGCAGCAGTGCGTTGAGCAGGTCCTGCTGTGTTCGGCCCAGTCCTTCCAGCATGGTGTGCCCTCGCGCGATATCAGAGCTTGTCCGGGAATTGCTTGACCAGCGCACCGGTCAGCGCGTCGGCCAGGGCCAGGATGTGCGTGCGCATCATCGCCCAGGTGCGGGCTTCGCCGGTGTAATCGTGTGCCGAGAATTCATCGATCTGGGCGACGTGGTGACCGCCATGGGCCGACAACATGTTGACCAGCGTGGCTTCAGGCAGATTGGGGTTGGCGGTGGCCAGGAAAGCCGCAATCGCCTTGGCATTGCCGGTCAACTCGGTGACGGCAGCCTGCTTGCCTTTCGCGTCTTTTGCGACAGTGGCATCGCTGTAGTGTTTCACCGCGCCCCAATGACCGGCAAGCAGCTTGAGCAACTGATCGGCTGCCGGTTGGCCGTAGAGCGGGGCGATGCTGTTGGCGATTTTGGTGGCGTTGTCGACAACCTGGTCCGCCGCCACTTTGGCTTGCTTCTGGTCGGCGGATTGATTGGCAAGCGCGTAGTTTCTGATCCAGAAAATGTGTTCGACCCAAAGGTCGCGAAGGGCCAGGCGCGTGGTCAGCGCGGGGCTGTCGGCAGCGGCAGGTGAGGCGGCAGGCGTCTGGCTCCAGACCGGTTGCGCACAGAAAGCCAGCAGGAGCAAAGCCAGGATCTTGATATTCATGACGGCACCCTCTGAGAGTGGGAATGTTCGACAATATCAATATAGGCATAAAAATATGTTTTTATTGGGCGTAGGTGAACTCTCGGATTAACGGTCGTATTTCGTCATGGGAAAGGCACGTTGCACTCAGGTTTTACAACCCTTCACGCAGACGTTTGAGGTAGTCGGGGCTGTCACTGATCGAGTTATGGCCCGTCCCCGCAATGACCTGCAATGACGCCACACCACGGGTGAAGTGACTCAACAGGCGCTCGGTGCTTGAGCGCGCAATCACCTCGTCATGCTCGGCCGCGATCAACAATGTCGGCACGGTGATGCGGGCGGCGTACCGCCAGGACTGAAACTTGTCCTTCAACAACCAGCGCACCGGAAACCAGCGGAACTGACGGGCGGCGAGCCCTTCGAGACTGTTGTAGGGCGTGATCAGAACCAGTCGCGCCGCCGGGCGCTCGCTGGCCAGGCGCACGGCCACCCCGGAACCCAGGCTGCGTCCGACCACTGCCACATGCGGATGGCTGGCATGTACCTGGTCGAACAACGTGATGGCATCGCGGGCAATGCCCTCTTCGGAAGGCGAGCCGGAACTCCCGCCATAACCACGGTAATGCAGCAGGTACAGGGCGTAGTCAGGGAACGCTTGGGAGAACCCGGGCAGGTTGCGCGAGACGTCTTCGGCATTACCACCAAAATAAATCAGCGCGTTGGGACCCTCGTGCGGCCGGATGGACACCAGCACCTGTGCGTCGGCAGTCGGCAAGGTGAGCAGCGTCGCGTCTGTACCGACGGCGCGCGGTTGCGGGTAGTAAATCAGCGCTCGCTGGAAAACGAACAGCGCCACGCACAGCGCCAGGTACAACGCAGCGACGATGACGACGAGTAACAACAGGGTGCGCGACATTCGACTAACGTTAGTGGGCGGCATTGACTGCTCGGGGTTTGAAAATGGCTGGCGCCACAAGGCTTTCTGAGTGTAGTCAATCGACCCTTGGCGCGGGTTATCCGTATTGTCGGCGCAACAGGCCGGACCCTGGCGACTGGTGAGAAGCGTTTTATGAGCCATCCTGTGGGGTACACCCGTAGAGCAATACTCACGCTGGCTGCCGGTGCTTCGGCGGTCTTCACGTTCGGTCAGGCGGGGGCACAACCCGTGCCGTCGACGGGAACAGGAGGCAAGACCATGCAGACCCGCGCCATTCCTTCAAGCAACGAGTCCTTGCCGATCGTAGGGTTGGGCACTTATCGCGGATTCGATGTCGAGCCTTCGGCCTACAAGGACTTGCCCGCAGTGCTGGATGCCTTGTTTGACAAGGGTGGCAAGCTGATCGACAGCTCGCCGATGTACGGTCGCGCCGAACAGACCACCGGCGAACTGCTGTCGATCCATGAGCCGCGCTCGCCGGCCTTCCTGGCCACCAAGGTGTGGACCCGGGGCCGCGAAGAAGGCATCGCGCAGATGGAACAATCCTTCGCCCTGTTGCAGACCGACCGGATCGACCTGATGCAGATCCACAACCTGCTGGACTGGCAGACGCACCTGCCGACCCTGCGCCACTGGAAGGAAGCAGGGCGCATCCGCTACATCGGCATCACCCATTACACGGCGTCGGCCTATGAAGAAGTGGAAGCGGTACTCAAGGCCGAGCCAGTGGATTTCTTGCAGATCAACTACGCCCTGGATGATCGCGGCGTCGAGAAACGCCTGCTGCCGTTGTGCCGCGAGCGGGGAGTGGCGGTGATCTGCAACCGGCCGTTTGGCGGTGGCGGCTTGCTGGCCAGACTCAAGGATAAGCCGCTGCCAGGCTGGGCGGCGCAAGTCGGGGTCAAGAGTTGGCCGCAACTGGCACTGAAGTACCTGCTGTCACATTCGGCGGTGACCTGCGTGATTCCCGGCACCGGCAACCCGCGCTACATGGCGGAAAATGTCCGGGCCGGTTTCGGCCCGATGCTCACCGATGCCCAGCGTCAGCAACTGATTGCGCTGGTGGGCTAGCGAGGTGTTCAACCCGTTGCAGCGAGTCGTCGAACCTCTCCTATACTGAGTCGCGTCCATGCCGTTGAAAGCGTATGCGCTGCCCTGACGGCGTCTCTGTCCATCACTGCAAGGAGATCGAACATGGCTATCCGCATTGGCGACGAAGCACCGGATTTCACCGCCGACACCACCGAAGGCACCCTCAATTTTCACCAATGGATCGGCGATGGCTGGGCCATCCTGTTTTCCCATCCCAAGGATTTCACCCCGGTATGCACCACCGAACTGGGTTACCTGGCCAAACTCAAACCGGAATTCGACAAGCGCAACACCAAGGTCCTGGGCCTCAGCGTCGACCCGGTCAGTGATCACAAACGTTGGGTCGGTGACATCGCCGAGACCCAGGGCACAGCGGTGAACTACCCGCTGATCGGCGACGAAAACCTGGTGGTGGCCAAGCTCTACGACATGATCCATCCCAATGCCAGCGGTGGCGCACGCACGGCAGTGGACAACGCCACGGTGCGTTCGGTATTCATTGTCGGCCCGGACAAGAAGGTCAAGGCCATGCTGATCTACCCGATGAGCGCCGGGCGCAATTTCGATGAAGTGCTGCGCCTGCTCGATTCCCTGCAACTGAATGCCAAGCACACCGTCGCCACGCCAGTGAACTGGCGGCCGGGTGAAGACGTGATCATCCCGACGTCGGTGTCTGATGAAGATGCGAAGAAGAAATACCCCGATGGCTTCAAGACCTTGAAACCGTATCTGCGGACTGTGGCTCAGCCGAAGTAGTCACCGGCAGTGATACCGCCATCGCGAGCAAGCTCGCTCCCACATTGGATCTCTGCTGTACACAGATTTTGTGTTCACCAAAGATCCCTGTGGGAGCGAGCTTGCTCGCGATGAGGCCAGTCCTGCTGGCCGAGTATTTCCCTGGTCAAACCAGATACTTGCGAAACCACCCCAACGTCCGCTCCCACGCCAGTTTCGCCGCCGCCTCGTCGAAGCGCGGCGTGGAGTCGTTGTGGAAACCATGATTGCAGCCCGGATAAATGTAGGCCTCATAGGTCTTGCCCCCGGCCTTCAACGCTTTCTCAAAGGCTGGCCAGCCTTCGTTGATCCGCGTATCCAGCTCGCCGTAATGCAGCATCAGCGGAGCCTTGATCCGGGGCACGTCCTCGGCCGCTGGCTGGCGACCATAAAACGACACGGCGGCCCCCAGTTCCGGATAGGCCACGGCAGCGGCGTTGGTCACGCCACCGCCGTAGCAGAATCCGGTGATGCCGACTTTTCCGCTGGCGGCAGGGTTTTTCATCATCCATTCGACGGCGGCGAAAAAGTCGTTCATCAGCTTTTCCGGGTCGACCTTGGCCTGAAGCTCGCGGCCCTTGTCGTCATTGCCCGGATAACCGCCGACCGAACTCAGGCCGTCCGGGGCGAGGGCAATGAAACCGGATTTGGCCAGCCGCCGGGCCACATCTTCGATGTAGGGGTTGAGCCCACGGTTTTCGTGCACGACCACCACTGCTGGTACTTTGCCGGTGGCTTTGGCCGGACGCACCAGATAACCGCGAACCTGGCCGTGGCCCTTGGGCGACGGGTAGGTGATGTACTCGGCAATAATCTCCGGATCGGTGAAGGAGACCTGCTCGGCCAGTGCATAGTTGGGGCTTAGCGCGGCGAGCAGGGCTCCAGCGGTCAAACCGCCGAAGGTGAACAGCGCCGCACGATCGAGAAACTCCCGGCGGTTGATCTTGCCGTGGGCGTAATAGTCGTACAGTTCCAGTAGTTCGGGGGCGAAGTCTTTAGCAGTTAGACGGGTCATTGCTGCAACTCCTCATGACTGGATTAACACGGACCCTGTGGGAACGAGCTTGCTCGCGATGGCGGAATGTCATTCAACATTGATGTCGACTGGTCTGCCACTATCGCGAGCAAGCCCGTTCCCACAGGGGAAAAGGGCGATGCCAAAACCTCATTTCACGCTTTGCGCCCCGGCCTTCGCTACCTGCGCATCCTGTTCAGGCTTGACGCCCGACACCCCGACAGCGCCTATCACCTGCCCATCAAAAACAATCGGTACGCCACCCTCAAGCGAAGTCAGCAAGGGTGCCGAGAGGAAAGCGTAGCGCCCGGCGTTGACCATGTCCTCATAGCTTTTCGATTCGCGCCGCCCGAGGGCTGAAGTGCGCGCCTTTTCGGTGGCGATGTAGGCACTGCCGGGGGCGCAGCCGTCGAGGCGTTCGAGGGCCAGCGGGTGGCCGCCATCATCGACCACCACTATGGTCACGGCCCATTGATTGGCCTGTGCTTCAGCGCGGGCGGCGGTGAGGATCTGGCCGACTTCGGCCTGGCTCAGGACAGCTTTGCGGTTCATGGGCATCTCCAGGGTTCGGTCAAGGCAAGTTGGCTTCGACCAGTTCGATCCAGTGCCGCACCGGGGTTCGGCCCGCACCGTCGAGGTGCGACTGGCAGCCGATGTTGGCCGTGACAATGACCTCGGGATGGCCGCTTTCCAGTGCGTCAAGTTTGTTGTCGCGCAGTTGTCGCGACAGTTCGGGCTGGGTCAGCGAATAGGTGCCCGCCGAACCGCAGCACAGGTGCCCGTCGGGGACGGACGTCAGGTTGAAACCGAGTCCGGTCAGCAGCGCTTCCACGGCACCGCCGAGTTTCTGCCCGTGCTGCAAGGTGCAGGGGCAATGGAAGGCCAGACGTTGCGAGGCGTGGAGGCCGAGTTGCTCCAGCGGTTCGTCGCGCAACACTTCCACCAGATCCCTGGCCAGCGCACTGACCTTTTTTGCCTTGTCGGCATAGGCCGGATCGCTGGCGAGCAGGTGGCCGTAATCCTTGATGAAGGCGCCGCAACCGCTGGCGGTCTGCACAATCGCCTCGGCGCCTTTTTCCAGGCTCGGCCACCACGCGTCGATGTTGCGCCGGGCACGATCGAGGCCGGCGGCCTGGGCGTCCAGGTGGTAGTCCACGGCGCCGCAGCAACCGGCTTCGGGGCTCGCGATGACGCTGATCCCCAACCGGTCCAGCACCCGCGCCGCCGCGGCATTGGTGTTGGGGGACAGGCTGGGCTGCACGCAACCTTCGAGCATCAGCACCTGACGCTCGCGCAGGGTCATGGGTCGCGGCTTGGCCGGGTAGACATTGCGCGGCAACTTGCTTTGCAGGTTGCCGGGCAGCAGCGCGCGGAACACCTGACCGCTATTGACCAGGCTCTTGAACAGCTCTGGATGCGGCACAGTCTGCCGCAAACCCTCGCGCAACAGGCGCTGACCGAGTGGGCGTGGCACCGCCGCATCGACCACGGCCCGCCCGATGTCCAGCAGGTTGTGATAGTCGACGCCCGACGGACAGGTGGTTTCGCAGTTGCGGCACGACAGGCAGCGGTCCAGGTGCTGCTGGGTCTTTTGCGTGACGTCGTTGCCTTCCAGCACCTGCTTGATCAGGTAAATGCGACCCCGTGGTCCGTCCAGTTCATCGCCGAGCAATTGATAGGTCGGGCACGTGGCATTGCAGAACCCGCAGTGCACGCAGGTGCGCAGGATGCTTTCGGCTTCTGCGGCGCGGGGCAATTGGCTGGCGCGTTCACTTAAGGTTGTCTGCATGGTTCAAAGCTCCGCGTACAGGCGTCCGGGGTTGAAGATACCCCGTGGATCGAGCTGTAGTTTCAGGTTGCGGTGATAGCGCATCAGGGCCGGGGCCAGAGGCTGGAATGGAGTGTCGGTCAGGCCGTGGCTGAAGCAGGTGGCATGGCCACCGATCTCGTCGACGACCTGGCGGATGTACGCCGGTTCGGCATCGGATTTCAGCCAGCGCTGGGCGCCCCCCCAGTCGATCAACTGGCGCCCCGGCAACGACAGAGGCGGCGTGTTGTGTGGCAGTGACAGGCGCCAAAGCGGTTGGTCTTCATCGAAGAAACTCAAGCGCTGTTCGTTGAGATCGTCCCACCAGCAAGCCTCCAGCCGTTCGCCCCCGAGGCGCTCATGGGCTGCCGATACCGAACCTTCACCGCCTTCAAGCCGCAGGTGCAGGCGTGAACCATCGTGACAAGCGGCGCTGATCGGCAACGGCTGCTGGCCCCATTCCGCCAGGCGCAACAAGGCCCGTTCGGCATCCATTTCCAGGCTGATACTGAGGCACTGCCGGGGTTTTGGCAGCACTTTGAGGGAAACTTCGGTTATCAGCCCGAGGCTGCCGTAACTGCCGGCCATCAGGCGCGACAGATCGTAGCCGGCGACGTTTTTCATCACTTCGCCACCGAAGCGCAACAGCTTGCCTTGCCCTGTGATGACCCGCGTGCCGAGCACGAAATCGCGCACCGAACCGGACCACGGGCGCCGTGGCCCGGACAGCCCGCAGGCGATCATGCCACCGACGGTGGCGCCATCGCCGAAGGACGGTGGCTCGCAGGGCAGCATCTGTTGCGCGGCGTCCAGCACCTGCGTCAGTTGCGACAACGGTGTGCCGCAACGGGCGGTGATCACCAGTTCAGTCGGGTCGTAACTGACGATACCCCGGTGCGAGCGGGTGTCGAGAATCTCTCCGGCCGTGGTGCGGCCGAGAAAGGCTTTGCTGTTGGAGCCCTGGATGCGCAAGGGCGTGGCGTTTTCCAGCGCCTGATTGACCTGTTCCAGCAGTGACTGGCTGTCATCGAAATCTTCAGGGCCGTGCATCAGAAACGCTCCAGCTCGGGGAAGGGCAATTGACCGCCATGTATGTGCATGGCACCGAATTCGGCGCAGCGGTGCAGGGTCGGAATGTTCTTGCCGGGGTTGAGCAGGCCGCTGGGGTCGAAGGCGGCCTTGATGGCATGGAACAGGGTCAGCTCATCGCTGTTGAACTGCGCGCACATCTGGTTGATTTTCTCGCGGCCCACGCCGTGTTCACCGGTGATGCTGCCGCCGACTTTCACGCACAACTCCAGAATCTTGCCGCCCAGGGCTTCGGCCCGATCAAGTTCACCGGGTTGATTGGCATCGAAAAGGATCAGCGGGTGCATGTTGCCGTCGCCGGCATGGAACACGTTGGCCACCCGCAGGCCGTATTCGTTCGAAAGCTCGGCGATGGCGTGCAGTACGCCGGGCAGTTCGCGACGGGGAATGGTGCCGTCCATGCAGTAGTAGTCCGGCGAGAGGCGACCCACCGCCGGGAAGGCATTCTTGCGCCCGGCCCAGAACAGCACGCGCTCGGCTTCGTCCTTGGCCTGGCGTAACTCGGTGGCGCCGGCCTGTTGCAGTACCTGGCGCACCCGGTCGCAGTCATCTGAGACATCGGCTTCGACACCATCGAGCTCGCACAGCAGAATGGCCTGGGCATCCACCGGATAACCGGCGTGGATGAAGTCCTCGGCGGCGCGGATGGCCAGGTTGTCCATCATTTCCAGGCCACCGGGGATGATGCCGGCGGCAATGATGTCGCCGACGGCGCGCCCGGCTTTTTCCACGGAATCGAACGCCGCCAGTAGCACTTTGGCGGTCTGCGGCTTGGGCAGCAGCTTGACCGTGACTTCGGTGATCACCCCGAGCAGGCCTTCGGAGCCGGTGAACAGCGCCAGCAGGTCGAAACCGGGGGCGTCGAGGGCGTTGGAGCCCAGGCTCAGGTGCTCGCCATCGACGGTGAGGATGTCGACCTTGAGCACGTTGTGTACGGTCAGGCCGTACTTAAGGCAGTGCACGCCACCGGCATTTTCCGCGACGTTGCCGCCGATGGAACAGGCGATTTGCGAGGATGGATCCGGCGCGTAATACAGGCCGAAGGGTGCCGCTGCCTGGGAAATCGCCAGATTGCGTACGCCGGGCTGAACCCGTGCAGTACGGGCGGCTGGATCGATGTGCAGGATGTTGTTGAAGCGCGCCATCACCAGCAGCACGCCTTTCTCCAGGGGCAACGCGCCGCCGGACAACCCGGTGCCCGCGCCACGGGCCACGACGGGGACGCGCAGTTCATGGCAGACCCGCAGCACCCCCTGGACTTCGTCGATGGATCGGGGCAGCACCACCAGCATCGGCGTGGTGCGATAGGCCGACAGCCCGTCGCATTCGTAGGGCTTGGTTTCCTCGCGCTGATGCAGGATCTCAAGAGCTGGCAAGCGGGTTTGCAGGGCGTGCAACAGCGCCTGTTTGTCGACGTCGGGCAAAGCGCCGTCAACGCGTTCGTCGTAGAGAATGTTCATCGGCGCTCGACACTCGTTTTGTTGAAGCGTGAGGTCTGTTTTCGCGGTCCACTGTCTTAATCATTGGCCCGTCAGGCTCAGCTGTCCATGGGATCGTTGTCTGCTCGACAGACGATTCATTCAATAAAAAGCACCATCCACTGTGGGAGCGAGCTTGCTCGCGATAGCGGCAGACCATTCGACATCTATGTTGAATGACACTCCACCATCGCGAGCAAGCTCGCTCCCACAGGGATCAGGTTCAAGCAGGATTACGCTTGTATTCGACTCAATGCCCGCCCACCACCATATGGCTGAACGGCGCGACGTAGGCCTGCAACGTCACCAGTCCACCGACTAGAATCGCCAGCACAATCGAGTGGAAGAACACGTAGCGCAGGATTTCCCCTTCATGGCCGTACCAGCGGGTGGCAGTGGAGGCGACCACGATCGACTGGGCGTCGACCATCTTGCCCATGACCCCGCCGGAACTGTTGGCGGCGGCCATCAACACCGGGCTGATGCCCAACTGCTCGGATGTCACCCGTTGCAGGCCGCCGAACAGCACGTTGGACGCGGTGTCCGAACCGGTCAACGCCACGCCGAGCCAGCCGAGCAGGGTGCCGAACATCGGGTAGAAAATGCCCGTCGCGGCGAAAGCCAGGCCCATGGTCGCATCCAGGCCCGAGTAGCGCGTGAGGAAGCCCAGCGCGAGCATCGCCGCAATGGTGATCAGCGAATAACGCACCACCCACAAAGTGCGCAGGTACTGGTGAATCAGTTGCGGGATCGAGTACCCCATCAGCAAACCGCCGACAATCGCCGCCAGCAGAATGCCGCTGCCGGTGGCGGTGAACCAGGTGAACTTGTACACCGCTTCTTCGGTTTTCGGCGCGGCCACCACGGGCGGGACTTTCTCGACCTGCAAGTGCAGGGTGGTGAAGGTCACGACCGGCGCAAACAGCGGGTTCGCCTCGCGCATCGGCTTGCCCTGAGGATCGAGCTTGGCGGCACTGGTTTGCGGGTCGATGGCGGGGCGGGTGTCGAAGGTGTTCTTGAAGCCCTGGGTGCCCCAGATGAACACGAAGACCGTGAGGATGAGCCACGGCATCCACGCCCGCATCACTGCCGGTTTTGCTTCATTGGCAAAGGTTGCAGTGGGTACAGGCTTTTCGTCGTGCTCGGCATCGATCTTCGAGTTGTCGACCCGGCCAGACAGGGCGGCGGAGGTATGCACGGTGGCCGGCTTCCACACCTTAAGGAAGCCGGTCAGGCAGGCCATGGAAATCAGTGCGGCGATCACGTCCACCAGCATCGGCCCGTGATAGTTGGACACCAGGAACTGCGGCACGGCAAAACTGACCCCGGCCACCAGGATCGCCGGCCAGATTTCCACCATCTTGCGCCAGCCGGCAAAGGCCCAGATCAACCAGAACGGCACCAGTACCGAGAAGAACGGCAACTGTCGGCCGACCATCATCGACAGCTCCATTTCATCCAGCCCGGTGACCTTGGCCAAGGTGATGATCGGTGTGCCGAGGGCGCCGAACGCCACGGGGGCGGTGTTGGCGATCAGCGCCAACCCTGAAGCGGCCAGCGGCGAAAACCCCAGCCCGATCAGAATCGCCCCGGTTACCGCCACCGGCGTACCGAAACCGGCGGCACCCTCGAAAAATGCCCCGAAGCAGAAGGCGATCAGCAGCAATTGCAGGCGCCGGTCATCGGTGATGCGCGCCAGGGAGTCTTGTAACACCTTGAACGAACCGTTCTCGGTGGTCAGGCGATGCAGGAAGATGATGTTCAGCACGATCCAGCCAATCGGCAGCAGGCCGTTGGCCGCTCCGAACAGCGCCGCGGAACCGGCCATGTTCGCCGGCATGCCGAAGGCAAAGATCGAGATCAGCAAGGCCGAGACCAGGGCGAGCAACGCCGCCAGGTGCGCCTTGATATGAAAAAACGCGAGGGACGCCAGCATCACCACCACCGGCACAGCCGCCATGAGCGTTGAAAGCAACGGGTTACCGAACGGATCGTAGACTTGCTGCCAGACCATGTTCCACCTCTGCTTTTTATTGTTGGACGTGCAGATCCCCTGGGGGGAGGTGGCCTTGAGTATAGGTGGCATTGCGCCGCTGTCAGGGCCGGCCTCCGGTCCTGCCAAACGGCGCATTCCGGAGGGCTGAGCTAGCATGGCCAATAGGGTTTGAATTCAGTCAGGGGAGCAATGCAGTCATGACCGAGCGCCATATGGAGCACAAGGAAACGCTATCGAACGGATGCAACATCAAAGTCAAGGCAGAGATATTGAAGGACGGTTCGTTGGGCATGTTCATCGGTGTCTATCGGCCGGACGGCACGGCCATCGATGAAAACCACGACCCGCGGCCGCACATGCTGGACATGGAAGCGGCGATGGATTGGGGGATTGATATTGCCAAGGGGATCGGCAATAGCCAGCGAACGTTGTGAGCGGCTGCCGTCCGTGCCTGGGCGACCGACGGTCGCTGTCAGAACCCGAACGAACGGGCCGAGCCTTTTGCCAGTTCGACTTCCAGCAGATGCTCGACCAGAACGTCATTCAAAAAACGGAACTGATCATTGAGCCCGACCACTTCGTTGTTGAAGTGATGATCGGCTGCCGGGATCAGCAACGCCTCGAACTTCTCGTCGAACAGAAGAGTCAACTCTTTACGTGACTCGAATTCCTGCGCGTAGAAATTGTTGCCGAACACCGGAAAACGTACGGCGATGGTGACAGTGTGAGTCATGATGTTTGTTCCTCGCTCAGGACGTACCAGGCAAACACACTCAATGTGAACGCCGTCAGGGCCAGGCAGGTCAGCAGATGGATCAGCATGAGGTTCCCCTCCGATTCGGGGTTTCGTGTTGGCTTGGAATTGATCCTACGCTGACGGCGTTCAAGCGGAAGGCAATCGCGGCGATGGTGAATATCGACGCAAGTGATGGTGCAATTTGCGCGGTCTGCTCTGGCCCCATCGCGAGCCTGCTCGCGATGGCGGCCTACAGGGCACCGCCACCTATACTTAAACCGATGGTTTCGAGTGTCGGGCATTTCGTCCGGTGCACACTGCGGGAAGTCGCAATCTTGAGCCTGCGTTCGCTGATCGTCGCCGTGCTGGTGGTGTTGGCAGGGTGCGCCACACCGCCGCGTGCGCCGGTGGAAGTGGCGCCAGTCATCGTTCCCGCCAGCACCTGGCAGCAAGTGGACCGGGAGATCGTCGCTGCGTCGCAGTCAGCCACCGAGCAGACCAGAATCTACGCTCGCGGCGCGATGGAGTACTGGCGCACACGGGTCTATGAGTTGACCGAACAGAATTTCATTCCGTGGTTCAGCAGCTACTGGACCCAGGAATGGCTGTCGGTGAAGGTCAGCTGGTACACCCTCAGCGCCAAGGGTGAACAGGACGCATCGGAAAAACGCCTGGCGGCGTACCTGCTCGAAGCTTATCAGGAGAAAGTCCTGGCCCCGGCGGCATTGGAAGTCGATCCCGATGCGATTCTCGGACTGGCAGCGGCGTTCTACGTCGACATCCTCAAGGAAGAGCTGCAGAAAATCTCCACCCGCCACGGCGTGCCGATGGCCCAGCTCAACGGGCGCATTCAGAAAATCCCGGCCATCGCCCTCGGGCCGCCGCCGGCGCGGGATGCCTCGTTGTACCAGATCGTGCATACCGAATCGCTGAGCACCTTGCCGGCCTTCGCCGCGCTGGTCGACAAAATCCACAAGGCCGGTGGCGACAAGGGGGTGGGTTCGACTGACACCGCGATGGCGCCGGTGGCCAGGCGCGCCAGCCGACGGATGGAAGCCGAGATGGCCCCGCGCGGGGCCGCCAGCGCCGTGGCCGCGGCAGTCGGGAGACTCGCCGGTGGCTTGATTACGGTAGGGGTGGCGGGCATTCGCGCACTGATTCAGGCCAATGACCGGCCCGACAGTGAGGCGCTGATCCGCAGCAGCCTGGGTAATACCTTCGACAAGGCCTGGCTCAAACTGGTGCAGAACCCCACCACCGGTGTCATGGCTGGCACGCTTTACATGGCGGGGCAGATCGAAGGCAGCCTGGCGGTGAGTACTGAACCACCGGTCGGCTTGAGTACCGGCGCTGTCGATTGGACGCCAGCGCAATCGACTACCCAGCAGAACACCCCATGACCCAAGGAGAGATACTCATGTCTTATGTCGATGGTTTTATTGCTGCCGTACCTACCGCCAACCGTGAGCAATACATCAAACACGCCGAAATCGCCGCATCGATTTTCAAGGAAAACGGTGCCTTGAGCGTGGTCGAATGCTGGGGCGAGGATGTCCCGGAAGGCAAGGTCACCTCGTTTCCAATGTCGGTGAAGCTCAAGGAAGGCGAAACCGTTGCCTTTGGCTGGATCGTCTGGCCGGACAAGGCCAGGCGCAATGCCGGAATGGACAAGATGATGCAGGACCCGCGCATGAAGCCGGACGTCAATCCGATGCCCTTCGATGGCCAGCGCATGGTGTACGGCGGGTTCGAATTGCTCTTCCAGGCCTGACGCCGCACGCGGGATCACTCCGGCGTCGGGGTGATCCTGCAACTCTTGCGCTGGCGGATCTCGTCGTCCGTCGGTCGCTCGCGGATGAACTCGAAGCGCGGCTCGCCTTCGCTGTAGTGCACCAGCCAGCCCCATTCCAGCTTGAGTTCATCCTGGCCGGGCTCGGGCGGTCTGGCCCACCATGGTTCCTTGCTGATGATCTGACGCATGGCCCCCTCCGGTTTTTCGGGATGCTAAAACTATAACGCGCCTGTCCCACGATGCCAGAAATGCGCTGGTCGGCAGGCGGGTGTTGAGTACACTCAGGCATTCTTCCCACGAGGTGTCCGGCATGAACGAAGAATCCCGCGAGCCGTTCAAGCGTCTGTTCTTTGCGCTGAACTGCGCCCCGGCCCAGCGCCGGGAGATAGCGCAGTGGCGCAGTGCGCTGCAACTGCGCAACGGACGGCCGGTGCCGGCGGAAAACTTTCACCTGACGCTGAAGTTTTTGGGGGCGGTGGGCGCGGCGCAGATTGCTGATATCTGTACCGCCGCGGAGGCGATCCGTACACCAGACGAGCGTTTGACGGTGGTGCTGGATCGGCTGGACGTGTGGCGCAGGGCAGGGGCGCTGGTGCTCGCACCGGAGCAGGCGCCCTCGGCATTGTTGCGCCTGGTGTACGCCCTGGAACAGGCGATGTTGCCGTTCGGGCTGGAGGAGGCGCCAAGGGAATACCGTCCGCATCTGACCCTGGCACGCCAGTATCGGGCACCAGTGCCGGAGTCCACAACGGCGCCGGAATTCTTCCTGCGTGCCGACCGGTTCACCCTGTTCGAATCCCACAAGGGCCGCTATCGGGCACTGGCCGAATGGCCTTTGATCGATCCCCAATAAAAAAGGCGCCCGAGGGCGCCAAAATTCACCTGAACCGAGGGAGCCAGGTGAGACCGTTCTACTTGCAGGAGAGGCAGCGGTGGTAAGGCGCTGCGTGAACGGAAATGGGTAAAGCTGAAATGTGTGCTGGCTGTTCTGGCCTCATCGCGAGCAAGCTCGCTCCCACAGGGGTGTAGCGTCGTTCGCACATCATTGGTTCAACATGGACCACTAATGAAATGGCTCCCCCCTCACACCCTGTGATCATTCTCTAAGCTTTCACAGGGTGTCTTTCGGAGGCTAT
>NZ_JBYTDD010000010.1:0-169679 GCF_058791055.1 Pseudomonas sp. EU05-FHT14B02 | reverse complement strand
CGGTCTGTACTGCGTCAACAGTCAGAATCGAGCCTTGTCCCTCCTCCTCCCTTCAAGTCCTACCATACAAGCGAGCTCGCTCGCGATGAGGCCGGCGAAGGCACCGACCGAATCCAGGCTGAAACCAGCTATCAGCCCTTGAACACTTCATCCAGCAGGTTATGCATCGACGTGAACGCCCGTGCGGCAATCTTCGCGTCATACATCATCATGCCCGGCACCTTGGCGTGCGGGTCGGTGAACGAGTGGAACGCACCGCCGTAGCTCAGCAATTGCCAGTCCACACCGGCCGCGTTCATTTCATCTTCGAACGCTGGCAACTGCTCCTTCGGCACCAGTGGATCGGAGGCACCGTGCAGCACCAGCACCTTGCCCTTGATGTTTTTCGCATCGGCCGGATCCGGCGTGTCCAGCGTGCCGTGGAACGATATCGCGGCCTTTACCGGCGCGCCGGTACGGGCAAACTCCAGGGCGCAGCAACTGCCGAAGCAGAAGCCGAAAGTGGCCAGTTTTGAAGTATCGACAGCCACTTCACCCTGGCTTTTCAGCTGTTCGAACGCCACCTGCATGCGCTTGCGCAGCAATGGGCGGTCATTCTTCAACGGCATCATGGCCGCGCCAGCCTCGTCATTGTTCGTCGGTCGAACCGATTGGCCGTAAAGGTCTGCAATCAACACCACATAACCCTTGTCAGCTACCGACTTGGCGATCTCCTCGGCACCGGCGCTGACGCCCATCCAGTTCGGCGCCATCAACAAGCCCGGGCGCGGGTCTTTGTGGTCGGCATCGAAGGCCAGACGGCTTTCGTAAGCCTGACCGTCAATCTGATAGGCAACGGAACGTACAGTGATTTGGCTCATTTCTGACTCCTGATGTTTTAGCACCGAAATGAAAAAACCCGCCGAAGCGGGTTTTTCTACAACACCGTCAGGCCGATAGCTCGACCAACAGCTTGTTCAGACGGCGTACATAGGCCGCCGGATCTTTCAAGCTGTCGCCGGCCGCCAGGGCCGCCTGATCGAAGAGGATGTGCGACAGGTCGCCGAAGCGCTCATCGCTCTGCTCGTTGTCGAGCTTCTCGATCAGCGGGTGAGCCGGGTTGAATTCGAAGATCGGCTTCGAATCTGGCACTTTCTGGCCGCTGGCTTCCAGAATCTGGCGCATCTGCAAGCCCAGGTCCTGCTCGCCGATGGCGAGGATCGCCGGAGAGTCGGTCAGGCGGTGGGAAACCCGCACTTCGGCAACGGACTCGCCCAATGCAGTCTTCAAACGCTCGACCAGACCTTCTTTGGACTTGGCGACTTCTTCCGCGGCCTTCTTGTCCTCTTCCGAGTCCAGGTTGCCCAGGTCCAGGTCACCGCGCGCCACGTCGACAAAGCTCTTGCCGTCGAAGTCGCTGAGGTAGCTCATCAGCCACTCGTCGATGCGGTCGGTCAACAGCAGCACTTCGATGCCTTTCTTGCGGAAGACTTCCAGGTGCGGGCTGTTTTTGACCTGCGCGTAGGTTTCGCCGGTCAGGTAGTAGATCTTGTCCTGACCTTCCTTGGCGCGCGCCAGGTACTCGGCCAGGCCGACAACCTGTTCGCCATCGTCGCCACTGGTCGATGCGAAACGCAGCAGACCGGCGATTTTTTCCTTATTGGCGAAATCTTCTGCCGGGCCTTCTTTCATGACCTGACCGAAGTTTTTCCAGAAGCCCTTGTATTGCTCTGGCTCGTTCTTCGCCAGTTTTTCCAGCATGTCCAGAACACGCTTGGTCAGCGCCGACTTCATGGAATCGATGATCGGGTCTTTCTGCAGGATTTCCCTCGACACGTTCAGCGACAGGTCATTGGAGTCGACCACGCCCTTGATGAAGCGCAGGTACAGCGGCAGGAAGGACTCGGCCTGATCCATGACGAATACGCGCTGCACATACAGCTTCAGACCTTTCGGCGCTTCACGCTGGTACAGGTCAAATGGCGCACGGCTCGGCACGTACAGCAATGAGCTGTATTCGAGCTTGCCTTCGACCTTGTTGTGGCTCCAGCTCAGCGGATTTTCGAAATCGTGAGCGATGTGCTTGTAGAACTCCTGGTATTCCTCGTCCTTGATCTCGGTACGCGGACGGGTCCACAGGGCGCTGGCGCGGTTGACGGTTTCCCACTCGACGGCTGGCTTCTCTTCGCCTTCAGCGGCTGCCACTTCTTTCGGCAACTCGATCGGCAAGGCGATATGGTCGGAGTACTTCTTGATGATATTGCGCAGACGCCAGCCATCGGCGAACTCGTCTTCACCGGACTTCAGGTGCAGGACGATGCGGGTACCGCGCTCGGCCTTGTCGATGGTCGCGACTTCGAAATTGCCTTCGCCCCTTGACGACCAGTGCACGCCTTCGCTGGCGGCGCTGCCGGCACGACGGCTGAACACGTCGACTTTGTCGGCGACGATGAAGGCAGAGTAGAAACCGACACCGAACTGGCCGATCAGGTGCGAGTCTTTCTTCTGGTCGCCGGTCAGGTGCTTCATGAAATCGGCGGTACCGGACTTGGCGATGGTGCCCAGGTGGGTGATCGCATCTTCGCGGCTCATGCCGATACCGTTGTCTTCGAGGGTGACGGTTTTAGCGTCCTTGTCGAAGCTCACGCGGATTTTCAGTTCGGCACCACCTTCCAGCAGCTCTGGCTTGGCCAGGGCTTCGAAACGTAACTTGTCGACAGCGTCAGAGGCGTTCGAGATCAATTCGCGAAGGAAAATTTCCTTGTTGGAATACAGCGAATGGATCATGAGATGCAGCAGCTGCTTCACCTCGGTCTGGAAGCCCAGGGTTTCCTTTTGAGTTTCCACACTCATGGTCATCAAACTCCAATCAGATGGCATAAGCCGCGACCTTGAGGGTCGTCGGCGGGTTGTCCTCAGAGTTTGGGGCTGAGTTCAGGATTTCAAGGGCTCTTCGAGTTTGAAATGTGCACGGGCCGTGGCAATGGGCTCGGCTTCGGTGCTTTGCCAGGCGGTAATCGCCACATTGGCGACCCGGCGACCCTGGCGCCAAACCTGACATCGGGCCCAGGTATCGCGAAACTGCCCGGCTCGCAGGTAATCCAGGGAGAAGTCGATGATCTTCGGCACCCCGGGCGTTCCGGTAAACACCAACAGGTGCAGCGCCGCGGCCAATTCCATGAAACCGGCGATCACACCGCCATGAATCGCCGGCAACAAGGGGTTACCGATGTTGTCCTTGTTCGCTGGCAGCTTGAACAGCAACTCATCTCCCACCCGGGAACATTCGACGCCGATCAGCCGGGCATAGGGAATCAAATCCAGCAACGAGGCGTAATCGCCCTGTTCATGGGCCTTTTGCAATTGTTCTTTCAGCGACTCACTCATTGCGCCCCCCGGCAACCACGCCACCAAAGCCCTTGGTGCCTTTGATGCCCTTGCCCATGCGCATGAAAGTGCCCATCACATGGGCAACGGGTTGCCCCGGGTCATCCTGATAGGCGAAGCCACGGGCAAAAATCACGTCGGTGGTGACCCGATAGCACTGGGCAAAGCCGTAGACATCCTTATGTGGTTCGGCGGCGTGCATGTAGTCGATGCGCAGGTCCAGGGTCGGGCAGACTTCAAATTCCGGGAGCACGCAGAGGGTCGCCATGCCACAGGCGGTGTCCATCAGCGAAGTCAGTGCTCCGCCATGAATCACGCCGGTTTCGGGATTGCCGACGATCTGCGGGCTGTACGGCAGCACAATCGTCAGCCCTTCACTGCTGGCGCTGTGAACGCTTAGTCCAAGTACCTGGCAATGTCGCAGCGCCGACAGAAAGCGCTTTGCACGCTCAAAAACGGGATTTTCAGTCATTTGATAAAAGCTCTTGTTTATGTCTGTACAGTCCAGTGGCGACCCGGGTAAAAGTTCCGCACTAGAACAAACTTATATATCTTAAAAAATTAAGGAACTTAACCCTGATGCGTGGGCTCTTAATGCCAGTAGATGCTTTTCATCAGGAGAAACACCCCATGCGTAAGACTTTAGCTATTGCCTTGATGTTGACCGCTTCCCTCGGTCTCGCGGCCTGCGATAAAAAATCCGAGGACAAAGCTCAAGATGCTGCCAAACATGCTGAGCAAGCTCAGCAAGACATGAGCAAAGCTCAGGATAAAGTGAACGACGCGGCGAAAGAAAACGCCGAAGCCGCCAAAGATCAGGCTGAATCGAACGCAGAAGCGGCAAAAGAGGCTGCTCCAGCCGCTCCGGCTGCTCCGGAAGCGCCTAAGAACTAATACGGTTTTTAGCGTGACAAAAGAAAACCCGCCAAGTGCGGGTTTTCTTTTGCCTTGATAAAAGTGGTTAGAGCAAAATCGTTCGAAAAGTCGGACTAATCATCAGCAACAGCGAACAGATAAATCCCACCAGCCAAACCAGACTGCGTTGCCAGGCCAGGTCCTTCCAGTAGCACACCAGGTAGATAACCCGCGTGATCACGAAGATGATCGCCAGGCAGTCGATCAGCCAACCCACCGTCTGCGTGGTATGCGCCATCAACACACCCACCGCGAATAATATGAAGGCTTCGAAACTGTTCTGATGCGCCGCCAGTGCCCGGGCACCCAGGCCTGTGAGTTGCATCTGCTGTTGGCGCGGCAGGTGGTTGTCGTAGCCGCCCTGCTCTTTCATGGCCCTGGTCACTGGCATGCGCGCCAGGAAAACCAACACAGCACTGATAAACACGCACCAGAATGGAATACTCATCAAGCAGCCTCTTTGATTACCTCCGGCAACGGCGCCTCTGTAGGGGTATAGACCATCACGTCGAGTACGTCGGAATGAAACTCGCGACGGTACAAGACAAATACAACGCCGGCACTCATCAACATGAACAGCCACGGGCTGACAAACCAGGCCAGCATGGTCATGCCGAAATAGTAGGAACGCAGTCCGAAGTTGAACTGGTTGGCGGCCATGGAGATGACGCGGGCGGCGCGTGAAGCGAACGCCTTGCGCTCCTGCTCCGACACATGACGCTCGCCAACCATCGGCGCCGAGCCCACCAGTACCGCCGCAAAGTTGTATTGGCGCATGCACCAGCTGAACGTGAAAAACGCATAGACAAACACCAGTGCCAGGCACAGCAACTTGATTTCCGACATGCCCTGGGATGCCTGCTGCACCATCGGAATATCCGCCAGCAAGGATACCGCCCGTTCCGAAGCCCCCAATACCGTGAGAATACCGGCCAGGATAATCAATGTACTGGAGGCGAAGAACGACGCATTGCGCTCCAGATTGCCGATCACGCTGGCATCGGCGATGCGGTTGTCGCGCAGCAACATGCGGCGCATCCAGTCTTCACGATACAGATGCAGCACACTGGCCAGGCACGCTGTGTCACGGCCTTTCCATGTGGCATAGCGGGTGTACCCCCCCCAGCAGATAACGAACCAGACGGCGGCAAGAATGTGGATCAGGTTGGCTTGGATGAACGACATGCAGATCCTTGTGATGTGTTTGCGGTGTACATAAACCCTGTAGGAGCGAGCTTGCTCGCGAAGAACCTGAGAGCAACGCGTTTATCCAGAAATCACGCGCTATAGTTCACGACCTTCGCGAGCAAGCTCGCTCCTACAAGGGCCATGGCAGTATTTCGACGTTAGCGCAGAAGAAAAGACACCGCATCACCCCATAAAAAAATGCCCCGTATCGATTGATACGGGGCATTTCTGTTTTGTTCACAGGCCCGCTTGTGACGGGCCGGTAAAGCTTAAGCCAGCGCTTCTTCGCGCTTGCCCAGCATGCGGTCGCAGACCACGGCGACCACTAGCGTCATCACCGACGGCACCAACCACGCCAGGCCCTGCTCGCTTAGCGGCAGGTGGGCCATTTGTGTCGGCATCCAATCCGCCAGGCCGGCCCCTTTCAGGGCATCGATCAGGCCGAAGATGAACGACACCAGCATCACCGGGCCGAGGATACGACCCTGCTCATGCCAGAAGTCCTTGCAGAAGCTCAACGCCACCAGAACGATACACGGCGGATAGATCGCGGTCAGTACCGGGATCGAGAATGCAATCAGCTTGGTCAGGCCCAGGTTGGACACCAGCAGCGAAAACGCAGCCAGGATGATCACCAGCGTCTTGTAAGACAACGGCACCACACGGCTGAAGTACTCGGCGCAGGCACAGGTCAGGCCGACCGCCGTCACCAGGCACGCCAGGGAAATCAGCACGGCAAGGAAACCACTGCCCAGCGAACCGAAGGTGTGCTGCACGTAAGCGTGCAATACCGCCGCGCCATTGGTAGCGCCAGCGGCCACTTCATGGCTGCCCGAACCGAGACGGAACAGGCTGACATACACCAGCGCCAGACCTACGCCAGCGATGAGCCCGGCGATGATCGCATAACGGGTGATCAGTGCTGGTGACTCGACGCCGCGGGAACGGATGGCGTTGACGATGACGATGCCGAACACCAGGGCGCCCAGGGTATCCATGGTCAGGTAACCATTGATGAAGCCTTGGGAAAACGGCGCTGCAACGTATTCAGGGGTTGCATGGCCAATGTCACCGGCCGGCAAAGCGAATGCTGCAATGCCCAGCACGGCCAGGGCGATGATCTTCAGCGGCGCGAGGAAGCGCCCTACGGTATCCAGCAAACGGCCCGGATACAGCGAGATGAAGAACACCAGCAGGAAGTAAACCGAGCTGTAGAGGAACAGTGCCAGCGGGCTCTCGCCGGTCAGGGGGGCCAGGCCCACCTCGAAGGACACCGTCGCGGTACGTGGCGTCGCGAACAGCGGGCCAACAGCGAGGTAGCAAGCCGCTGCCAGCAAGCCACCAGCCACTTTACCGATCGGGCTGCTCAAGGCATCCATTGCTCCGCCGACCTTGGCCAGCGCCACAACAGTGATCACCGGCAGACCAACTGCCGTGACCAGGAAACCCAGCGCCGCCATCCAGACATTGGGCCCGGACTGTAAACCGACGATAGGTGGGAAGATGATGTTGCCAGCCCCGACGAACAGGGCAAACGTCATAAAACCAAGTGCCAGGATGTCCTGGCCTTTCAACACTTTCATTAAGGAAATACCACACTACTGAATCGGAATTTAGAGAGGGATTTCCCTATGGGTGAGGGAAATGCTGTCAGTCCGTATAAGACCGACCCTTTTAGCGCGTTGCCGCCTTGTGGGCCGCAAACGCAAAAATGGCGCATAGACTAACGAATTTGACCGATAAACGCACTGTTAGAGGGCGAGCTATCCGATATACGACATCTTTGTGTCGCGTTTTTGCATGTTGATAGATGTCGCCTGTAAGTCCGCCATCGCGAGCAAGCTCGTTCCCACAGTTGACCGCGTTCCAATGTGGGAGCGAGCTTGCTCGCGATGGCGTCCGCACCGACAACGCAAATCCCGGAAACGACAAAGGCCACCCGAAGGTGGCCTTTGTTTGGTAAAGCGTCAGCTAAGCGCGAGGCTTACTTGACAGCCCAACCGGTCAGCTCGGCCAGGGCCTTGCCGATGTCTGCCAGCGAACGCACGGTTTTAACGCCTGCGTCTTGCAGAGCAGCGAATTTCTCGTCTGCAGTGCCTTTGCCGCCAGAGATGATTGCGCCAGCATGGCCCATGCGCTTGCCCGGAGGAGCAGTCACACCAGCGATGTAGGAAACAACCGGCTTGGTCACGTGTGCCTTGATGTAGGCAGCCGCTTCTTCTTCAGCCGAACCGCCGATCTCACCGATCATCACGATCGCTTCGGTCTTCGGGTCTTCCTGGAACAGCTTCAGGATGTCGATGAAGTTCGAACCCGGGATCGGGTCACCACCGATGCCGACGCAAGTCGACTGACCGAAACCGGCGTCAGTAGTCTGCTTCACAGCTTCGTAGGTCAGGGTGCCGGAACGGGAAACGATACCGACCTTGCCTGGCAAGTGAATGTGACCTGGCATGATGCCGATCTTGCATTCGCCTGGGGTGATCACGCCTGGGCAGTTAGGGCCGATCAGGACTACGCCCAGCTCGTCGCACTTAACTTTAGCGTCCAGCATGTCCAGGGTAGGAATGCCTTCGGTGATGCACACGATCAGCTTGATGCCGCCGAAAGCAGCTTCCAGGATCGAATCTTTGCAGAAAGGAGCCGGAACGTAGATCACGCTGGCGGTGGCGCCAGTGGCAGCTACAGCGTCTTTGACGGTGTTGAACACTGGCAGACCCAGGTGCTCGGTGCCGCCTTTGCCTGGAGTTACACCACCAACCATCTTGGTGCCGTACTCGATGGCTTGCTGGGTGTGGAAACTACCTTGCGAACCGGTAATACCCTGGCAGATAACTTTGGTGTCTTTATTGATCAGGACGCTCATTATTTGCCCTCCGCAGCTTTGACAACTTGTTGAGCAGCGTCGGTCAGGCTGGTAGCAGCGATGATGTTCAAACCGCTTTCTGCCAGTACTTTAGCGCCCAGCTCAGCGTTGTTGCCTTCAAGGCGAACAACAACCGGGATTTTCACGCCGACTTCTTTCACTGCACCGATGATGCCTTCGGCAATCATGTCGCAACGAACGATGCCGCCGAAGATGTTGACCAGTACTGCAGCGACGTTGGTGTCGGACAGGATGATCTTGAACGCTTCGGTAACGCGTTCCTTGGTAGCACCGCCGCCCACGTCGAGGAAGTTGGCTGGTTTGCCGCCATGCAGGTTGACGATGTCCATGGTACCCATGGCCAGGCCAGCACCGTTGACCATGCAACCGATGTTGCCTTCCAGCGCTACGTAGTTCAGTTCGAACTTGGCAGCGTGCGCTTCGCGCGGATCGTCTTGCGACGGATCGTGGAAAGTTTTCAGCTTAGGCTGACGGTACATGGCGTTGGCGTCGATGTTGATCTTGGCGTCCAGGCAGTGCAGATCGCCGTCAGCCTTGATCACCAGCGGGTTCACTTCCAGCAGGGCCAGGTCGTGATCCTTGAACAGCTTGGCCAGACCAACGAAGATCTTGGCGAACTGGGCAACTTGCTTGCCTTCCAGACCCAACTGGAATGCCAGCTCGCGACCCTGGAATGGCTGAGCGCCAACCAGTGGATCGATAGTGGCTTTCAGAATTTTTTCTGGAGTGTCGTGAGCGATTTTCTCGATGTCCACGCCACCTTCGGTGGAAGCCATGAACACGATACGACGGCTCGAACGGTCAACGACAGCGCCCAGGTACAGCTCTTTAGCGATATCAGTGCACGATTCAACCAGGATCTTGGTGACTGGCTGACCATTGGCGTCAGTCTGGTAAGTCACCAGACGCTTGCCCAGCCACTGCTGTGCGAAGGCTTTGGCGTCTTCTTTGCTGCGAACCAGCTTTACGCCGCCCGCTTTACCGCGACCACCGGCGTGGACCTGGGCTTTGACAACCCACTCGCTGCCGCCGATTTTGTCGCAAGCTTCTGCTGCTGCTTCCGGGGTGTCTACCGCGTAACCGGTGGAAACTGGCAGGCCGTACTCAGCGAACAGCTGCTTACCCTGATACTCGTGAAGATTCATGCTTATTACCGTCTTCGTTAGGTACTGCGCATTCGGTGCTGCACTCATTCAAGTGCCGCACCACCTGTGACTGCTGCTTGCATAGCCTTTCCGGATACCCGGTGCAGCTATGCAAGACTGCGTCCAGCGGATATTCCGCGGTGAGTCTTGCATGCAAGGCTCACGACGGGCCATTCCGCCGTGGTTTCTTATTGTCTTAACGCTTCTTGCGGTTGGCGATGTGGATGGCGCCGCCATTCACAGCCAAAGCAGCTTCGTGCAAGGCTTCAGACAGGGTCGGATGGGAGAAAACCATCATGCCCAGGTCTTCAGCGCTGGTGCCGAATTCCATACCGATCGCGCCCTGCTGAACCAGTTCCGCAGCGCTTGGGCCAATCACGTGGACGCCCAATACGCGGTCTGTCTTGGCATCTGCGATGACCTTGACGAAACCACCGGTGTCGTTGGCAGCCATGGCACGGCCGGAGGCTGCGAACGGGAAGGTGCCGACGTTAACTTCAACGCCTTCAGCTTTCAAGGCCTGCTCGGTTTTACCGACCCACGCGATTTCCGGGTGAGTATAAATAACCGAAGGGATCAGATCATAGTTCATCTGGGCCTTGTGGCCCTTGATGCGCTCGACAACCATGATGCCCTCTTCCGAGGCCTTGTGCGCCAGCATCATGCCGCGAACCACGTCGCCGATGGCGTAAACGCCCGGTACGGTGGTGGCGCAGTGATCGTCAACGTGCACGAAACCGCGCTCGTCCAGGGTCACGCCGCAGTCGGCAGCCAGCAGATCAGTGGTCACCGGACGGCGACCAACGGCTACGATCAGCTTGTCGAAAGTGATGTTCTGTTCGCCCTTGGCATCGGTGTAGTTCACTACGACTTCGTCGCCGTTTACTTTGGAACCGGTGACGCGAGCGCCCAGCTTGATGTCCAGACCCTGTTTGGTCAGGGTTTTCAGCGCTTCCTTGGAAACAGCGGTGTCCGCTGCCATCAGGAAGGTATCCAGGGCTTCCAGGACGGTCACTTCTGCACCCAGACGCGACCAGACCGAACCCAGTTCCAGACCGATCACGCCAGCGCCGATCACGCCCAGACGCTTGGGTACGGATTGGAATTCCAGAGCGCCAGTCGAATCGACGATCACATTCTGGTCAACCGGAGCTGGCGGAATGTCGATCGGACGCGAACCTGGAGCCAGGATGACGTTTTCGGCTTCGATGACTTCTACCGAGCCATCAGGCTTGGTGACTTCAACTTTCTTGCCGGCCAGCAGCTTGCCGTGACCCTGGATCGAGGTCACACCGTTGGCTTTGAACAGGGTCGCAACGCCAGAGGTCAGGCCTTTGACGATGTTGGCCTTACGGCCGACCATCGCAGGCACGTCCATGGTCACGCCAGCGTGATTGATACCGTGGATCGCGAAACCGTCCTGGGCTTCGTGGAATTTCCACGAACTGTCCAGCAGGGCCTTGGATGGAATGCAGCCGACGTTCAGGCAGGTACCGCCCAGAGCCAGTTTGCCTTCCTTGTCGGTGTACTTCTCGATGCAGGCCGTCGAAAGACCAAGCTGAGCGGCCTTGATGGCAGCCACATAGCCGCCAGGGCCAGCGCCGATCACTACTACGTCAAATTTCTGCGACATTCAAAAAATCCTCTTTAGCGAAAAGCTTCAAGCCGCGAGCGGCAAGCCAGGCTGCGGGTTTTCCGACAGCCCGGGCTTGCAGCTCATGGCTGCTTCTATCAGATATCCAGCAACAGACGAGCCGGATCTTCCAGCAGGTTCTTGATGGTCACCAGGAAGGTCACAGCTTCTTTGCCATCGATCAGACGGTGATCGTAGGACAGTGCCAGGTACATCATCGGACGGATAACGACCTGGCCGTTGATGGCCATCGGACGCTGGATGATGTTGTGCATGCCCAGGATGGCTGCTTGTGGCGGGTTGACGATCGGGGTCGACATCATCGAACCGAAAGTACCACCGTTGGTGATGGTGAAAGTACCACCGGTCATTTCGTCCATCGACAGTTTGCCGTCACGGGCTTTCTTGCCGAAGGTGGCGATGCCGCCTTCGATTTCAGCCAGGCTCATCAGTTCGGCGTTACGCAGAACCGGTACAACCAGGCCGCGATCGCTGGAAACTGCAACGCCGACGTCAGCGTAGCCGTGGTAAACGATGTCGCCGCCGTCGATCGACGCGTTGACAGCCGGGAAGCGTTTCAGCGCTTCGGTAGCTGCTTTTACGAAGAACGACATGAAGCCCAGGCGTACGCCGTTGTGGGACTTCTCGAACAGGTCCTTGTACTTCGAACGCAGCGCCATGACTTCGGTCATGTCGACTTCGTTGAAAGTGGTCAGCATCGCCATGTTCGATTGAGCTTCAACCAGACGCTTGGCCACGGTGGCACGTACGCGGGTCATCGGTACGCGCTTCTCGACGCGATCGCCCGCAGCGAATACCGGAGCAGCAGCGGCAGGTGCAGCAGCCTTGGCAGGCGCGGCAGCCGGAGCGGCTTTCTTGGCTTCGACAGCGGCAACCACGTCTTCCTTGGTTACACGACCATCTTTGCCGGTGCCTTTGACGGAAGCCAGGTTGATGCCGTTTTCTTCGGCCAGCTTGCGAGCAGCTGGAGCCGCGATAGCGTCTTCGTCAGCGCCGGCAGCTGGAGCAGCGGCCGGAGCAGCAGCGGCAGCCGGAGCGGCGGTAGCAGCGCCGCCTTCAACGATGGAGCCCAGAACTTCGTCAGACAGAACGGTTTCGCCTTCGTTCTTGACGATTGCGCCCAGCACGCCGTCAGCGGTAGCCAGCACTTCCAGTACGACTTTGTCGGTTTCGATGTCGACGATCAGTTCGTCGCGCTTGACCGCGTCGCCCGGTTGTTTGTGCCAGGTGGCAACGGTGCCATCGGCAACCGATTCCGGGAAAGTGGGGGCTTTGATCTCGATAGCCATTGTCTGTGGTTCCTTAAATTCGGTTTCAGGTGCGCGAAGGCGTTAAACAGTAAAGGCGTCTTGCAGCAGTTGTTCCTGCTGTTCGGCGTGCATCGATGCGTAACCGCATGCAGGTGCAGCAGAAGCCTCACGGCCCGCGTACTCGAGTACGAGAGACTTGTTGAGGTTGCTGATGCTACGACGCATGTGGTGTTGGCTGCAGTACCACGCACCCTGGTTCATCGGCTCTTCCTGACACCAGACGGCATGCTTGACGTTGGTATAAGGAGCCAGGACTTCTTTCAAGTCGTCCTCAGGGAATGGGTACAGCTGCTCGATACGCACGACAGCGATGTCGTCACGACCTTCGGCACGGCGTTTTTCCAGCAGGTCGTAGTAGACCTTGCCGCTACACAGAACAACGCGCTCGACCTTTTTCGGGTCTTGGGCATCGATTTCCGGGATAACGGTCTGGAACGAACCTTCGGCCAGATCTTCCAGCGTCGAGATGGCCAGCTTGTGGCGCAACAGCGACTTCGGAGTCAGGACTACCAGTGGCTTGCGCAGCGGGCGGATCACCTGACGGCGCAGCAAGTGGTAGATCTGAGCCGGCGTCGTCGGCATGCACACCTGAATGTTGTGCTCGGCGCACAACTGCAGGTAACGCTCCAGACGAGCCGAGGAGTGCTCCGGACCCTGACCTTCATAACCGTGCGGCAGCAGCATGGTCAGACCGCACAAGCGGCCCCACTTGTGCTCGCCACTGGTGATGAACTGGTCGATAACTACCTGGGCGCCGTTGGCGAAGTCGCCGAACTGGGCTTCCCAGATAACCAGGGCATTCGGCGTGGTGGTCGAGTAACCATACTCGAACGCCAATACCGCTTCTTCGGACAGGAACGAGTCGTACAGGTCGAAGCGTGGCTGACCGTCGTACAGGTTCTGCAGCGGGATGTAGGTGCCCGCATCCTTCTGGTTGTGCAGGACAGCATGGCGGTGCGAGAACGTGCCACGGCCGATGTCCTGGCCAGTCATGCGAATCGGGTGACCTTCGAACGCCAGGGTCGCGTACGCCATGGTTTCGGCGTAACCCCAGTTGATCGGCAGGCCGCCGGCTTGCATCTTCTGGCGGTCTTCGTAGATCTTGGCAACCTGGCGCTGAACCACGAAGCCTTCCGGGATTTCCAGCAGCTTGGCGGACAGTTCCTGCAAGGTCTTGAGGTCGAAGCGAGTGTCGTGACGCGCGGTCCAGGCGTGGCCCAGATACGGACGCCAGTCCACGAACAACTCTTTGTTCGGCTCTTTGACCAGGCTTTTGACCACGTGCAGACCGTTGTCCAGCGCGTTGCGGTACTCGTCTACTTTCGCCTTGACACGCTCAGCATCCAGCACACCGGCCTGAGTCAGACGATCGGCATACAGCTCACGGGTGGTGCGCTGCTTGGTGATCTGCTGATACATCAGAGGCTGGGTGCCACTTGGCTCGTCGGCCTCGTTGTGGCCGCGACGACGGTAGCAGACCAGGTCGATCACCACGTCACGCTTGAACTGCATGCGGTAGTCGATGGCCAGCTGGGTCACGAACAATACGGCTTCAGGATCATCACCATTCACATGGAGGATCGGCGCCTGGATCATTTTCGCAACGTCGGTCGCGTACTCGGTGGAACGCGAGTCCAGCGGGTTGCTGATGGTGAAACCGACCTGGTTGTTGATCACGATGTGCACGGTACCGCCGGTCTTGAAACCGCGGGTCTGCGACATCTGGAAGGTTTCCATGACCACGCCTTGACCGGCGAATGCAGCGTCACCGTGGATGGAGATCGGCAGAACCTTCTCACCGGTCGGGTCGTTGCGACGATCCTGACGGGCGCGAACCGAACCCTCGACCACCGGGGAAACGATTTCCAGGTGGGACGGGTTGAACGCCATGGCCAGGTGAACTTCACCGCCGGTGGTCATCACGTTGGACGAGAAGCCCTGGTGGTATTTCACGTCACCGGAACCCAGCTCGACCTTCTTTTTGCCTTCGAACTCGTCGAACAGCTCGCGCGGGTTCTTGCCGAAGGTGTTGACCAGCACGTTCAGACGGCCACGGTGGGCCATGCCGATGACGATTTCCTTGGTGCCGTAGGAACCGGAACGCTGGATCAACTCGTCGAGCATCGGAATCAGGCTTTCGCCGCCTTCCAGACCGAAACGCTTGGTACCCGGGTACTTGGTGCCCAGGTATTTTTCCAGGCCTTCGCCGGCGGTCACGCGCTCAAGCAGGTGGCTCTTGATGTCGGCGGAGTACGTCGGACGACCGCGCACGCTTTCCAGACGCTGCTGGAACCACTGGCGCTGCTCGGAATCGGTGATGTGCGTGAATTCAGCGCCGATGGTGCGGCAATATGTCTGCTGCAACGCTTCGTGAATTTCGCGTAGGCTCGCTTCCTCTTTGCCGATGAACAGGTCGCCGGCACGGAAGGTCGTATCAAGATCGGCATTGGTCAAGCCGTAATGATTGATCGACAGGTCTGCAGGTGCAGGACGCTGCCACAGCCCCAGCGGGTCAAGCTGGGCTGCCTGGTGGCCACGCATACGGTAGGCCTGGATCAATCGCAGCACTTCAACTTGCTTCTTCTCGTGCTCACTGCTCACGCTGCCGGCGGAAACCGGTTGGGCGCGGCGCTGGTTCTTTGCCAGCAAGACGAAATGATCGCGAATTGTGGAGTGCGAAACATCGGTGGCAGGGTTGCCGTCAGCAGGCAACTTCTGGAAGTAGGTGCGCCACTCTTCTGGCACAGCGTTAGGGTCGTGCAGGTAGAGCTCGTAAAGCTCTTCCACATAGGCAGCGTTACTACCGGATAGGTAGGCGCTGTTCCACATGCGCTGCATCACGCTTTCTTGCATGCTTGGTCACCCTCGGTTAGGGGAACACCATCGGTGTCGACACCGAGCAAACTTGCAGAAGTCCGAATGCAGCGACCAAAACAAGCCACTAGGATCACACTGATAGTCCGGGTACCAGCCCGGATGCCCCTGCTTGTCTCATTTCTTCAAAATAAGAGCTGCAGCCTTTTAAGCTGCTGCCCAGGTTAAAACTACGGCGCCGGTTGAAGCCTGCGCCGTAGCATCTACGGGTACAGCGGGTACAGCAGCTGAATCACACGCCGCTTGAGAGCAACATGTTACGGATGTGACCGATGGCCTTAGTCGGGTTCAGGCCTTTCGGACATACGTTGACGCAGTTCATGATCCCGCGGCAGCGGAATACGCTGAACGGGTCATCCAGCGAAGCCAGACGCTCGGACGTCTTGGTGTCACGGCTGTCTGCCAGGAAGCGGTACGCTTGCAGCAGGGCAGCTGGACCCAGGAACTTGTCCGGGTTCCACCAGAAGGACGGACAGGAAGTCGAGCAGCAAGCGCACAGGATGCACTCGTACAGACCGTCCAGCTTTTCACGCTCTTCAGGGGACTGCAGGCGCTCGATGGCCGGAGCCGGCGTGTCGTTCTGCAGGTATGGCTTAACCTTTTCGTATTGCTTGTAGAAGATGCTCATATCGACGACCAGGTCACGGATAACCGGCAAACCTGGCAGAGGACGAACGATCAACTTGTTACCCTTTACGACAGCAGACAGCGGCGTGACGCACGCCAGGCCGTTTTTGCCGTTGATGTTCATGCCGTCGGAACCGCAAACACCTTCACGGCAAGAGCGACGATAGGAGAAACCCTCGTCCTGCTCTTTGATCAGGGCCAGCACGTCCAGCACCATCAGGTCTTTACCACCGGTATCAACCTGGAATTCCTGCATGAACGGCGCGGCGTCCTGATCAGGGTTGTAACGATAAACGCTGACTTGCAACATGGCGGCCACCCTTAATAAGTCCGAATCTTAGGTTCAAAAGTCGGAACAGTCTTCGGCGAGAAGTTCACGGCACGCTTGGCCACGCGCTTGTCACCCGGGAAGTAAAGGGTGTGGCACAGCCAGTTTTCGTCGTCACGATCTTCGAAGTCTTCACGGGCGTGAGCACCACGGGACTCTTTACGTACTTCTGCAGCGATGGCGGTGGCTTCGGCCACTTCCAGCAGGTTCTGCAGTTCCAGGGCTTCGATACGTGCAGTGTTGAACGCCTGCGACTTATCGTTGATCTTCACGTTGGCGATGCGCTTGCGCAGGTCAGCCAGCTGGGCAATACCCTTCTGCATGTATTCGCCGGTACGGAATACACCGAAGTAGTTCTGCATGCAGTTTTGCAGCTCGCGACGCAGGGTTGCCACGTCTTCGCCTTCGGTACGCTCGTTCAGGGCGGACAGGCGCGCCAGGGCAGCCTGGATGTCGGCGTCGGTGGCTTCGTCGTATTCGATACCGTCGGTCAGCGCCTTTTCCAGGTGCAGGCCGGCAGCACGGCCGAATACCACCAGGTCGAGCAGCGAGTTGCCGCCCAGACGGTTGGCACCGTGAACCGATACGCAAGCCACTTCACCTACAGCGAACAGACCAGGAATGATCTCGTCCACGCCTTCGGCGTTCTGGGTGATTGCCTGGCCATGAATGTTGGTGGCAACGCCGCCCATCATATAGTGGCAGGTCGGAACAACCGGAACCGGAGCAACAACCGGGTCAACGTGCGCGAAAGTCTTCGACAGTTCGCAGATGCCTGGCAGACGGCTGTGCAGCACTTCTTCGCCCAGGTGGTCGAGCTTGAGCATCACGTGGTCGCCGTTCGGACCGCAACCGTTGCCGGCGATGATCTCTTTAACCATCGAACGGGCAACAACGTCACGACCGGCAAGGTCTTTGGCGTTCGGAGCATAACGCTCCATGAAACGCTCGCCGTGCTTGTTGATCAGGTATCCACCCTCACCACGGCAACCTTCTGTAACCAGTACACCAGCGCCGGCGATACCGGTCGGGTGGAACTGCCACATTTCGATGTCTTGTACCGGTACGCCAGCACGCAGCGCCATGCCAACGCCGTCACCGGTGTTGATCAGGGCGTTGGTGGTCGAAGCGTAGATACGACCTGCACCACCGGTAGCCAGTACGGTGGCCTTGGCGCGGATGTAGGTGGTTTCGCCGGTTTCGATGCAGATGGCGATCACGCCGACGAACTCGCCTTCGCCGTTCTTCACCAGATCGACAGCGTAGTACTCGTTCAGGAACACGGTACCGGCTTTCAGGTTGCCCTGATAAAGGGTGTGCAGCAGAGCGTGACCGGTACGGTCGGACGCAGCGCAAGTACGCGCAGCCTGGCCGCCTTTACCGTAGTCCTTGGACTGACCGCCGAATGGACGCTGGTAGATACGACCTTGCTCGGTACGCGAGAATGGCATACCCATGTGGTCCAGCTCGTAAACGGCAGCCGGACCTTCCTGACACATGTATTCGATAGCGTCCTGGTCACCGATGTAGTCGGAACCCTTGACGGTATCGTACATGTGCCAGCGCCAGTCATCGTTCGGGTCAGCGGACGCGATCGCGCAGGTGATGCCGCCCTGTGCGGATACAGTGTGCGAACGGGTCGGAAAAACCTTGGTGATCACGGCAGTCTTGTGACCGCCCTGTGCCAATTGCAGCGCTGCGCGCATGCCGGCACCGCCACCACCAATAATGATGGCGTCGAAAGAAATCGTTGGAATGTTAGCCATGAATCAGATACCCCAGAGAATCTGCACGCCCCAGACGAAGTAAGCGAACATCGCAACGCCGCAGACTGCCTGGAAAAGGAAACGTATAGCGGTCGCGGACTTGCCGAACGCCATTGGCGTCAGGTAGTCGGTCGCGATGGTCCACATGCCGACCCAGGCGTGAGCGCCGAGGGCAACGAGGGCCAGGAGGCTGAAAATACGCATTCCGTTATGGGCGAACAGTTCATGCCACTGGGCGTACTCGAGGCCAGGGTTGGCCACAATGTATCCGATCAGGAAGATGAAGTAAGCCGCGAGAACGACCGCAGACACACGTTGCGCCATCCAGTCATAGAGGCCCGAACGCGACAGGTTCGTGACGTTAGTTACCATATCCAAACTCCTGCCAGAACGATTACCACCACGGAAACGGCGATAACGATTTTCGAGCCCAGCTTGCCGCCTTCCAGCGTCTCACCGATGCCCATGTCCATGATCAAATGGCGCACACCGGCTACCAAGTGATAAAGCAGAGCGGACAGGATGCCCCATGTCACTAGCTTGGCTAGCGGACTGGTCAGACACGCTTTCACCTGACCGAAGCCTTCCTCGGAGCTCAGCGACTTGTCCAATGCGTAAAGCATGATGGCAAGGCACACGAAGAGGATGACACCGGAGATTCGGTGAAGGATGGACGTGTAAGCAGTGACTGGGAGTTTGATGGTCCTTAGGTCTAGGTTTACAGGTCGTTGGCTTTTCACGGCTTTTTTTTCACACTGAAGAGCCCCTAACAATCAGGGCAAAGTTGTTGGGGAGTGCACTGGTCAGGTAACCACCACCCAGGGATGCGACCCCCAATGAAAGCAAGCCCAAAAGCCCTTGGCGGTCGGTGGCCGAGTATAGACAGTTAGGCTACTAATGACAACGCAAACACCTAACCCAAACAGCTGATTGCGCAACTGACATAAAAGGCGTAAATGGCAGCCAATTTCGAGAAAAAAGTCCGGTTAAAGCCTTCTGGAGCAAGACTTTAGGCAAATTGACATTAGAATTTATCTCACTATAGTGGTGCGGGCCCTGCGTGGGGGGTCTGTCTGATGATTTCAAGCATAAATAGGAGGCCACATGGCTGACAAAAAAGCGCAGTTGATCATCGAGGGCGCAGCCCCCGTCGAGCTGCCCATTTTAACCGGCACCGTTGGTCCCGATGTTATCGATGTTCGGGGCCTGACGGCCACGGGCCGTTTCACCTTTGACCCAGGCTTCATGTCGACCGCTTCGTGCGAGTCGAAGATCACCTATATCGACGGCGACAACGGCATTCTGCTGCACCGCGGCTACCCGATCGAACAGCTGGCTGAAAAGTCGGACTACCTGGAAACCTGCTATCTGCTGCTTAACGGCGAACTGCCGACCGCAGAACAGAAGGCCCAGTTCGTCAGCACCGTGAAGAACCACACCATGGTTCACGAGCAGCTGAAGACCTTCTTCAACGGCTTCCGTCGCGACGCCCACCCGATGGCCGTCATGTGCGGCGTAGTCGGCGCCCTCTCGGCGTTCTACCACGACTCCCTGGACATCAATAACCCGCAGCATCGCGAAATCTCCGCGATCCGCCTGGTTGCCAAGATGCCGACCCTGGCCGCGATGGTTTACAAGTACTCCATGGGCCAACCCATGATGTACCCGCGCAACGATCTGTCGTACGCGGAAAACTTCCTGCACATGATGTTCAACACCCCGTGCGAGATCAAACCGATCAGCCCGGTACTTGCCAAGGCCATGGACCGGATCTTCATCCTCCATGCCGACCACGAGCAGAACGCCTCGACGTCCACCGTGCGCCTGGCGGGTTCTTCGGGCGCCAACCCGTTCGCCTGTATCGCCGCCGGTATCGCTGCACTGTGGGGCCCTGCCCACGGAGGTGCGAACGAAGCCGTACTGACCATGCTCGATGAAATCGGCGATGTCTCGAACATCGACAAGTACATCGCCAAGGCCAAGGACAAGAACGATCCGTTCAAACTGATGGGCTTCGGTCACCGCGTTTACAAAAACCGCGACCCGCGCGCCACGGTCATGAAGCAGACCTGCGACGAAGTATTGAAGGAACTGGGCATCCAGAACGATCCGCAACTCGAACTGGCCATGCGCCTGGAAGAGATCGCCCTGACCGACCCGTACTTCATCGAACGCTCGCTGTACCCGAACGTCGATTTCTACTCGGGGATCATCCTCAAGGCGATTGGCATTCCAACCAGCATGTTCACCGTGATCTTCGCCCTGGCGCGGACCGTCGGCTGGATCTCCCACTGGAAAGAGATGCTCTCCAGCCCGTACAAGATCGGCCGTCCGCGCCAGTTGTACACCGGCTACGAGTCGCGTGACATCACCAAGCTGGAAGACCGCAAGTAAGATCCGTCTTGCTTTAGCGTGTTGAGTTGTACCGGGAACGGCCTCTGCTTTTTATATAAAGAGCAGGAGGCCGTTTTTGTTTGTGCGCTTTTTTGATGGTGTACATATCCGTTTCTGCGGTTACGGCCGCTATTGGGTCCGCCCTTACGGCGGGCCACTTGGAAAAGCGCCAAGTAACCAAACGCTCTTGCCCCTGACATTCGGCGCCTCGCCTAGGCTCGGCATGCCCTCGCTCCGATCCTGCTCGGTGGGCCCGCCGCCATCGGCCATCCATGGTCGGGTTGCCCACTGCGCAGAACCTCCACTCGGCCTCACGAGGGGGCGTACACCGCAACAGCGTCCGAGGCGGCCTACCGGCCTGTTTGTTGGGTGCACTTGAAAGAAATTGGTCGGCTGGCCGACCTATTCGCAATTGAACGCGTTCCCTGTAGGAGCGAGCTCGCGATGGACGTCAACAATAACGCGTGCTGTCTGATTGATCGTGTTGTCCACACGTTTTTCGCGAGCAAGCTCGCTCCTACAGGGCCGAGCGTTAGCTCGCCTGCAGCTCTTGATCTTGATCCACCCGCCCCCTCGGCAGGCTGAGTGGAGGTGTTTATCCGGGGATTGGCGCGCAGCGCCGTTCGACGCAGTCGAACTCATTACATGTAGGTCGAAGCGAAGCCGACCGGAGGGCAATGCCCCCGGATGAATGCCGGAGCGAAGGAATGGATATGTACACCCTCAAAAAACACTCCAACTAACACAAAGTCTTCGCGAGCAGGCTCGCTCCTACAGTAAAACGGGCAAATCCAAAAAACCGGGTCGATTACCGCCCAATAAAAAATGCCCCGGTCTCTCGACCGGGGCATTTCCATTCAACACAACTTAAACAGTCAAACCCAAACGCTTAGTGCGAAACAGCACCACTTGCACCCAGGCCAGTCTGCGAACGAACAAACTGCGGGAAGAACAACGCCCGCTCATTATCCGCAGCAGCCGACTTGTCAGTGATCGAGAAGAACCAGATCCCGACAAAGGCAATCATCATTGAGAACAGCGCCGGGTACTCATACGGGAAGATGGCTTTCTCGTGATGCAGGATCTGCACCCAGATGGTCGGACCAAGCACCATCAGGCCCACGGCACTGACCAGCCCCATCCAGCCACCGATCATCGCACCGCGAGTGGTCAGCTTTTTCCAGTACATGGAAAGCAACAGTACCGGGAAGTTGCAGCTTGCCGCGATAGAGAACGCCAGGCCCACCATGAACGCAATGTTCTGGCTCTCGAACAGGATACCAAGACCAATTGCCAGCACCGCCAAGGCGATTGTGGTGATTTTCGAGACGCGAATCTCGTCCTTCTCGTTGGCCTTGCCCTTCTTGATCACGCTGGCATAAAGGTCGTGGGATACCGCCGAAGCACCGGCCAGAGTCAGGCCGGCAACCACTGCCAGAATGGTCGCAAACGCTACTGCCGAGATGAAACCCAGGAAGATACTGCCGCCAACCGCGTTGGCCAGGTGTACCGCCGCCATGTTGTTACCGCCCAGCAAGGCGCCAGCAGCGTCTTTGAAAGCCGGGTTGGTGCTGACCAGCAGAATCGCGCCAAAGCCGATGATGAAGGTCAGGATGTAGAAGTAGCCAATGAAACCGGTTGCGTACAGCACGCTCTTGCGAGCTTCCTTGGCGTCACTCACGGTGAAGAAGCGCATCAGGATGTGTGGCAGGCCAGCGGTACCGAACATCAGCGCCAGACCGAGGGAGAACGCCGAGATCGGATCTTTCACCAGGCCGCCTGGGCTCATGATCGCATCAGCTTTCGGATGGACCTTGATCGCCTCGGAGAACAGCATGTTGAAGTCGAAGTTGACGTGCTTCATCACCATCAGCGCCATGAAGGAAGCGCCGGACAGCAGCAGAACAGCCTTGATGATTTGCACCCAGGTGGTCGCCAGCATGCCGCCGAACAACACGTAAAGGCACATCAGAATACCGACCAGGATCACCGCAACGTGGTAATCGAGACCGAACAGCAGTTGGATCAGCTTGCCGGCACCGACCATTTGCGCGATCAGATAGAACGCCACCACCACCAGCGAACCGCAAGCGGACAGCGAGCGGATCTGGGTTTGCCCCAGGCGATAGGACGCCACGTCGGCAAAGGTGTATTTGCCCAGGTTACGCAGACGCTCGGCGATCAGGAACAGAATGATCGGCCAGCCCACCAGGAAGCCGATCGAGTAGATCAGGCCGTCGTAGCCAGAGGTGAACACCAGCGCGGAAATACCCAGGAAGGACGCAGCCGACATGTAGTCACCGGCAATCGCCAGACCGTTCTGGAAACCGGTGATCTTGCCGCCAGCGGCGTAGTAGTCGGCTGCCGAATTATTACGCTTGGAAGCCCAGTAGGTGATGCACAAGGTGGCACCGACAAAGGCGACAAACATCACGATCGCGGACACGTTAAGCGGTTGCTTCTGCACGGCACCGGTCAGGGCGTCAGCCGCCCAGGCGCCAGGTGCGAAAGCTGCGATGCTCAAAAGAGCCATTAGACGGCGGATCATTGCTGAGCCTCCTTGAGAATCGCATTGTTCAGGTCGTCGAACTCGCCGTTGGCGCGTCGCACGTAGATACCGGTCAGGATGAAAGCCGAAACAATCAGCCCGATACCGATCGGTATGCCCCAGGTAATCGAGGACTCAGGGCTGATTTTCGCCCCCAGCACCTGCGGCCCGTAGGCAATCAGAAGGATGAATCCGGAGTAAAGCCCTAGCATGATCGCCGAAAGAATCCAGGCGAATCGTTCCCTCTTGCTAACCAGCTCCTTGAAGCGCGGGCTGTTTTGAATCGAGAGGTAAATGCTGTCGTTCATTGTTTTTATCCTCGCAGCACAGATTTAGTTGGAACGGTATCCACTCTATGCGGCTGCGGGGCAGGTTCCAGACGACCTTAGTCTTAGAACCCCATGGGGGTTTTCGCCAAATTTCAGTACGCCATACACAAGTGTGGGAGCGGGCTTGCTCGCGAAGAGGCCATAACATTCAACATTATTGTTGACTGTTACACCGCTTTCGCGAGCAAGCCCGCTCCCACAATTTAAAGCGAGGTGCCTGTTATTTGGTCCAGTCAGCCACACGCTCAGGGTGTTTGGCGATCCAATCCTTCGCCGCGGCTTCAGGTTTGGCACCATCCTGAATCGCCAACATCACCTGACCGATTTCATCCTTGGATTCCCACTGGAAATTCTTCAGGAACTTGGCCACTTCCGGCGCCTTGGCTTCCAGGCCCTTGCTGCCGATGCTGTTCACGGTTTCAGCCGCGCCGTATACGCCTTTCGGGTCTTCGAGGAAGCGCAGTTTCCACTTGGCGAACATCCAGTGCGGTACCCAGCCGGTGACCGCGATGGATTCGTTCTTCTTCTCGGCACGGGTCAGCTCGGCGATCATGCCGGCGCCAGAACTGGCTTTGAGTTGATAACCTGTCAGGTCGTAGTCCTTGATCGCCTGATCGGTCTTGAGCATCACGCCTGAACCGGCGTCGATGCCGACAATGCGGTTCTTGAAGGTGTCATCAGTCTTGAGGTCCTCGATGGACTTGGCCTTGACGTACTCCGGCACGATCAGGCCGATTTTCGCGTCCTTGAAGTTCGGGCCGTAGTCGACAACCTGATCCTTGTTCTTCGCCCAGTACTCACCATGAGTCACCGGCAGCCAGGCTGACAGCATGGCGTCGAGTTTACCGGTGGCCACGCCCTGCCACATGATCCCGGTAGCGACGGCTTGCAGCTTCACGTCATAACCGAGTTTCTGCCGGATCACTTCAGCCGCCACGTTGGTCGTGGCGACACTGTCCGACCAGCCATCGACATAACCAAGCGTCACGTCCTTGCCGGCGGCGCTTGCCACGGTCGAACTGATCGCCAGCACCAAAGCCGCACCTGCGCCCAAGAGTCGTCGCATCTTCATCGTTACTTCCCCGAAAGTGCTGCGCTCGACGGATGCCGAGTCGCTTAAACGTATTGTTATGGTGCACAGCGCCCCCATCACGCCCACCGCAAACTCGTTCAAACATCAGCGGAGTACTGACACTTGCGATAATCAACCTGACGCTCATGGCGACCTGCTCTGCCAGCGACCTCAAGGCATCGAGAAACGACATCAGAAAGCCATTAATCTTCAGCGCAACAAACACCCCTGCCAACCCGCTCGAACTTTGCATGTCAAAATCATGCAGGCCACCAAGCACGCGGCAAATGCAGGTAACATGCGCCGCTTTGCTCCCACACGGCCTGACCATGTCCGCGACCTCTCGCTTCCCTTTTGCTGCTTATCTATTCGCTTGCCTGCTCGGGCTGTTTGCCCTTGGCGGCTTCTGGTACGGCCTCGGCAAACCGGTGATCCTGCCGGACGTCGCCAGTGCGACGCACAAGCTGCAATGCGCCTCCTATACCCCGTTCGACAAGGATCAATCGCCGTTTGACGTGCCATTCAACTTGCGCCCCGAGCGCATGGATGCCGACCTCGCGCTGCTGTCCAAAAGCTTCGAATGCATCCGCACCTATTCCATGACCGGCCTGGAAGCCCTGCCAGATCTGGCGCGCAAGCATGGCTTGAAGCTGATGATCGGCGCCTGGGTCAACAGCAACCCGGTGGACACCGAGAAAGAAGTCGACCTGCTGATCGTCTCGGCCAATGCCAACCCGGATGTGGTGAGCGCAGTGATCGTCGGCAACGAAACCCTGCTGCGCAAGGAAGTCACTGGCGCGCAATTGGCGAAACTGATCAACAAGGTCAAGAGCCAGGTCAAACAGCCTGTCACCTACGCCGACGTCTGGGAGTTCTGGCTCAAGCATCCGGAAATTGCCCCCGCCGTGGATTTCCTGACCATTCACTTGCTGCCCTACTGGGAAGATGATCCGTCGAACATCGACGCTGCCCTGCAACATGTGGCCGATGTACGCCAGGTGTTCGGCAACAAGTTCGCGCCCAAGGATGTGCTGATCGGCGAAACTGGCTGGCCAAGCGAAGGTCGCCAGCGCGAAACGGCTTTGCCGAGCCGGGTCAACGAAGCCAAGTTCATTCGCGGCTTTGTCGCCATGGCCGAGCAACAGGGTTGGCACTACAACCTGATCGAAGCCTTCGACCAGCCCTGGAAACGCGCCAGTGAAGGTGCGGTGGGTGGTTACTGGGGGCTGTTCGATGCCGATCGCCAGGACAAGGGCGTGCTGGCGGGCCCCGTGACAAACGTACCGTACTGGTCGCAATGGCTGGCGGTGGGCGGCTTGATTTTCATCGGTACCTTGCTGCTCGGTGGTCGGGTCCGCTCGACGCGGTCGGCATTGGTACTACCCCTGCTCGGTGCCTTGGCTGCGTGTTCGATTGGCGCCTGGGGCGACCTGGCACGGGTGACCACGCGTTTCACCAGTGAATGGCTATGGGTCGGGTTGCTGACTGCCCTGAATATGCTGGTGTTGGCTCATGCCGCGCTGACATTGAGCCCTCGCAGCGGTTGGCGTGGGCAAGCTTTCAACCTGCTTGAGCGCCGGGCTGGTTGGCTGGTTGCAACGACAGGTTTCGCGGCAGCCGTGATGATGCTGGAACTGGTGCTCGATCCGCGTTATCGCAGCTTCCCGAGTGTCGCGTTCATCGTGCCGGCACTGGTCTATCTGTGCCGCCCGGTGAACGTGCCGCGCCGCGAGATTGCGTTGCTGACCTTCATCATCGGTGCCGGCATTGCACCGCAGTTGTACCGTGAAGGTTTGCAGAACCAGCAGGCCTGGGGTTGGGCGCTGGTGAGTGTGTTGATGGTGGCTGCGTTGTGGCGCTGCTTGCGGGTTCGCAAGGTTTAACTCTTTAGCGACCTGACTGACCTCATCGCGAGCAAGCTCGCTCCCACATTTGATCTTTATCGCACGCAAACATTGTGTTCACTGAAGATCTACTGTGGGAGCGAGCTTGCTCGCGAAGACGGACTTTTAAGCGCCGCGAGAAGCCCTGACCAACCGCAACCCCGCAATCACCACCGAAAACACCGCCAGCGTGGTGTTGTACAACGCCAGTGCCGGAAAACCGAACACCAGCGCCAGCACCGCCAGCCACCAGCCTGCCCGCCCCGGCACGACAAAGCCGATGATCGCCGCGCCCAGCGCAGCCCAGCCCAGCACCCCGAAATGAATCATCAGCCCCAGGTTCGAACGTATCAGGCATTCCCAACGACTCGCTTCATCCACGCAAATGCCGACCCACTGCGCATCCTCCATGAAGCCATAGCGCGCGCCATAACTGGCGGCCAGCCATAAAGGCAGCAAAACAAGCAGCAGAATCACGGGCAAGCGGCGAGACATGAAACACTCCAATTGGCGAAAAGCGGCGGCCAGCTTAATCGCCCTTAAGCGTTTCGCAAGCGATAACAACTGTTAACTGGTCTTTCAATCGCTGCAAAGTGTATCGTCCAGCTACTATTACCTCGAAATTAAGCCTGTTTGGTGCCGAGGGTTGGCACTTTGGCGCAAATCCGGTGGTCATAGCCTGCGAAATTCATTCGGCACCTTCCTCTAAGGGATTTAGTCATGCTCCGTTCCTTGCGCTTCGCTGCCCTGTTTGGCGGCCTTATATTGGGTGCGTCCGCACTGGCGGCCGATATTGACGCCGCCAGCTATGGCTACCCCCTGACCAACCCGTTCGAGGCGACCATCGCGACCACACCGCCGGACCTGCGTCCGGAGTTACCCCTGGACGAAGACATCGATCAGACGGTGCGCAGTGTCACCTTGCGTCCGGAACGGGCGTTCGAGTTGCCGAACAACTTCTGGGCGGTCAAGACGCTCGACTACCGCATTGCCACACAGGATCACGCGGCACCGCTGATGTTCCTGATAGCCGGCACCGGCGCGCGCTATGACAGCACCCTGAACGAATACCTGAAGAAGCTCTATTACAAAGCCGGCTACCACGTAGTGCAGTTGTCATCGCCCACCAGCTATGACTTCATGAGCGCCGCATCACGTTTCGCCACGCCGGGTGTTTCCAAGGAAGACGCCGAAGATCTGTACCGGGTGATGCAGGCCGTACGGGCACAGAACCCGAAAATGCCGATCACCGACTACTACCTGACCGGGTATAGCCTAGGTGCACTGGATGCCGCTTTCGTCTCTCACCTGGACGAAACCCGCCGCAGCTTCAACTTCAAGAAAGTCCTGCTGCTCAACCCGCCGGTCAACCTCTACACTTCGATCACCAACCTCGACAAGCTGGTCCAGACCGAGGTCAAGGGCATCAACACCAGCACCACATTCTATGAACTGGTACTGGACAAGCTGACCCGCTACTTCCAGCAGAAGGGCTACATCGACCTCAATGACGCCCTGCTCTACGACTTCCAGCAGTCCAAGCAGCACCTGACCAACGAACAGATGGCCATGCTGATCGGCACTTCGTTCCGCTTTTCGGCGGCCGATATCGCCTTCACTTCGGACCTGGTCAACCGTCGCGGCCTGATCACCCCACCCAAGTTCCCGATCACCGAGGGCACCAGCCTCACGCCATTCCTCAAGCGTGCACTGCAATGCGACTTCGACTGCTACATCACCGAACAAGTGATCCCGATGTGGCGCGCCCGCACCGACGGCGGCAGCCTGCTGCAACTGATTGACCAGGTGAGCCTGTATGCACTGAAGGACTACCTGCACGAAAGCCCGAAAATCGCGGTCATGCACAACGCCGATGACGTAATCCTCGGCCCCGGCGACCTGGGCTTCCTGCGCAAGACCTTTGGTGATCGCCTGACCGTTTACCCGTATGGCGGCCATTGCGGCAACATTAACTACCGCGTCAACAGCGACGCCATGCTGGAGTTTTTCCGTGGCTAAATATCTCCTGCTTTTCGCAGCGTTACTCTGTGCAGGCGTCGCCAATGCCGACAACAGCAAAGCCAATGCCCCCGTGGTCGTCGACAGCGATGGTTTCAAAGAGCCGCTGAGCAAACTCAAATTCAACCCGGGCCTGGATCAGCGCGAGTTCGAGCGTTCGACGCTCAATGCGCTGGCCGTCTACGATCCACTGGAAGAGTGGAACCGGCGCGTCTATCACTTCAACTACCGCTTCGACCAATGGGTGTTCCTGCCGGTGGTCAATGGTTACCGCTACGTTACCCCGAGCTTCCTGCGCACCGGCGTCAGCAACTTCTTCAACAACCTCGGCGACGTGCCGAACCTGATGAACAGCCTGCTGCAACTCAAGGGCCAGCGCTCGCTGGAAACCACCGGGCGACTGCTGCTCAACACCACCATCGGCATCGCCGGCCTGTGGGACCCGGCCACCGCCATGGGCCTGCCGCGTCAGAGCGAAGACTTCGGCCAGACTTTAGGCTTCTACGGCGTGCCGGGCGGCGCTTATTTCGTCCTGCCGATCCTCGGTCCGTCAAACCTGCGTGACACCGGCGGCCTGCTGGTGGATTACTCGGCCGAGAACGCGATCAACTTCCTCAACGTGGCCGAAGTCAGCTCCAACCATCCGGAAGTCGTGATCCTGCGCGGCATCGACAAGCGCCACCAGACCAGCTTCCGCTATGGTCAGATGAACTCGCCATTCGAGTACGAGAAAGTGCGTTACGTGTACACCGAAGCACGCAAGTTGCAGGTTGCCGAGTAAGCCCGGCAACCGAAAAACACTGTGGGAGCGGGCTTGCTCGCGAAGAGGTCGTGTCAGTCACCCAATAGGTTATCTGACACACCGCTTTCGCGAGCAAGCCCGCTCCCACATTTGCTTTGTGTTGCTTTCAGCCTTTCAGCGCCTTCCAGATTTTGCTGACAGCCATCACGCCAACCAATACCACCGCCCCCGCCACGATCCCCGCCACGCCATTGAGCAACACAGGCACGATAAATCCGCCGGAACCCGCCGCAGCACCGACACTTTCGATCCAGTGATGCACCACCGGCACACCGTGCGTGAGAATTCCGCCGCCCACCAGAAACATCGCCGCCGTGCCGATCACCGACAGGCTCTTCATCATGTACGGTGCCGCACGCAGAATCGCACCGCCGATGCTTTTCGCCATCTGCCCGGGTTTTTGGGTCAACCACAGGCCAAGGTCGTCGAGCTTGACGATACCCGCCACCAAACCGTAAACGCCGACCGTCATGACAATGGCAATGCCCGAAAGCACGATGATTTGCTGGGTCAATGGAGCGCCAGCCACGGTGCCGAGGGTGATGGCGATGATTTCCGCCGAAAGAATGAAATCGGTGCGGATCGCGCCTTTGATCTTGTCCTTCTCGAACGCCACCAGGTCGATGGCAGGGTCAGCCACGGCCTCGACTAACTGCGCATGTTCGGCGGCGTCTTCAGCCTTGCTGTGCAGGAACTTGTGGGCGAGCTTCTCAAACCCTTCAAAGCACAGATAGGCACCGCCGACCATCAACAGCGGCGTGACCAGCCACGGAATGAACGCACTGATCGCCAGCGCCGACGGCACCAGGATCAGTTTATTGACAAACGAACCCTTGGCGACCGCCCAGACCACCGGGATTTCCCGTTCGGCACGCACGCCACTGACTTGCTGAGCGTTGAGCGCCAGATCGTCACCGAGTACGCCGGCCGTTTTCTTGGCGGCCATTTGGGTCATCAGGGACACGTCATCCAGCACGGTCGCGATGTCGTCGATCAGCACCAACAAACTGCTTCCTGCCATGAGTCAGGTTTCCTTCTGCAATGAATGCGCAGCAGCATAGCGCGACATAAGAGCCTACGGTGCATTCTTGAGCGCCGCGCGAGGCCGGTGATACCATGCGCAACCGCCAGAACAGGCAAGGAATCACCCGGTTTATGAGCACTATCCGCGAGCGCAACAAACAACTGATCCTGCGTGCCGCCAGTGAGGAATTCGCCGATAAAGGCTTCGCTGCGACCAAAACCAGCGACATCGCAGCCAAGGCGGGATTGCCAAAGCCCAACGTCTACTACTACTTCAAGTCCAAGGAAAACCTCTACCGCGAGGTTCTGGAAAGCATCATCGAGCCCATCCTGCAGGCCTCGACACCGTTCAATCCGGACGGCGAGCCCGGTGAAGTGCTCAGCGGCTACATTCGCTCGAAAATCCGCATCTCCCGCGACCTGCCTTTCGCCTCCAAGGTGTTCGCCAGCGAAATCATGCACGGCGCCCCCCACCTGAGCACCGATCTGGTCGAACAGCTCAATGGCCAGGCCAAACACAACATCGAGTGCATCCAGACCTGGATCGACCGCGGGCAAATCGCCCCCATCGATCCCAACCACCTGATGTTCAGCATCTGGGCCGCGACCCAGACCTACGCCGACTTCGACTGGCAAATCACCGCCATCACCGGCAAGGCGAAGCTGGATGAAGTGGACTATGAAGCGGCGGCGCAGACGATTATCCGGTTGGTGCTCAAAGGGTGTGAGCCCGAGCGGTAGACTGCGGCGCGGCCGATGCGTAGGCGGTGTGATGCTGACAGCTCAGGTATTCCTTGCCCTCTCTCATGTTGAAGTCATGAAAGGCTATAGACCTTTAGCTGGATATGTCTGGGAGATCGCCTTCGCGAGCAAGCCCGCTCCCACACTTGATCGCTGACGTTCACAAAATTTGCGTACGCAAAAAATCCAATGTGGGAGCGGGCTTGCTCGCGAAAGCGGTAGTTCAGTCAGCGCAGATCAAGCCGCCACCCCCGCATCCGCCACCAACCCCAACGCCTCGATGGCATTGATCGCGCACTGCTCGTCGACATCCGACAGATCGCCGCTGATCCCCACCGCCCCCAGCATGTTCCCATCCTGATCGCGAACCAGCACACCACCCGGTGCCGGCACGACGCTGCCCTGCCCCAGGCTGTTCAACGCGGCGATAAACGCCGGGCGTTGCTGGGCGTCCAGTGCCAGCAGGCGCGACCCCTTGCCCAGCGCGATGGCGCCCCAGGCTTTGCCGATGGCGACGTGCGGGCGCAGCAGGCTGGCGCCGTCTTCGCGTTGCAGGGTGATCAGATGCCCGCCGGCATCCAGTACCGCAATGGTCAAGGGTGCCGCAGAGATTGCACGCCCGGCGGTGATGGCCTCGTTGACCAGGTTGACTGCGACTTTCAAGGTTAAAGCGCTCATGGTGCCGTCCTCATTTTGTTTTTCGGAAAGTCGGTGGACTGCGCCGTTGTGCCGCAGCCCGATGCAACAAATAGAACACAATGAATTATTTTTTTGTATACAATAATCATCGAAAGGCGCCACATGCGACGAAAAGCCACAGCAGAACGGGCTTCCGACGAATGAAACAAGCGCTTGAGAAAATGGATTGACCTGCGCCGTCCGCCGTGAATACACTCTGCGCAAAGCCACTTGTATACAATTACAAAACGTAAAGAGGCACAAAACCATGAGCAAAATGAGAGCAATCGAAGCCGCCGTTCTGGTGATGCGCCGTGAAGGGGTCGATACCGCTTTTGGCATCCCGGGTGCCGCCATCAACCCGCTGTACTCCGCCCTGCAAAAGGTCGGCGGCATCGATCACGTACTCGCTCGCCACGTTGAAGGCGCCTCGCACATGGCCGAGGGCTACACCCGCACCAAGGCCGGCAACATCGGCGTGTGCATCGGCACTTCCGGCCCTGCCGGCACCGACATGGTCACCGGGCTCTACAGCGCCTCGGCCGACTCGATTCCAATCCTCTGCATTACCGGCCAGGCACCCCGCGCCCGTATGCACAAGGAAGACTTCCAGGCCGTCGATATCACCACCATCGTCAAGCCAGTCACCAAGTGGTCGACCACCGTCATGGAACCGGGCCAGGTGCCCTATGCATTCCAAAAAGCTTTCTATGAAATGCGCTCCGGCCGTCCAGGCCCGGTGCTGATCGACCTGCCGTTTGACGTGCAGATGGCCGAAATCGAATTCGACATCGACGCCTACCAGCCATTGCCATTGGCCAAACCGAGCGCTACCCGCGTCCAGGTTGAAAAGGCCCTGGCCATGCTGGATCAGGCCGAACGTCCATTGTTGGTGGCCGGTGGCGGCATCATCAATGCCGACGCCGCCGACCTTCTGGTGGAGTTCGCCGAGCTGACCGGTATTCCGGTGATCCCGACCCTGATGGGCTGGGGCGCCATCCCGGACGATCACCCGCTGATGGTGGGCATGGTTGGTTTGCAGACTTCGCACCGCTACGGCAACGCCACCATGCTCAAGTCCGACGTGGTTCTGGGCGTAGGCAACCGCTGGGCCAACCGTCACACCGGTTCCGTTGACGTGTACACCGAAGGCCGCAAGTTCATTCACGTTGATATCGAACCGACCCAGATCGGCCGCGTGTTCACCCCGGACCTGGGCATCGTTTCCGACGCTGCCGCCGCGCTGACCGTGTTCATCGAAGTCGCTCGCGAATGGCAAGCCGCTGGCAAACTGAAGAACCGCAGCGCCTGGCTGCAAGACTGCCAGCAGCGCAAAGCCAGCCTGCAGCGCAAGACTCACTTCGACAACGTGCCAGTCAAGCCGCAACGCGTTTACGAAGAAATGAACCAGGTGTTCGGCAAAGACACCTGCTACGTCAGCACCATCGGTCTGTCGCAGATTGCCGGCGCGCAGTTCCTGCACGTCTACAAGCCGCGTCACTGGATCAACTGCGGTCAGGCAGGCCCGTTGGGCTGGACCATTCCGGCAGCGCTGGGCGTGGTCAAGGCCGATCCGAACCGTAAAGTCGTAGCCCTTTCGGGGGACTATGACTTCCAGTTCATGATCGAAGAACTGGCGGTCGGCGCTCAGTTCAAACTGCCTTACATCCACGTCGTGGTGAACAACTCGTACCTGGGTCTGATCCGTCAGGCACAGCGCGGTTTCGACATGGACTACTGCGTGCAGCTGTCCTTCGACAACCTCAACGCCCCTGAACTCAACGGCTACGGTGTCGACCACGTCGCGGTGGCCGAAGGCCTCGGCTGCAAGGCGCTGCGTGTGTTCGAACCGGCTCAGATCCAGCCTGCCCTGCGCAAGGCTCAGGAACTGATCGAAGAGTTCAAGGTTCCAGTGATCGTCGAGATTATCCTGGAGCGCGTGACCAACATTTCCATGGGTACCGAGATCAACGCCGTCAACGAATTCGAAGACCTGGCGCTGGTCGGCGACGACGCACCGACTGCGATTTCGTTGCTTGATTGATCACCACCCCTGTGGGAGCGAGCTTGCTCGCGATGAGTCCGGCACATTCAACATCTATGTTGACTGACACACCGCCATCGCGAGCAAGCTCGCTCCTACAAGGGGCCTACACACATTTACAGGAGACCACCATGCCGCGTTTCGCAGCCAACCTGTCCATGCTGTTCACCGAACAGGACTTCCTTGCCCGTTTCGAAGCGGCCGCCAAAGCCGGCTTCAGTGGTGTCGAATACCTGTTCCCGTACGACTTCAGCTCTGCCGAAATCAAGGCCCAGCTCGACGCCAACGGCCTGACCCAAGTGCTGTTCAATCTGCCGGCCGGTGACTGGGCCAAGGGCGAACGTGGTATCGCGTGCCTGCCGGATCGGGTTGAAGAGTTCCGTGCCGGTGTCGACCTGGCCATCGCTTATGCGAAGGTGCTGGGCAACACCCAGGTCAACTGCCTGGCCGGTATTCGTCCGCAGGGCCTCGACGATGCCACCGTGGAGAAAACCTTCGTCGCCAACCTCAAGTACGCGGCCGACAAGCTGCAAGCGGCGGGCATCAAACTGGTGATGGAAGCGATCAACACCCGTGACATTCCAGGTTTCTACCTGAACAACACGGCGCAAGCCCTGTCGATTCGCGAGCAGGTCGGCAGCGCCAACCTGTTCCTGCAATACGACATCTATCACATGCAAATCATGGAAGGCGATCTGGCCCGCACCCTGCAATCGCACCTAGGCGAGATCAACCACGTGCAGCTCGCGGACAACCCGGGGCGCAACGAACCAGGCACCGGTGAAATCAACTACCGCTTCCTGTTCGAACACCTGGACCGCATCGGTTACCAGGGCTGGGTCGGTTGCGAATACAAGCCGTTGACCACCACTGAAGCGGGCCTGGGCTGGTTGAAAACCCATAACGCGATTTAACACATATCCCTGTAGGAGCGAGCCTGCTCGCGAAGAACGATCAGGCGCCGCGATTACTCAGGCAGTACGCGTTTTCGTTGAGTTTTTTCGCGAGCAAGCTCGCTCCTACAAAAGACAAAAACAAGAGGATTTTCTCATGGCTAAAATCGGATTTATCGGCACCGGCATCATGGGCCACCCAATGGCATTGAACCTGCAGAAAGCCGGTCACAGCCTGTTCCTGTCGGCCCACCACGACCCTGCGCCTGCCGACCTGATCGCCGCAGGCGCCGTCGCTCTGGCGAACCCGAAGGAAGTGGCCCAGGAAGCCGAGTTCATCATCGTCATGGTGCCAGATACCCCGCAGGTCGACGACGTGCTGTTCCGCGCCGACGGCGTTGCCGCTGGTGTTGGCAAAGGCAAAGTGGTGATCGACATGAGCTCGATCTCGCCGACCGCCACCAAGGCTTTCGCAGCAAAGATCAACGAAAAAGGCGCGCAATACCTCGACGCCCCGGTCTCCGGCGGTGAAGTCGGCGCCAAGGCTGCGACCCTGAGCATCATGGTCGGCGGCGATGCCGACGCCTTCGAGCGCGCCCTGCCACTGTTCCAGGCCATGGGCAAAAACATCACCCTGGTCGGTGGCAATGGCGACGGTCAAACCGCCAAGGTGGCCAACCAGATCATCGTGGCCCTGAACATCCAGGCCGTGGCCGAAGCCCTGCTGTTCGCTTCGAAAAACGGTGCCGATCCGGCCAAGGTGCGTGAAGCACTGATGGGCGGTTTCGCGTCCTCCAAAATCCTCGAAGTGCATGGCGAGCGCATGATCAAGGGCACCTTCGATCCAGGCTTCCGCATCAGCCTGCACCAGAAGGACCTGAACCTGGCCCTGCAAGGCGCCAAGGAGCTGAACATCAACCTGCCGAACACCGCCAACACCCAGCAAGTGTTCAGCACCTGCGCGGCCATCGGTGGCAGCAACTGGGATCACTCGGCGCTGATCAAGGGCCTGGAACACATGGCTAACTTCTCGATTCGCGACAAGAAGTAAGCCCCCTGCCCGAAACTGCATCAAACCTGTGGGAGCGAGCTTGCTCGCGATGAGGCCCTGACTATCAACATCCATGTTGACTGACACACCGCTATCGCGAGCAAGCTCGCTCCCACAGGAACCCGAGTTGCCCTTCAAATAACAAGAATTCCGGGAGCCCGCCATGTCGGTCGATCCGCAACAATTGCTGCGCGAGCTGTTTGCCACAGCCATCGATGCGGCGCATCCGCAACAAGTCCTCGAAGCCCATTTGCCAACCGACCGCAGCGGCCGCGTGATCGTCATTGGCGCCGGCAAAGCCGCAGCCGCCATGGCCCAGGTGGTCGAGCGCTGCTGGCAGGGTGAAGTGTCCGGCCTGGTGGTGACCCGCTACGGTCACGGCGCACCTTGCGAAAAAATCGAAGTGGTCGAAGCCGCACATCCGGTACCGGACGCTGCTGGTCTGGCGGTGGCCAAGCGTGTGCTGGAACTGGTCAGCAACCTGAACGAATCCGACCGCGTGATCTTCCTGCTTTCCGGTGGCGGCTCTGCACTGCTGGCACTGCCGGCCGAAGGCATCACCCTGGCCGACAAGCAGTCAATCAACAAAGCCCTGCTCAAGTCCGGCGCCACCATCGGCGAGATGAACTGCGTGCGCAAGCACCTCTCGGCGATCAAGGGCGGGCGTCTGGGCAAAGCCTGCTGGCCTGCCACGGTTTATACCTATGCGATTTCCGATGTGCCGGGCGACCTCGCCACGGTCATCGCCTCCGGCCCTACCGTGGCCGACCCGAGCACGTCGGCCGAAGCGCTGGCGATCCTCAAACGCTACGCCATCGAGGTTCCGGCTTCGGTGCGCACCTGGCTGCAAAGCCCCGAATCGGAAACCGTCAAACCCGGCGACCCGAGCCTGGCACGCAGTCATTTCCAGTTGATCGCCCGCCCGCAGCAATCCCTTGAAGCGGCGGCGGTGAAATGCCGTCAGGCCGGGTTCAGTCCGCTGATCCTCGGCGACCTTGAAGGCGAATCCCGCGAGGTGGCGAAAGTCCACGCTGGCATCGCACGGCAGATCGTCCTGCACGGTCAGCCACTGGCGGCGCCCTGCGTGATTCTCTCGGGCGGTGAAACCACCGTGACCGTGCGCGGCAATGGCCGTGGCGGTCGCAATGCCGAGTTCCTGCTCAGCCTGACCGACAGCCTCAAGGGCCTGCCCGGTGTCTACGCACTGGCCGGTGACACCGACGGCATCGACGGTTCCGAAGACAACGCCGGCGCGATCATGACTCCGGACAGCTACGCCCGCGCCGCGGCAAAGGGCCTGAGCGCCAGTGACGAGTTGGACAACAACAACGGTTACGGCTACTTCGAGGCGCTGGACGCCCTGATCGTCACCGAGCCAACCCGTACCAACGTCAACGACTTCCGCGCCATTCTGATCCTTGAGAGCACTAAACATGACGCCTGATAAAAAGGTCAAAATCCTCGCCACGCTCGGCCCGGCCATCGACGGCATCGATGCCATCCGTGAACTGGTGCTGGCCGGGGTCAACATCTTCCGCCTGAACTTCAGCCATGGCGATCATGCTGACCACGCCCAGCGTTTCCAGTGGATTCGTGAAGTCGAGCGTCAACTCAATTATCCATTGGGCATCCTGATGGACCTGCAAGGCCCGAAACTGCGGGTCGGCAAGTTCGCCGAAGGTAAGGTGCAGCTGGTTCGCGGCCAGGCCTTGCGCCTGGACCTCGATGCCACGCCGGGCGATGAGCGCCGGGTCAACCTGCCCCACCCGGAAATTATCGCCGCGCTGGAGCCGGGCATGGACCTGCTGCTGGACGATGGCAAGTTGCGTCTGCGAGTGGTGACCAAGTACGCCGACGCCATCGACACCACCGTGCTCAATGGCGGCGAACTGTCGGACCGCAAAGGCGTGAACGTGCCACAAGCGGTGCTCGACCTGAGCCCGCTGACCGCCAAGGATCGCCGCGACTTGGCCTTCGGTCTGGAGTTGGGTGTGGACTGGGTGGCGCTGTCGTTCGTGCAACGTCCCGATGACATCCGCGAAGCCCGTACCCTGATCGGCGACAAGGCGTTCCTGATGGCCAAGATCGAGAAGCCCTCGGCCGTCGAGCAACTGCGCGAGATAGCCGAATTGAGCGACGCGATCATGGTCGCCCGGGGTGACCTGGGTGTGGAAGTGCCGGCTGAAAGCGTGCCGCAGATCCAGAAGAACATTATCAGCACCTGCCGCCAGCTCGGCAAACCGGTGGTAGTCGCCACTCAGATGTTGGAGTCGATGCGCTTCTCACCCGCGCCAACCCGCGCCGAAGTCACCGATGTGGCCAACGCCGTGGCCGAAGGTGCGGACGCGGTGATGCTGTCGGCGGAAACCGCATCCGGCGAATACCCGCTCGAAGCCGTGCAGATGATGAGCAAGATCATCCGCCAGGTGGAAAACGGGCCGGACTATCAGACTCAACTCGACGTCAGCCGGCCGAAAGCCGAGGCGACTGTTTCCGATGCAATCAGCTGCGCCATTCGCCGTATCAGCAACGTGCTGCCGGTGGCGGTGCTGGTCAACTACAGCGAGTCCGGTGCGTCGAGCCTGCGTGCGGCGCGGGAGCGGCCGACGGTGCCAATCCTCAACCTGACACCGAACCTGCAGACCGCCCGTCGCCTGAGCGTGGCGTGGGGTGTGCACTCAGTGGTCAACGACCGCCTGCGTCAGGTCGATGAAGTCTGCTCGACGGCACTGGAGATTGCCCAGGCCCAAGGCATGGCGCAGCGTGGCGACACGTTATTGATCACCGCCGGTGTGCCCTTTGGGCAGCCTGGGTCGACTAACTCTCTGCGTATCGAGACATTGATCTAGCGCCCATACCGGCCTCATCGCGAGCAAGCTCGCTCCCACAGTTGATTTGTGTACGGCACAAATACAATGACTGAGCAAAGACTCAATGGGGGAGCGAACCTGCTCGCGATGCAGGCAACCCGGTCCCACTGACTTTCAGACCTGCCATGCCTGCCAACCATTTCAACACCCACTGCCCCGACTGGGCCGAAGCGTTGCTCAACGGCTTCAGCCAGATCTTTCTCCAGCGCAATCCGCTGTGCGGCCTGCTGTGCCTGCTGGCCATTGTGTTCACGGCGCCCGCCTTGCTCGGCGGCGCTTTGCTCGGCGGTGTCGCCGGGCTGCTGACCGCGCAACGTCGCAACTATGCCAAGGCTGATCGTCAGGCCGGGCTGTTCAGCTACAACGGCGTTCTGCTCGGTCTGTTGCTGAGCCTGTATTTCCCCTGGTCGGCGATGATGCCGCTGCTGATTCTGGCCGCCGGAGGCCTGAGCGCGATGGTCACCCAACAGTGGCTCAAGCGCGTCCGGTTCAGCCAATATCTGCCGGCTTACACCGCGCCCTTCGTTGGGCTGGGCTGGTTGCTGCTGTGCTTCGCCACGCCCTCGACAGAGCCGCACTTGATCGAAGTCAGCACCCTGAACATGCTCGCAGCGCCACTCAAAGGCCTCGGCCAGGTGATGTTCCTCGGTCATCCGCTGGCCGGAGCGATGATTGCCGCCGGTTTGCTGATCGCTGATCGCCGCGCGTTCTGCTGGGCGTTGCTGGCCTCAGTCGCGGGCATGGGCTGGAGCCTGCTGCACCACGACTTCTATACCGCACTGCTCGGCCTCGGTGGCTATAACGCCGTGCTGGCCGCCCTCGCCTTCAGCTCCCAGCGTCGCCAACAGTGGCTGCCGCTGGTTGGCATCGGCCTGGCGCTGTTGCTGACGCCGCTGTTTGCCGCCATCGGTCTGCCCACGCTGACCGCGCCGTTCATTCTTGCCGGCTGGCTGATTCGCAGTGTTATTCAAATGCTCGGCAAAGCCACAGTCGACAGCGCGCCTTGCGCTCCTGGGGAGAATCAACCTAGGCTGCGCTGATTTGCGGCCAAGGCGATGTGCATGATCAGCAACGACACGTGGCGTAATCGCCTGTACGTGATTATTTTCCAGACCGACACCGTCGCCGGGCGACGCTTCGACACAAGCCTGCTGCTGATCATCTTCGCCAGCCTGGTAGTCGTGATTCTGGACAGCATCGATGACGTCCACCAAAACTACGCCAGCCTGCTGGCGTACATCGAGTGGGGCTTCACGGTGATCTTCCTCGGCGAGTACATCCTGCGCCTGTACTGCTCGCCCAAGCCCCTGCGCTACGCCTTCAGTTTCTATGGGCTGGTGGACTTGCTGGCCATCGTGCCCGGCATCCTCGCGCTCTACTACAGCGATGCCCAGTACCTGCTGATCATCCGGGTGATCCGGATGCTGCGGATCTTCCGCGTGCTCAAGCTCGGCCCATACCTCAAGCAAGCTCATTACCTGCTCGATGCCCTGCGTGGCAGCAAGCAGAAGATCCTTGTGTTCCTGCTCAGCGTCTGCACCCTGGTGACGGTGTTCGGCACCCTGATGTATGTGGTCGAAGGCCCGCAACATGGCTTCACCAGCATTCCCAAGGGTATTTACTGGGCTATCGTGACGTTGACCACCGTCGGTTACGGCGACATCGTGCCCAAGACCGCACTGGGCCAGGTCATCTCGTCGATGGTGATGATCACCGGTTACTCGATCATCGCCGTGCCTACCGGGATCTTCACCGCCGAACTGGCCACGGCCATGCGTGGCGGCCAGTTGCAGCACCACTGCCCGGTGTGCGCCAAGGACAGTCATGAGCCGGAGGCGTCGTTCTGCTCCCGTTGCGGTAATGCGTTGTTCAGGAAACGGGAATAAGCAAAGAGCTTTTTAATCTTTAAAGGACTATACGAGCCCAGTTATAGTCGCTGGCAAATTGCCCCACTTTTAATAGAACAAGGAATGCGCAGTGAAAAAACTCTTTGGCGCCTCGCTTATCGCCGCTGGCCTGGCCCTGGGCAACATCGCCCAGGCTGCACCGACCCTACTCAACGTTTCCTACGACGTGATGCGCGATTTCTACAAGGACTACAACACTGCGTTCCAGAAACACTGGCAAGCCGAGCACAACGAAAACATCACCCTGCAAATGTCCTTCGGCGGCTCCAGCAAACAGGCGCGTTCGGTCATCGACGGCTTGCCGGCCGACGTCATCACCATGAACATGGCCACCGACATCAACGCCCTGGCGGACAATGGCAAACTGGTCCCGGACAACTGGGTCACGCGCCTGCCGAACAACAGCGCGCCGTTCACCTCGGCCACCGTGTTCATCGTGCGCAAGGGCAACCCGAAAGCCCTGAAAGACTGGCCTGACCTGCTCAAGGACGGCGTTCAGGTCATCGTCCCGAACCCGAAAACCTCCGGCAACGGTCGCTACACCTACCTGTCGGCCTGGGGCTACGTGCTGAAAAACGGCGGAGACGAGAACAAGGCCAAAGATTTCGTCGGCAAGCTGTTCAAACAAGCGCCGGTGCTGGATACCGGTGGCCGCGCCGCGACGACTACTTTCATGACCAACCAGATCGGCGACGTATTGGTGACGTTCGAGAATGAAGCGGAAATGATCGCCCGCGAGTTCGGCCGTGATCAGTTCGAAGTCATCTACCCAAGCGTTTCCGCCGAAGCCGAGCCACCGGTGTCGGTGGTCGACAAGACCGTCGACAAAAAAGGCACCCGTGCAGCGGCCGAGGAATACCTGAAGTACTTGTGGTCGCCGGAAGGTCAGGAAATTGCCGCGGCAAACTACCTGCGCCCGCGTGATCCAGCCGTGCTGGCCAAGTACACCGACCGTTTCCCGAAAGTAGACTTCCTGTCGGTCGAGAAGACCTTTGGTGACTGGCGCACCGTGCAGAAGACCCACTTCAATGATGGCGGGGTTTTCGACCAGATCTACAGTGGCAAGTAATCGACTGAAACACTGCAACTTCTATGGGAGCGAGCTTGCTCGCGATGACAATTGAACAGTCAGCATCGTCGTTGACTGCCATTACGTTATCGCGAGCAAGCTCGCTCCCACAGGTTCTTCGACATCCCGCTACATCGGCGGCGTCACGCTATCCTTGCCCGCCGAAATGGATTGGGCGGTGAGCGTGCCGTCAGCGTCCTGCGTCACAAAGGTCACGATCTTCACGAACAAGATGTAGGTGAATGTATCATTCACCCTCGATGTTCTGACGCAAGACACACGCGTTCGTCAGTCATTCCGCAATGGAATGATTGCTATCACTCCAATCACGCTTCCGCCGATTCAGTCAGCCCATTAGCCTGCGCGCATTCCTTTCCGTACAGCGAGACCCGTTATGAACCCAGCGACCCAGGTGTCCCACGGCACCGCGACAATGACCCGAGGCATGGTGCTGCTGTTCGCCTTCTGCTGCGGCGCCATTGTCGCCAATATCTACTACGCCCAGCCGATCATCGGCCTGATCGCGCCGGACATTGGCCTGACCAACACCATGGCCAGCCTGATCGTTTCCTTGACTCAGATTGGCTATGCGCTGGGACTGTTTTTCCTGGTGCCGCTGGGGGATCTGCTGGAGAACCGCCGGTTGATGATCATCACCACGCTGGTGGCAATTGTCAGCCTGCTAGGTGCGGCGTTTACCGACCAGCCGAACGTGTTTTTGCTGATTTCACTGTTGGTGGGGTTCAGTTCGGTTTCGGTGCAAATCCTGATTCCGTTGGCCGCGCACCTGGCACCGGAAGCAACCCGTGGCCGTGTGGTGGGCGGGATCATGGGTGGATTGTTGCTCGGCATTCTGCTCGCCCGACCGGTGTCCAGCGTGGTGGCCGACCACTTCGGCTGGCGGGCGATGTTTGTGATTGCCGCGGTGTTGATGGCGGCCATCAGCATCGTGCTGGCCGTGACCATTCCCAAGCGTGAGCCTGATCACAGCGCGTCCTATGGCCAGTTGCTGGGCTCTCTGTGGACGCTTTTGCGCAAGCAACCGGTCCTGCGCCAGCGTGCGTTTTACCAAGGCTGCATGTTTGCCACCTTCAGCCTGTTCTGGACCGCCGTGCCGCTGGAACTGGCGCGCAATCACGGTTTGTCGCAAAGCGAGATCGCGATCTTCGCCCTGGTCGGGGCCATCGGCGCCATTGCTGCCCCGATCGCCGGTCGCCTGGCCGATTCCGGTCACACCCGCATCGCATCGTTGCTGGCCCTGCTGTTCGCCAGCCTGAGTTTCATGCCGGCGTTTATCCATCCGATCTACAGCGTCATCGGCCTGGCGGTGACCGGCGTGGTGCTCGACTTCTGTGTGCAGATGAACATGGTCCTCGGCCAGCGTGCGGTCTACGCCCTCGACGGTAAAAGCCGCAGCCGCCTGAATGCGCTGTACATGACCAGCATCTTCATCGGCGGCGCCTTCGGCTCTTCGGTGGCCAGCGCGGTGTACGAACACGGCGGCTGGTTGTGGATCGTGATCGTCGGCAGCGCGTTTCCGCTGCTGGCGTTGTTGCGGTTCCTGAGTGTTTCGCAGAAGGTTTCGCTGGCGACGGCATAGGCCTCAAAACCCAGTAGGATCGCCGCCCGGAGCAGACTCGCTCCCACAGTGGATCCGCAGTGATTTTCAGAACAGTACAAGGACTCTGGATGGACCGCCTCGGCGCAATGGAAACCTTCGTCTACGTGGTGGAAACCGGCTCGTTTTCCGCCGCCGCACGGCGCCTGAATATCGGCCAGCCGGCCGTGTCGAAAACCATCGCGCAACTCGAATCGCGGTTGGCGGTGCGGCTATTGCTGCGTTCGACCCGGGGGCTGACGCCCACCGAGGCCGGGCTGGCCTTTTTCGAACGGGCCAAGCGTGCCATCGAAGAGGCCGACGAAGCCGACAACGCCGCTCGCGGTTCCGCCAGCGGGCTGAGTGGCAACCTGCGTATCTGCGCGGCTGTCACCTTCGGGCGGCTGCATATCGTTCCGTACCTGGGTCCCTTCCTGGAGCAAAACCCGGAGTTGAACATCGATCTGATGCTCGATGATCGCAACGTCAACCTGGTGGAAGAAGGCGTCGATATCGCCCTGCGCATGGGCACCCTGAACGACTCGGGCCTGACTGCGCGCAAGATCGCCGAATGCCGGCGCATGGTACTGGGCACACCGGCGTACTTCGAAAAACACGGCGAACCTACCTGCCCTGCCGACCTGCGCAAGCACCAGGCAGTCATCTACACCCTTGGTGACGGCGCCAGTTGGCCGTTCAACAAGGCCGGCGAGGAGCAATCGGTCATCGTCAACGGCCGGATCCGCGTCAATGCCGCCGAAGGCCTGCGAGAAGCCGTGCTGGCCCACCAAGGGCTGACCATGGCCTCGCAATGGATGTTCGCGCCTGAACTGGCCGACGGTTCGGTTCGGGAAGTGATGAAGGACTGGGTACTGCCGGACCTGGATTTGTGGGCGGTTTTCCCTACGGGGAGAATGGCCAGCGCCAAGGCTCGGGCGTTCGTCGAGTATGTGCAGGGGTTGTTGGCCAGGAAGGCCTGACAGGTAGCCGGGAGTTACTCGTCAATGCAGACCAGCAACCGGTCGACCGTTTGCTCAAGCGGCCCTGAATTGTCGAGCAAGTGCACGGCCGGGTCCTCCGCCAGCAATTGCTCACTGAATCGGGCATTGCGTGCCAACCGCTGATCGATCTCGATCGGTGATTCCCGCCCACGTTCCAGCAAGCGCTGGCGCAGTACTGCCTGATCCACAGTCAACAACAGCACCAACGCGTTCGGATAGCGCAGGCGCGCGTTCTGCAAATGCCCGCGAGAGCCATTGATCAGCACGTCCTGCCCGGCGGCCAGCCAATCGTCGATTTCCCGTGGGATACCATAGGACAATCCGTTGGCGTGCCAGCTCAGCGCAAACGCGCCCCGGGCCTCCATTTCGGCGAATTGCTGTTCACTGACGCCCAGCGCCGCTTCGCCCACGGCCTCCGCCGAGCGCGTGATGACCCGCCGCACGATGCGGCAGCCGCGTTCGGCCAACCGTGTTCGCGCGGCATCCAGCAGGCTGTCCTTGCCCGAACCTGAAGGCCCGATGAGATAGATCAACCTGCCCGCCATCAAACCACCCTCTTCATTTGTCGCCCTGTTCGCCGGATCCACGGCAGACGGTCCTGATTACGCTTGCGCCAGATCAGCCCGCAGGCCCGGCGTATGATCCATCACCAACACCGGTTGCACCAGCGGGTTTTCCAGCGGGTCTCTATACGCCAAGGGTGTCCTCGCAGCGCATTGACGCCTCGGCGCGGGCGAGTCCATCCAATTACGGCGGGTTACTTGGAAAATCCCCAAGTAACCAAGGGCTCTTGCCCCTGACGTTCGGCCTCTCGAGAGGGCAAGAAAATCAAAGCCTACTGACCGGCCTGATCGCAATTGAACGCGTTGCCCCTGTAGGAGCGAGCTTGCTCGTGAAAAACGCCGGGACACCGCGGGGATTCAGACAGCCCGCGTTATCGTTGACGTCCATAGCGAGCAAGCTCGCTCCCACAGAATTCAGCAGTGACCCACCCACCACATTCCAGCAGGCACAAAAAAGGCGACCCGAAGGTCGCCTTTTTTGCGTTACTGCCCGAATTTCCGCCCCAAGCCACCCGGTACACCCTGGATGTCAGTATCTTCCCACGGTCCTTGCGGACTAATCGACCGACTCCAACCATTATCCCAGCGGTAATAGGTACGTTGGCGATAAAAGGTATTGGGCTGGTCATCCAACACATACACCCCAAGCTTCGGATCCCAGTGGCTATTGCCCCCCGGTGGTGGCGCGAAGCTGGCAGACGTGCGTGGCAACGGCTTGGAGGGTTTGGCCGGGATGGTCGGCTTGCTCGGTACAGGCGACGTCGATGGCGTGGGGCTTGGCTGCGACGGCGGGAACGGTGGTGGTGCCTGATGTTCCGTTGGTTGCTGGACCGCACAAGCGCTTAACCCCAAAACAGCGCTGAGCAGGGCAATACGAGCAATGGCGGTCATGGTGGCGTTTCCTGTTATTTATCCGGGCTGTCGATGGTCAGTGTCTGCGGCGCAGTGGTGCTGCTTGCCAGGGGCTGGCTGCGACCAATCCATTCGCCGGCGGTCGGTTTGCCGGCACGGGAAATGCGCGCAACCAGTTGGACTTCAGGGAAGTTCGACAGTTTCAATTGCGGCATCATTGCGTCGGCATCGCCCAGTTCGACGGTTACCGGCAGGTCGGCCACGGTCATGCGCTTGACCGCCAGCGGGGCTGGAGGACCGGATATCGCACGGGCGAAGATGAACACGCTGTCGCCAGGCTGGACCTTTGATTTGAGATCCGCGGCCAGATCGACACTGACCTTGAGCAACGCCGAGGCCTTGGCCGCCGGTGCTTGTGCAACCTTGCCGCCACTGGCCACCAGCTTCTCCGTGGCCCGGGTAATTCCGCCTTCCAGCGCCTCGCGGGACTTGTCCTCCGGCAGCAGCTGCGCCAACAGGCGATTCCAGTAATCGATGGCGTCCTGATAACGCTCGCTTTCAAATGCGGCAATGCCAAGCAGGCCAAGGCTGGTGACTTCTTTTGGATCGGCCTTGAGCGCTTCGTCGGTCAGGGCCTGGACCTTGTCCGACCACTTCTTGCCATCGGCGAAGTACTGGGCCTGGGCCCATTGACCGAGCAACTCGGGCTGGCGACCGGCCAGGCTCACGGTGCGTTCGAACATCTTCGCCGCATCCGCCGGGCGATCCTGAGCCATGTAGGTGCGACCGAGGAAGTACGTGCCTTCGGCGGAATCCGGTTGAGCGGCGACCGCACGTTCCAGGCGCCGCGTCATCTCTTCCATCGACTGGGGTGCCTGGGAGAATTCGCGGGTCAGTTCGACCTTGTCACTGGCACCGAAATGCAAATACAGGCCCAAGCCCAGCACCGGCACCAGAATGGCCGCCAGCAACGGCAAAGGTTTGCCCAGACGCGACACCCGTGGCGCTTCAGCGCCTTCGGTGTCCGCCAGCAACTCACGGGCAGCTTCGGCGCGACCGGCGTCCATTTGCGCGGCATCGAGCACGCCCTCTTCCTGCTGAGCCTGCAACTCAGTCACGCGTTCCTGATACAGCGCGACGTTCAGGGCGGTACGATCCTCTTCGAGCTGGGCACGACGACTGCGCAGCACCGGGATCAACAGAAAACTCAGGGCAACCAGAAGCAGTAGACCTGCAGCGAGCCAGAAATCAATCATTCTTGGTTTTATCCAACAGGTGGTCGAGGCGCGAGCGCTCCTCGGCAGAAAGCGAGTCCGGGGTGCCGGCGCGTTGCACGCGACGACGGCGGACGATCACCGCGATGATCACGACACCGCCCAGCAGCAGGCCGGCGGGGCCGAACCAGAGCAAGGCGGTCTTGGCGTTCAGTGCAGGCTTGTAGCGGACGAAATCACCGTAGCGATCGACCATGAAGTCGATGATCTGCTGGTTGTCCTTGCCCTCGCCGAGCATGCGGAAAATCTCTTTGCGCAGGTCGGCGGCAATCGGTGCGTTGGAATCGGCGATGTCCTGATTCTGACACTTGGGGCAACGCAGCTCCTTGGTCAACTCGCGGAAACGCTCGCGATCTTCTTCCTTGGCGAACTCGTAGGTGTCGATGGCCGCGTGGGCCACGCCCGCCAGGCTCAAGCCCAGGACAACGGCAGCGATCCAGCGCTTCATGGCTTGGCCTCATCGACCAGTGCCTGGTACTTGCCCGCCAGTTTTTCACGCCAGACCTGCTCGTCGATCACGCCGACGAACTTGTCACGGATGATGCCCCTGGCGTCGATGAAGAAGGTTTCCGGTGCGCCGTATACACCGAGGTTCAGGCCCAGCGAGCCTTCGTCGTCACGGATATCCAGCGCATACGGGTTATGAAAATCCGTCAACCACTTCAAGGCATCGGCGTTGACGTCCTTGTAGTTGATGCCGTAGATCACCACGCCCTGCTGGGCCAGTTTGTTCAACACCGGGTGCTCGACCCGGCAGGAAATGCACCAGGTGCCCCAGACGTTGACCAGCGCCGGTTTGCCCAGAATGTCAGCACGGGTCAGGGTCTTGTCGCCCTGCACCGACGGCAGGGAAAACTCCGGGAACGGCTTGTTGATCATGGCCGAAGGCAGCTCGGCCGGATCCAGGTACAACCCACGGTAAAGGAATACCGCGACCACCAGAAAAATCGCCAGTGGCAACAACATCAACCAACGCTTCATGCAGTGGCTCCCGACATGCCCAGTGCTTCGCGCACGCGGCTTTTGACCTTGACCCGATAACGCCGATCCAGCGCCGCCAGCAACCCGCCAGCGCCTGTCAGCAAGCCGCCGAACCAGATCCAGCGCACGAACGGCTTGACGTGCACGCGCACGGCCCAGGCGCCATTACCCAGTGGTTCACCGAGGGCGACATAGAGGTCGCGGGTGAAACCGGCGTCGATACCCGCTTCGGTCATCACCGAGTTCTGCACGGTATACAGGCGTTTTTCCGGGTGCAGCACGCTGATTTCCTTGCCGTTGCGGATCACTCGCACGGTGCCCTTGTCGGAGGTGAAGTTCGGGCCTTCGAAGTGTTTGGCGCCTTCGAAGACGAACTGATAGCCGCCCAGGTCCATGGATTCGCCGGGCGCCAGGCGCAGATCGCGCTCGGCACTGTTCTGGCTCGACAGCACGACACCCAGCGCACACACGGCGATGCCCAGGTGCGCGATCTGCATGCCCCAGTAGCTGCGGGTCAGGGTTGGCAGTCCTTTGATCAGGCCCTTGTGGCGAGTCTTGTCGAAGATGTCACGCACGCCGGCCAGCAACACCCAGGCAGCGAGCATGAAGGTCGCGAGCACGGCCCAGTTGAAATCGCCGTAGGCGATGCCGGCCACTACGGCCAGCGCGGCGCTGCCGAGCAGGACCGGGGTGAGCATGCTTACCAGCCATTTCACCGGAGTGTCTTTCCAGCGCACGATCACGCCGACCGCCATCACCACCATCAGCAATGCCATCAACGGAATGAACAGCGCGTTGAAGTATGGCGGGCCGACGGACAGCTTGGCGCCGGTCATGGCGTCCAGAATCAGCGGATACAAGGTGCCGAGCAGGATCATCGACGCGGCCACCACCAGCACCAGATTGTTACCCAACAGCAGGGTTTCCCGGGACCAGAGGTTGAAGCCCACCTGGCTCTTGACCACCGGAGCGCGCAGGGCAAACAACGTCAGCGAACCACCCACCACGAACAGCAGGAAAATCAGGATGAACACCCCGCGCTCCGGGTCGGACGCAAAGGCGTGCACCGAGGTCAGCACGCCGGAACGCACAAGGAAAGTACCCAACAGGCTCAGCGAAAACGCAGCGATGGCCAGCAACACGGTCCAGCTTTTGAACACGCCACGTTTTTCCGTGACCGCCAACGAGTGAATCAGTGCGGTGCCCACCAGCCATGGCATGAACGAGGCGTTTTCCACCGGGTCCCAGAACCACCAGCCGCCCCAGCCGAGTTCGTAGTACGCCCACCACGAACCGAGGGTGATGCCGATGCCGAGGAACGCCCAAGCCACGATGGTCCACGGACGAGACCAGCGCGCCCAGGCGGCGTCCAGGCGACCGCCCATCAACGCGGCGATAGCGAAGGCGAAGGCCACGGAGAAACCGACGTAACCCATGTACAGCATCGGCGGGTGAACAATCAGGCCGATGTCTTGCAGCAGCGGATTGAGGTCGGCACCGTCGGTGGGCATTTGCGGCAGGATGCGCTTGAACGGGTTGGAGGTCATGATCAGGAACAGCAGGAAACCGGTGCTGATCATGCCCATCACCGCCAGCACGCGGGCCAGCATGACCTGCGGCAATTGCCGGGAAAACACCGATACCGCAAAGGTCCAGCCGCCGAGAATCAAGGCCCACAACAGCAGGGAACCTTCGTGGGCACCCCACACGGCGCTGAACTTGTAGTACCACGGCAAGGCACTGTTGGAGTTGTTGGCCACATAGGCCACGGAGAAATCGTCGACCATGAAAGCGTAGGTCAGGCAACCGAAGGCGAACAGCAAGAACGCGAACTGCCCCCACGCGGCCGGCTGGGCCAGGCTCATCCAGAAGCGGTCACCGCGCCAGGCACCGACCAATGGCACCACGGCCTGAACCAGCGCGAAACACAACGCCAGGATCATGGCCAAGTGGCCCAATTCGGGAATGAAGATTCCAGCTGTCATCAGTTAGCCCTCTTTCGCGGGAGTGGGTGCCGACTGGCCGCTGTCTTTCAACGCCTTGGTCACTTCCGGCGGCATGTACTTTTCATCGTGCTTGGCCAGCACTTCATCGGCCACCACCACACCATCGGCATTGAGCTTGCCCAAGGCGACGATGCCCTGCCCTTCGCGGAACAGGTCCGGCAGGATGCCGCGATAAGTGATGGTCACGGATTTGTTGAAGTCGGTGACGACAAACTTCACGTCCAGCGAGTCGCCGGAGCGCTGCAAGGAACCGGCCTCGACCATGCCGCCGGCGCGGATACGAGTGTCTTGCGGGGCTTCGCCGTTGGCGATCTGGGTCGGTGTGTAAAACAGGTTGATGTTCTGCTGCAGGGCACTCAAGGCCAGGCCAACGGCAGCGCCGACCCCGACCAGGATCGCGAGAATGATGATAAGACGCTTTTTACGCAGCGGATTCACTTGCCGTTCTCCCGGCGCAGACGACGCGCCTCTTGTTGCAGATACCGCTTGCGGGCCAGGATCGGCGCCGCCACGTTGAGGGCCAATACCGCCAGGCAGATGCCATAGGCTGACCAGACATACAGGCCATGATGACCCATGGCGACGAAGTCGCCGAATGAAGCAAAACTCATCGAGCGACCTCCAGGCTGTTTTCGACTTCGGTTTTGACCCAACTGGCCCGGGCTTCGCGCTTGAGCACTTCAAGACGCATGCGCAGCAGCAGCACCGCGCCGAAGAAACAGTAGAAACCCAGCGCCGTCAACAGCAGTGGCAGCCACATCTCGGCTGGCATCGCCGGTTTTTCGGTGAGGGTGAAGGTCGCGCCCTGATGCAGGGTGTTCCACCACTCCACCGAGTACTTGATGATCGGGATGTTGATCACACCAACGATCGCCAGCACTGCACAGGCCTTGGCCGCGCTGTCACGATTGCTGATGGCGTTGCCCAATGCAATGAGACCGAAGTACAGGAACAGCAGGATAAGCATGGACGTAAGGCGTGCATCCCAGACCCACCATGAGCCCCAGGTCGGCTTGCCCCAGATCGCCCCGGTGACCAGCGCCACGGCGGTCATCCAGGCGCCGATGGGCGCCGCGCATTGCAGGGCGACGTCGGCCAGTTTCATCTTCCACACAAGGCCGACGATGCCGCACACGGCCAGCATCACGTAGATGGACTGCGCCAGCATGGCGGCCGGAACGTGGATATAGATGATGCGAAAGCTGTTGCCCTGCTGGTAGTCCGGCGGCGCGAAGGCCAGGCCCCAGACCACGCCAACGCCGATCAGCAGCAACGCCGCAACGCTCAGCCAGGGCAGCATTTTGCCGCTGATGCCGTAAAACCATTTGGGCGAGCCAAGCTTGTGAAACCACGTCCAGTTCATACTGTTTCCATCACGGTTGCTCTTTACTGTGAAGAGCCAGGGCCTTTACTGATCAAATTTTGACCAGACCTCATTATTCGCCGACGCTGATCTTCAAGCCAGCGGCTATTGCAAAAGGTGTCAGGGTTATCGCCAAGGCGGTCAGGCTGCCAAGCCATAGGAGATAACCGGTCGCCGGCATTCCCTGCAAGGCAGCCTGCAAGGCGCCACTGCCAAGGATCAATACCGGGATGTACAACGGCAGAATCAGCAGTGCCAGCAACAGGCCGCCGCGCTTCAAACCTACTGTCAGCGCCGCACCCACCGCACCGAGCAGGCTCAGTACCGGTGTACCGAGCAGCAACGAAAGCAGCAACACCGGCAGACAGGCGGCAGGCAAACCGAGCATCAATGCCAGCAAGGGTGCGAGCAAAACCAGTGCCAGACCGGAAAAAGCCCAGTGTGCCAGCACTTTGGCCAAAACCAGAAGAGGCAGGGGGTGCGGCGAAAGGACCCACTGTTCAAGGGATCCGTCTTCGAAATCACTGCGGAAAAGCCCGTCCAGCGAGAGCAGAACCGATAAAAGTGCCGCGACCCAGACCAACCCAGGAGACAAGGTTTGCAACAATTGAGACTCGGGTCCGACCGCCAACGGGAACAAGGAAACGACGATGGCAAAAAATACCAGCGGATTGGCCAGCTCCGCGGGACGGCGAAACAGCAGACGGGCCTCACGGGCGACCAACAGGCCAAAAACACTCATACGGCCCAATTCCCCAGATCGATGTCGCGATAAGCGGCCGGCATCCGGCTCAGCGTGTGGTGGGTGGTCAACACCACCATGCCGCCGCGTTCGCAGTGGCCGGCCAGGTGTTCTTCGAGTTGCGCCACGCCCTGTTTGTCGAGAGCGGTGAACGGTTCATCGAGAATCCACAACGGCGGGCTGTCCAGATACAAACGCGCCAGTGCGACGCGACGCCGCTGGCCAGCGGACAGGGTGTGGCAGGGAACATCTTCGAAACCACGCAATCCGACCGCCGCCAGCGCCTGCCAGATCGCGTCATGGGAAGCCGGTTGATGCAGGGCGCAGAGCCAGCTCAGGTTCTCTTCCGGTGTCAGCAAATCCTTGATTCCCGCCGCATGGCCGATCCACAGCAGATTGCGCGCCAGCTCAGCGCGCTGCTCATCAAGGGGCTTGCCGTTGAGCAGCACTTGACCGGCGGTCGGATGCATCAGCCCGGAGAGCAGGCGCAACAGGCTGGTCTTGCCGCTGCCGTTGGGGCCACTGATTTGCATCATTTCGCCACTGGCCAGTCTCAAATCGAGATTTTCGAAGAGCAGCCGAAGGTCTCGCTCACAGGCAAGGGCAACGGTTTGCAGGACAGGACTGGTCAAGGGATCACGGGCCTTATACGGTTCAAGTCGGCTCTGGCGCGGCCGTTAAAGAGATGCAGCATAGATGCAATGGCGTCTTGTTCTAGAGAGCTGCGTCAAACAATTGCAAAGTTTTCGCCATTTTTGGATACAACGGCGCGGCATTATACATGCCAGACCTTACTCTAAAGAGTGCATTTTCCTCAGGTTGTGACCGCGTATGACAGGCGAAATGAACATCCTCCCGCTGGCGCAAACCGTCCCGGTGACTTCACGTGCGCAGGTGATCAGCGGTGAGTTGCTCAAGTTGCTGACGCCGGTGGAAGGGCTGATCAGCGTCGGTCAAACCGCCCAGGCCGAAGTGTTGTCGCTCAAGCAGGCGGACCAGACTTTCCAGATGCTGCTCAAGGTCACCCTCGACAGCGGCCGCGAGACCACAGTCCAGACCACAGGCAATCAACCGCTGGCCCAAGGCACCACACTGGTGGTCAGCCAACCCTCGGCCGGCAATCTGGCGGTGACGGTGCAACAGGCCATTGCCTCCAGCATCGCCACCCTCACCCGCCTCGACACCGCGCAATTGCCCGTTGGCACCCTGCTGCAGGGCAAGGTATTGACCTCGCAAATGCTGCCGCAGGTGCCCGGGCAGCCCATGGTGTTTCGCTCGATGGTGGGCCTGCTCAATACCGCACTGAGCGGCAGCACCCTGAGCATCGACAGTCCGCAGCCCTTGCGCATCGGCACCTTGTTGAGCGCACAGGTGCAGGACGCCCAGACCGTGAAGTTCGTGCCCCTGAGCAGCCGACAGGAACAACTGGCGGTGACCCAGCAACTGGTCGACCAGCAAAGCCGCCAGGGCTCGCTGGATAGCTTGCTCAAGCGCCTGCAGAACCTTCCGCCCTCGGACCAGACATCCGTTGAATTGCGCAGCGCTGCTGCCCGTTTGCTCGCCGGCTTGCCGGATGTTCAACAGTTGAGCACCCCCAAGGGCCTGGCCCAGGCCCTGGCCAGTAGCGGCATGTTTCTCGAAAGCAAACTGCTGACCGGGCAAAACCTGACGCTCGCGCCGGACATGAAAGGCGATTTGCTCAAACTGGTTGCGCAGTTGAGTCAGGGCTTGCCGGCCAACACCAACCTCGGAGCGATCATCGCCGCCAATACCCTGGCTCAGGCCATGCCGAATTTTGTCCGCAATGCCCTGGGCATGCTCGGTCAGGTCAGTGCCAAGCCGTCGCCGACCGGTTTCCCGCTGCCCGAACGTCTGTTAAAAGGTGCCGACGGTGAAAACGACCTCGAACACCTGCTTCGCCTGGCCGCCGCCGCGGTTTCACGCCTGCAAAGCCATCAACTGTCGAGCCTGGAACAGACCGGCGTAACCGCCGACGGACGACTGATGAGCACCTGGCAGCTGGAAATCCCGATGCGCAATATGCAGGACATCGTGCCCTTGCAGGTCAAGTTCCAGCGCGAAGACGCCCCCGAAAAACAACAGCCAAAGGAACGTCGCGAAGAACACGAACCCAAGCAACAACGGTGGCGTGTGGAGCTGGCCTTCTCCATGGAGCCTTTGGGGCCGCTGCAAATCCAGGCGCAACTGGTCAAGGGCAGCCTCTGCGGCCAGCTCTGGGCCGAGCGGCCATACACCGCCAGCCTGATCGAAAGCAATTTGGCCGGGCTGCGTGATCGCCTGCTGTCCGCCGGCCTGAACGTCGGCGACCTGGACTGCCACCTCGGCACACCGCCCCAAGGCCCACAAACCCGCCTCGAACAACGCTGGGTCGACGAAACCGCATGAAAAACCCCAACGCCCCACGCCAGGCCATCGCTCTCCAATACGACGGCACCCACGCCCCCACCCTCACCGCCAAGGGCGACGAAGAGCTGGCGGAAGAAATCCTGCGGATCGCCCGTGATTGCGAAGTACCGATCTACGAAAACGCCGAACTGGTAAGACTGCTGGCGCGTATGGAGCTGGGAGACAGTATTCCGCAGGAGCTCTATCTGACGGTTGCCGAGATCATTGCGTTTGCGTGGAATCTGAAGGGGAAATTTCCGGCGGAGATGGTTCAGGAAGCGCTGCTGGTCGAGCAGGACATTACTGAACGCGGGGATGATTATTGAGCTTACGCCCCTCTTATGCAGGAGCCGGCTTGCCGGCGAACAAGGCCTTGAATATTGCACCGATCATTTAGCCGCCTTCGCTGGCAAGCCAGCTCCTACAAAGCGCAAAAGCTTGAGACTGCGACCAATAATCAATCCATTGATAAGGCCAGCCCCCAGTGCCGACCATGCCGTCATCGGCAATTCATTGGCCATTTCCGGATACATCGCTGCCTGATAGCCAAGGTAGTAACGCCATGCAAAGAAGCCCCAATACACCATCAGTACCTTGACTGTACCGCCCAACTCCAACGTTTCTCCCACGCACTTCACATTCGTGTACGAGTAAAAACGCAATGCGAGTAACCATCCTGCCAATAGCCCGAGTACGTAGGCCGAGAGGGGAATGACTACACCTTGGGAGAGATTCAGCGAAGCCAGGGATAGGGTCACGAATATCACCGGTGTGATCTGCAATGACCTTTTCGACACGTGATTCTTGAAGCAGGCAATGACACCGTAATAAGTCAGGATCAGAAAAACCGCATAAACCCACAGCGGTGTACCGCGCAAAATGTCGAGCATAGGCCTCCCTGGCACTGCATATTTTGAACAGGATGATCAAACTACTGATGGCGGGTTGCAATTACAAGGCGGCGGGATCTGAGAAAGCTATAGGCAGGAGACTACGACGGCGTAATACGTGTCTGGGGATGAAGGGGGATGCGTCGGATCGCGGGGATGATAGTTGCGTATTCGAAGACGCCTTCGTCGGAACGCCGCCCGGAGCTAGCTCGCTCCTGCAGGTGAACACATGCTTCGTGTCCGACATGGAACCACTGTAGGAGCGAGCTTGCTCGCGATGGAGGCATGAGCACCGCGTTTCTCCAGGAAGCCCGCGTCTTCGTTAACGACCATCGCGAGCAAGCTCGCTCCTACAGGTGAACACATGCTCCGTGTCCGGCATGGAACCATTGTAGGAGCTTGCTCGCGATGGAGGCATGAGCGCCGCGTCTCTCCAGGAAGCCCGCGTCATCGTTAACGACCATCGCGAGCAGGCTTCTAACTGTTCTTGTGCAACTTGCTCATCAACTCCGCCTCAGCCTGGGTCAGGCCGCAGGACTGGGTCAGTTCGTTGACGCTGGCGCCCATGCCCACCAGTCGTGCAGCCTGGGCAAACGACAGGCTGGAAGGATCACGCTGTTCCAGCCGGGCGAGTTTGTCCGGCAATGGCGCGACTATCGCGCGTAGCTCATGCAGGTCTTCACCCATGCGCACATTGCCGTTCTGGTAGTCGTCGACGCGCTTGCCCAGGTCCTTGATGCGCTGATCGCGCAGCGCATCACCCTGAGCCTGTTGCGCGGCGATCTGCTTTTGACCGCGAATGTACGCCAGGAACATTGCCAGCGTGCCTGCCCAAAACAGGAACAGGACAATGACCGCAACCTCGAGAATCAATCAGATACTCTCCAGTTCCGACCATTCTTCTTCGCTCATCATCTTGTCGAGCTCGACCAGGATGAGCAATTCGTTGTTCTTGTTGCATACGCCTTGAATGAACTTGGCGGACTCTTCGTTACCCACGTTCGGCGCGGTTTCGATTTCCGACTGACGCAGGTAAACCACTTCGGCCACGCTGTCGACCATGATCCCGACCACCTGCTTGTCGGCTTCGATGATGACGATACGGGTGTTGTCGCTGATCTCGGCATTCATCAGACCGAAGCGCTGGCGGGTGTCGATCACGGTGACGACGTTGCCGCGCAGGTTGATGATGCCCAGCACGTAGCTCGGGGCACCCGGGACCGGGGCGATTTCGGTGTAACGCAGGACTTCCTGAACGCGCATCACGTTGATGCCGTAGGTCTCGTTGTCCAGCTTGAAGGTGACCCATTGCAGGATCGGATCTTCGGAACCCTTTGCCGCCGTCGCCTTGTCATTCATACCCTGTCCCCTCAAGAAACCGCCCTGGCGGTGTGTGTTCTGTGCAACATCATCAGAGTGACGTCGCCTGTTTTGTTTATTTGACTGACGTCGGTTTGTGGCCCGGCTTGCCGCCGGACATGTGCCGGGCTCCGCCGCTGGCGATCAACGCGGCCAGTGAGGCGACATCGAGCAAGGCGCACATGTGTTCAATTACCGTGCCGGCGAGCCATGGCCGCTGACCTCGGTGACTTCTCCATTTGATTTCATTCGGGTTCAGACGCAACGAACGGCTGACCTGATGCACCGCCAGCCCCCACTCGTAGCCTTGCACCGAAATCACGTATTGCAGGCCTTGCTTGAAATCGTCGCGGTAACGGTCGGGCATGACCCAACGCGCGGTATCGAGCACCTTGAGATTGCCGGCCTGGCTCGGCAGGATGCCCAGGAACCATTCGGGCTGGCCGAACAATGGGGTCAACTCGTGACCGGCCAGGGAGTAAATCGACCCCAGGCACACCAGCGGCACCGCCAAGGTCAAGCCGGCGACATCGAACAGCAGGCATTCGAAGGGTTCGGCAGCCCAGGACGGACGACCGTCGGACTCAACCGGAGGCGGCGTGTTGCTCGGTGGTAGATGCACATCGACGACCGGCGGCACCAGGGTTTGCTGCACTTCGACGACTGCTGGCTGCGCCTCGACAGGTGGTGGCACCAAGGCTTGCAGCAGCGGCGCGATGGTCGAGACCGGCGCCATAACAGGGGCCGGAGCTTCGATCACCGGCGCCTTGAACACTGGCGCCATCGATGCATGCACCGGGACGACCGTCACAGCGGCTGCGGCGTCGCGGGCCTGCTCTTCGAGCACCGCTGCCTGAAACTCGTCCAGCACCGCTTCTGCGGCGATCTCCTCGGCCACTGCCTCTACGGGCAGCGTCAATTCTTCGGTCACTTCCTGCAGCAAGCTGTCCAGGTAGGACTGCAATGCCAGTTGCGGGCGCGAAGTGGTCTTCAATGGCCGGTTCATGAGCACGCACCTGTAGGAGCGAGCATGCTCGCGATGAACCTGAGAGCGCCACGGGGTGTCAGGTTTCCCGCGTCATCGTTGACGACCATCGCGAGCAAGCTCGCTCCTACAGGAATTGGATTCATCTCATGCCACCTGCGGCACAAGTTGAGCCGCCAGCAGATGCTTGAGCAGCGCGCGGTAAGCGAGAACGCCACGGCTCTTGCCGTCGAACTGCGAAGGCGTCAGACCGGCGCGGCTGGCATCGCGCAGGCGCGTGTCCACCGGGATGTAGCCTTGCCAGATTTCGTCGGGGAATTTGTCGCGCAGCACGCGCAACGTTCCAAGGGACGCCTGGGTGCGGCGGTCAAACAGGGTCGGCACGATGGTGAAGGGCAGCGCCTGTTTGCGAGAGCGATTGATCATCGCCAGGGTGTTGACCATGCGCTCAAGGCCTTTGACCGCCAGATGCTCGGTCTGCACCGGGATCACCAGTTGCTGGCTCGCCGCCAAGGCATTGACCATCAGCACGCCGAGCAATGGCGGGCTGTCGATCACTGCGTAATCGAAGTCCTGCCACAGTTGCGCCAGGCTCTTGGCAATCACCAGGCCCAAACCGCTCTGCCCCGGCGACTGGCGCTCAAGGGTGGCCAGTGCGGTGCTGGAGGGCAATAGGGAGATGCGTTCATCACTGGTCGACAGCAGCAGTTGACCCGGCAGGCCTTGGGGCACGTTGCCTTTGTGCAGGAACAAATCGTAGCTGCTGTGCTCCAGGGCGTCGGGATCGTAGCCGAAGTAGCTGGTCATGGAGCCGTGGGGGTCGAGATCGACCACGACCACGCGCTTGCCCGCCTCCGCCAGTAAACCGGCTAAAGCGATGGAGGAAGTGGTTTTACCGACACCACCCTTTTGATTGGCGACTGCCCAGACTCTCATTCGGATTGTTCCTCCCGGCCGAACGGATCGACCGAGAAATAGCTCAACGTGTTAATGCGGGTGACGGAGAATTGACGGCGTTCTCTCGTACCGGCGACTTGACCGGGGTCGGTGCAGTTTGTGTGCCAGCACGCTTCAATGCGGCATCCGGTTGCGCATGGGCGGTTCCGGTGCCGGTCAGGCTGCGGCGAACATCGAGGTTGCGCGACACCACCAGCACCACGCGACGGTTGCGGGCGCGGCCTTCGGCGGTGGCGTTGTTGGCCACCGGCTGGAACTCGCCGTAGCCCACCGAAGCCAGGCGACCGGGGTTCACCCCTTGCATCGCCAGCATGCGCACGATGCTGGCCGAGCGGGCCGAGGACAGCTCCCAGTTGGTCGGATACTGCGCAGTGCGGATCGGTTGGTCGTCAGTGAAACCTTCGACATGGATCGGGTTGTCGAACGGCTTCAGGATCGCCGCGACCTTGTCGATGATGTTGAACGCGATGTCGCTGGGCATGGCGTCGCCACTGCCGAACAGCAGGCTGGAATTGAGCTCGATCTCGACCCACAACTCGTTGCCGCGCACGGTCATCTGGTTGGAGCTGATCAGGTCACCGAATGCCGCGCTGATGTCGTCGGCGATGCTCTTGAGTGGATCGCTGGCGCCGGCAATACCGGCATCGACCTGGTCACTATCCTTTACCAGCGGCTTGGCCGGGGTCACGGTCTTCGGCCGCTCGTCACCGATGGGGATCGGCTTGAGCGAACGGTCGGAGTCGGTAAAGACCCCGATCAATGCCTCGGAAATGACCTTGTACTTGCCTTCGTTGATCGATGAGATGGAGTACATCACCACGAAAAAGGCGAACAGCAAAGTGATGAAGTCGGCATAGGAAACCAGCCAACGTTCATGATTTACATGCTCTTCATGCTGGCGACGACGTGCCATGGTCCATGTCTCCCATCAATCCATGAAGCCCTGAAGCTTCAATTCAATGGAGCGTGGGTTTTCACCTTCGGCAATCGACAGGAGCCCTTCCAGCAACATTTCGCGATAACGCGACTGGCGCAACGCGATGGATTTGAGTTTGGCGGCAATCGGCAGCAGCACCAGGTTGGCGCTGGCCACGCCGTAGATAGTGGCGACGAACGCCACGGCAATACCGCTGCCCAGTTGAGATGGATCAGCGAGGTTGCCCATGACATGAATCAGGCCCATGACCGCACCGATGATGCCGATGGTCGGCGCGTAACCGCCCATGCTTTCAAAGACTTTGGCCGCTTCGATGTCGCGGCTTTCCTGGGTGTAGAAGTCCACTTCCAGAATGCTGCGGATCGCTTCCGGCTCGGCCCCGTCAACCAGCAGTTGCAGGCCTTTGCGTGCGTAGTTGTCGGGCTCGGCGTCGGCGATGCCTTCAAGACCCAGCAGACCTTCCTTGCGGGCGGTCAGGCTCCAGTTCACCACGCGATCGATGCCACCAGCCAGATCGACACGGGGCGGGAACAGGATCCAGGCGAGGATCTGCATGGCGCGCTTGAAGGCACTCATCGGCGATTGCAGTAGCGCGGCGCCAATGGTGCCGCCGAGCACGATCAGCGCTGCCGGGCCGTTGGCCAGGGCGCCGAGGTGACCGCCTTCAAGGTAGTTGCCACCGATGATCGCGACAAAGGCCATGATGATGCCAATCAGGCTTAGAACATCCATCAGATACAGGCCTCGACCAGGTGCTTGCCAATGTCGTCAAGGCTGTACACCGCGTCGGCGAGCTCGGCTTTGACGATGGCCATCGGCATGCCGTAGATCACGCAACTGGCTTCGTCTTGAGCCCAGATCGAACTGCCGCCTTGCTTGAGCAGGCGCGCGCCTTCGCGGCCGTCGGCGCCCATGCCGGTCAGGACCACCGCCAGAACTTTGTCACCATAGGTCTTGGCTGCCGAACCGAAGGTGATGTCCACGCACGGCTTGTAATTGAGACGTTCGTCACCCGGGAGGATTTTCACCGCGCCGCGGCCGTCGATCATCATCTGTTTGCCACCCGGTGCCAGTAGCGCCAGGCCCGGACGCAGGATATCGCCATCCTCGGCTTCCTTGACGCTGATGCGGCAGAGCTTGTCCAGGCGCTCGGCGAAGGCCTTGGTGAAGGCCGCCGGCATGTGTTGAACCAGCACGATCGGGGCCGGGAAGTTGGCCGGCAATTGGGTCAACACTCGCTGCAGTGCGACCGGGCCGCCGGTGGATGTACCGATGGCCACCAGTTTGAAGGCTTTGCGTTTCGGCGCGGGCGACGACGCAGTGGCCGCGTGCGTACGCGCGGGGATCGGTGCCGGACGTACAGGCGCACTGCTGCCGTAACTGCCGACGCTCGAAGGCGCAGCTGTTGGAGCAGGTGCGACCACAGGGGCCGGAGCGCTGTAAGTGCTGACGCGACGATTGCTGCGCGAGATGCTCAGGATCTTCTCGCACAACAGTTGCTTGACCTTCTCTGGGTTGCGCGAGATATCTTCGAAATTCTTCGGCAGGAAGTCCACCGCGCCGGCATCCAGCGCATCAAGGGTGACCCGGGCGCCTTCGTGGGTCAGCGAGGAGAACATCAGGACCGGGGTCGGGCAGCGTTGCATGATGTGCCGCACGGCGGTGATGCCGTCCATCATCGGCATCTCGTAGTCCATGGTGATCACATCCGGCTTGAGGGCCAGCGCCTGATCAATCGCCTCTTTGCCGTTGGTCGCCGTGCCGACGACCTGGATATTGGAATCCGCTGAAAGAATTTCCGAGACGCGGCGGCGGAAAAAACCCGAATCGTCCACCACCAGGACTTTGACTGCCATAAACACTCCATTAGATGGAGCGAGGCCAGGCGCCTCGCTCCACCAGAATCAAATACGCCGTGTGGCGTAACGCTTGAGCATGCTCGGAACATCGAGAATCAGCGCGATGCGGCCGTCACCGGTGATGGTAGCGCCGGACATGCCCGGGGTTCCCTGGAGCATTTTGCCCAATGGCTTGATGACTACTTCTTCCTGGCCCACCAGTTGATCGACGACAAAGCCGATCCGCTGCGTGCCCACCGAAAGGATCACCACATGGCCCTCGCGCTGCTCTTCGTGAGCGGCGGAGCTGACCAGCCAGCGTTTGAGATAGAACAATGGCAGCGCCTTGTCCCGCACGATCACCACTTCCTGGCCGTCCACGACGTTGGTGGTCGACAGGTCTAGGTGGAAGATCTCGTTGACGTTCACCAGCGGGAACGCAAACGCCTGGTTACCGAGCATGACCATCAGCGTCGGCATGATCGCCAGGGTCAGCGGCACCTTGATGACGATCTTCGAACCCTGGCCCTTGGCCGAGTAGATGTTGATCGAGCCGTTGAGCTGGGAAATCTTGGTTTTCACCACGTCCATGCCCACGCCACGACCCGATACGTCGGAAATCTCGGTCTTGGTCGAGAAACCCGGGGCGAAGATCAGGTTGTAGCATTCGGTGTCGCTCAGGCGATCGGCGGCGTCCTTGTCCATCACACCGCGTTTTACCGCGATGGAACGCAGCACGTTCGGGTCCATGCCCTTGCCGTCGTCAGAGATCGACAGCAGGATGTGGTCGCCTTCCTGCTCCGCCGCCAGGATCACCTTGCCACCCCGGGCCTTGCCCGAGGCTTCGCGTTCTTCCGGCGACTCGATGCCGTGGTCAACCGCGTTGCGCACCAAGTGGACCAGCGGGTCGGCCAGGGCCTCGACGAGGTTCTTGTCGAGGTCGGTTTCTTCGCCGACCAGCTCCAGGTTGATCTCTTTCTTGAGCTGGCGGGCCAAATCGCGAACCAGACGCGGGAAGCGCCCGAAGACTTTCTTGATCGGTTGCATCCGGGTCTTCATGACCGCGGTTTGCAAGTCGGCGGTGACCACGTCGAGGTTCGACACGGCCTTGGACATGGCTTCGTCGCCGCTGTTGAGGCCCAGGCGGACCAGGCGGTTACGCACCAGCACCAACTCGCCGACCATGTTCATGATCTCGTCCAGACGCGCAGTATCAACACGTACGGTGGTCTCGGCTTCGCTCGCCGGCTTTTCGGCCGGTGGCGCGGCCGGAGCACGGGACAATGCCGGTGCAGCAGTTGCCGGGGCCGGCGCTTCGGCTTTTGACTCGGGGGCCCTGGCCACCGGTTTCGGCGCGGCTGCCTTGGCGGCAGGTGCCGCAACCGAGGCGTTGGCGCCGGTTGCCGTTCCAACCGTCGCGCCCACTTCAGTGAACTTGCCTTTGCCGTGCAATTCGTCGAGCAGCGCTTCGAATTCGTGATCGGAAATCAGATCGCTGCCGGCCGCCACCGCGCTCGGTGCCGCGGGTGCAGGCACAGAAGCAATGGCCGACTCCAGCGCCTCGACAGCAAAATTACCCTTGCCGTGCAGCTGGTCGAGCAGTGCTTCGAATTCGTCGTCAGTAATATCGGAACTGTCGCCAGTCACTTTCGGGGCTTCTGGCGCAGCCGGTGCCGGGACCACCGCGTCAACGGCGAACTGGCCTTTACCGTGCAGTTGATCGAGCAACGACTCGAACTCGGCATCGGTGATTTCGTCGCTGCCAGCGGCATTGCCGGCAGGCGCTGGAACAGCCGCCGGGGCCTCGGCCTGGGCCTTGACGGCGTTCAGCGAGTCCAGCAGTTGTTCGAATTCATTGTCGGTGATATCGCCCGACTCGCTTTCAGCCACAGGCGCTTCGACCACGGCGACGACAGGTGCGGCAGCCGCCTCGTCAGCCGATTGCGGCTCGGCCAGACGGGCCAGTGCCGCGAGCAGTTCCGGTGTCGCGGCCGTGATCGGGCTGCGTTCGCGGACTTCGCTGAACATGCTGTTCACCGCGTCCAGCGCTTCGAGAACCACGTCCATCAGTTCCGAGTCGACGCGACGCTCGCCCTTGCGCAGGATGTCGAACACGTTCTCGGCGATGTGGCAGCACTCCACCAGCTCGTTGAGCTGGAGGAAGCCGGCGCCCCCTTTTACAGTGTGAAAACCGCGAAAAATTGCATTGAGCAAATCCGCATCATCCGGACGGCTTTCCAGCTCGACCAGTTGCTCGGACAGTTGCTCTAGAATCTCGCCGGCCTCAACCAGGAAATCCTGAAGGATCTCTTCATCGGCGCCGAAGCTCATTAAGGGGGTGCTCCTAAAGGTCTAAAAACCTAAAATGCCTAAAATTCTAAAACCCTAGGCTGGATAGCAAATCGTCCACATCGTCCTGACCGGACACAACGTCTTCTCTTTTATCGGCATGAATCTGCGGACCTTCACCCTGAGAGAGATGTTTTTGTGGATCTTTTTCAGCAAGCATCGCTTCACGGTCATGCTCGATGCCCGCAAAGCGGTCCACCTGACTGGCCATCAGCACGAGCTTGAGCAGGTTGCTTTCAACTTCGGTGACCAACTGGGTCACACGCTTGATCACCTGGCCTGTGAGGTCCTGGTAATCCTGGGCGAGCAGGATGTCGTTGAGGTTGCCCGACACCGCGCGATTGTCCGTGCCGCTGCGTGTCAGGAACCCGTCGACCCGCCGGGCCAGTTCACGAAACTCTTCGGCGCCGACTTCGCGACGCATGAAGCGCCCCCAGTCCGCGCTCAACACTTTGGCTTCATCGGCCAGGCCATTGACCAGCGGCGTGGCACTTTCCACCAGATCCATGGTGCGGTTGGCCGCAGCCTCGGTCAGCTTGACCACATACCCCAGGCGCTCGGTGGCGTCGGTGATCTGCGACACTTCTTCGGCCTGCGGCATGTGCGGGTCAATCTGGAAATTGACGATCGCGCTATGCAGTTCGCGGGTGAGCTTGCCCACTTCCTGATACAGGCCGCGGTCACGGGTCTGGTTGAGCTCATGGATCAATTGCACCGCGTCGCCGAACTTGCCTTTTTCAAGGCTCTCGACCAATTCGACGGCGTGTTTTTTCAGGGTCGATTCAAAATCGCCCAATGAAGTTTCGTTATTGCCCATAGCTCCCCCGTGGCGCACTCATCAACCGATGCGTTCGAAAATCTTCTCGATTTTTTCTTTCAACGCCTGGGCCGTGAAGGGCTTGACCACATAGCCGTTAACGCCGGCCTGGGCCGCTTCGATGATCTGCTCGCGCTTGGCTTCAGCGGTCACCATCAGCACCGGCAGGTGCTTGAGCTTTTCATCGGCACGCACGTGACGCAGCAGGTCGATACCGGTCATGCCAGGCATGTTCCAGTCCGTTACCAGAAAGTCGATGCTTCCGCTGTTGAGCACCGGAATGGCGGTAGTGCCATCGTCGGCCTCGACGGTGTTGGTGAACCCAAGGTCACGCAGCAGGTTCTTGATGATCCGCCGCATCGTTGAGAAGTCATCAACGATGAGGATTTTCATGTTCTTGTCCAATTCGACCTCCAAGCAGTCTTAAACGCGCCCAGCACCTGGACACGCCATTTCAATCAATCCGGCAAAGCACTCAATGACTGTCTGGAGCACAACAGATCGCGACCGGCGCAGTTCAACACCACACCAACCTCGTTCGCAGTGCCCCCACACTGCCTTCAGCGCGCTCGCCACTCCCCCAAACGCCCCCGCAAACGGGCCGCGCACTGGCTGTGTAACTGGCTGACCCGCGATTCGCTGACCCCCAGGACCTCACCGATTTCCTTGAGATTCAACTCTTCGTCGTAGTACAGCGCCAACACCAGTCGCTCACGCTCCGGCAAATTGGCAATCGCATCCGCCAGCGCAGCCTGGAAGCGTTCATCCTCCAGGTCGCGTGACGGCTCGACATGAGCACTCGCGCCATCCTCGTGCAGCCCTTCGTGTTCGCCGTCCTGCAACAGGTCGTCGAAACTGAACAGCCGGCTGCCCAGGGTGTCGTTCAAAATTCCGTAGTAATCGTCGAGACTCAATTGGAGTTCGGCCGCAACTTCGTGATCTTTAGCGTCACGGCCGGTTTTAGCTTCAATCGAGCGAATGGCATCGCTGACCATGCGCGTATTGCGGTGCACCGAACGTGGCGCCCAGTCCCCCTTGCGCACTTCATCGAGCATGGCGCCGCGGATTCGTATGCCCGCGTACGTCTCGAAACTGGCGCCTTTGCCGGCGTCATATTTGGTCGACACTTCAAGCAGGCCAATCATCCCGGCCTGGATCAGGTCTTCGACCTGGACACTGGCCGGCAAACGCGCCAGCAAGTGGTAGGCAATGCGTTTAACCAGCGGCGCGTAACGCTCGATCAGCTCGTACTGCGCATCACGGGCCGACTTCTTGTAGAGGTTGTAGCCGCTGGCTGTCATAGAACAGGTCCTGCGGTCTGCTGCACGAGGCGCTCGACGAAAAACTCCAGGTGCCCGCGCGGATTGGCAGGCAGCGGCCAGGTATCAACCTTCTGCGCGATGGCCTTGAACGCCAGCGAGCACTTGGAACGCGGGAAAGCCTCGTAGACGGCGCGCTGCTTCTGCACCGCCTTGCGCACGCTTTCGTCGTAAGGCACCGCACCGACGTATTGCAGGGCGACGTCGAGGAAGCGATCCGTAACCTTGGTCAACTTGGCGAACAGGTTGCGTCCTTCCTGCGGGCTCTGGGCCATATTGGCCAGGACGCGGAAGCGGTTCATGCCATAGTCGCGATTGAGCAACTTGATCAAGGCGTAGGCATCGGTGATCGAGGTCGGTTCGTCGCATACCACAAGCAGCACTTCCTGGGCTGCCCGGACGAAACTGACTACCGAGTCACCAATGCCCGCAGCGGTGTCGATCACCAGTACGTCGAGGTTATCGCCGATATCACTGAAGGCCTGAATCAGGCCGGCGTGTTGCGCGGGACTCAGATGCACCATGCTCTGAGTGCCGGATGCGGCCGGAACGATACGGATGCCGCCGGGTCCCTGCAGCAATACATCGCGCAGTTCGCAGCGGCCCTCGATCACGTCGGCCAGAGTACGTTTGGGTGTCAGGCCCAGCAGAACGTCGACGTTCGCCAGTCCCAGGTCGGCGTCCAACAGCATGACGCGCCGGCCAAGTTCGGCCAAAGCCAGGGACAAGTTCACTGACACATTAGTTTTCCCGACGCCACCTTTGCCGCCGGTCACCGCGATCACCTGTACGGGATGCATGCTGCCCATGTTATTTCTTTACCTTGTCTTGCATAGACGGAGGCCACATTACTGGCTGCGCGTTCACAAACGGAACAATGCATGGCAGACCATCGATGTAGGTACAAAAACTGTTCATTATTACCTCAGCCGACCTGCTTGGTCGGGCTGTGGTAGATGTCAGCGAACATGTCAGCCATGGCTTCTTCGCTGGGTTCTTCCTGCATTTGCACGCTCACGGCGCGGCTGACCAATTGATGACGGCGCGGCAGATGCAAATCATCCGGGATCCGCGGGCCATCGGTCAGGTAAGCCACCGGCAGTTCATGACTGATGGCAAGGCTCAACACCTCACCCAGACTAGCCGTTTCATCCAGTTTAGTCAGAATGCAGCCGGCGAGCCCGCAGCGCTTGTAACTGTGATAAGCGGCCGTTAGAACCTGTTTCTGGCTGGTGGTTGCCAGGACCAGATAATTTTTTGATTTGATGCCGCGACCGGCCAGGCTTTCGAGCTGCATGCGCAGCGCCGGATCGCTGGCCTGCAGGCCCGCGGTATCGATCAGCACCACGCGTTTGCGCAGCAATGGTTCCAGGGCCTGCACCAGGGACTGGCCGGGATCGACGTGGGTCACCGACACATTGAGAATGCGCCCCAGGGTCTTGAGCTGTTCCTGGGCGCCGATGCGGAAGCTGTCCATGCTCACCAGCGCAATGTTCTGCGCGCCGTACTTGAGCACGTAACGGGCGGCCAGCTTGGCCAGGGTAGTGGTCTTGCCCATGCCGGCAGGGCCGACCATGGCGATCACTCCGCCCTCTTCCAGCGGCTCGACTTCCGGGGTAACGATCATGCGCGCCAGGTGCGCCAGCAACATACGCCAGGCCTGACGAGGCTCTTCGATTTCGGTGATCATTGCCAGCAGGTCGCGCGACAGCGGGCCAGACAGGCCGATGCGTTGCAGGCGACGCCAGAGGTTGGCCTGGTCCGGACGGCTGCCTTGCAGCTGATTCCAGGCCAGGGAGCCGAGCTGTACTTCCATGAGTTCGCGCAGGCTGTTGAGCTCGAAACGCATCGAGTCGAATGCACGCGGGTCCACGCCACCGGACGCTGGCGCAGCGGCCGGCGCGGGACGACGGGGTTCGGCATAGGTCGGCTCGATCAGCGGCTCGGCGGCAGTCAATGGCAATCCGGCGAACAGCTGGCGATTGGTTGCATTGTCGCTCTCGCCTTCGCCACGCAGGCTCAATTCGGCCTGGGCGGTGACGATCCGCGACTGAGTCTTGCGCAATTCGTCTTCGAGTTCCATGTTCGGAACCCGCGGCGCCAGCGCCGACAACTTGTAATCCAGCGCAGCTGTCAGTTCGACCCCCCCGGCGATCCGGCGGTTGCCAATGATGGCGGCATCAGCGCCCAGCTCATCGCGAACCAGCTTCATGGCCTGACGCATATCGGCGGCGAAAAAACGCTTAACTTGCATAAACCACTACCTCAGCCGTTGGGCCCTACTGTCGCAACGATGGTCACTTGCTTGTTGTCAGGGATTTCCTGATAAGCCAACACATGCAAACCCGGGACTGCGAGCCGGCCAAATCGCGAGAGCATCGCGCGAACCGGACCGGCCACCAGCAGAATCACCGGCTGACCTTGCATCTCCTGACGCTGTGCCGCGTCGATCAACGAACGTTGCAGCTTCTCAGCCATGCTTGGCTCCAGCAGAACGCCCTCTTCAGAACCTTGTCCTGCCTTTTGCAGACTATTGAGCAATATCTGTTCCAACCTTGGCTCCAGCGTGATAACTGGCAGCTCCGACTCAGTGCCTACAATGCTTTGGACAATTGCCCGGGATACGCCAACCCGCACGGCAGCCACCAGCGCGGCGGTATCTTGACTCTTGGCGGCATTGTTGGCGATCGCCTCGGCAATACTGCGGATATCGCGAACTGGCACTTGTTCGGCCAACAGCGCTTGCAACACCTTGAGCAACTGCGACAGCGAAACCACGCCCGGCACCAGCTCTTCGGCCAGTTTCGGCGAGCTTTTGGCCAGCAATTGCATGAGTTGCTGCACTTCTTCGTGACCGATCAGCTCACTGGAATGCTTGTAGAGTATCTGGTTCAAGTGAGTAGCCACTACTGTACTGGCATCGACCACTGTATAACCGAGGGATTGCGCCTGGGCGCGCTGGCTGATTTCGATCCAGACCGCCTCCAGGCCGAAAGCCGGATCTTTGGCGGTAATGCCGTTGAGCGTGCCGTAGACCTGCCCCGGGTTGATCGCCAGCTCGCGATCCGGGTAAATCTCCGCTTCGGCCAGGATTACCCCCATGAGAGTCAGGCGATAGGCACTCGGCGCCAGGTCGAGGTTGTCGCGGATATGCACCGTGGGCATCAGGAAACCCAGATCCTGGGACAGCTTCTTGCGCACGCCCTTGATTCGCGCCAGCAACTGGCCGCCCTGGTTGCGGTCCACCAGCGGAATCAGGCGATACCCCACCTCCAGGCCGATCATGTCGATCGGCGTCACGTCATCCCAGCCAAGCTCCCTGGTTTCCTGGGCGCGGGCCGGCGACGGCAGCAACTCCTGCTGGCGCTTGACCTCTTGCAGGGCGTGAACCTTGGCCACGTTCTGCTTCTTCCAGAACAGGTAAGCACCACCGGCCGCCAGGGCCGCCATGCTCAGGAACGAGAAGTGCGGCATGCCGGGCACCAGGCCCATGACCGCCATCAAACCGGCTGCCACCGCCAGCGCCTTGGGCGAGGCGAACATCTGGCGATTGATTTGCTTGCCCATGTCTTCCGAACCGGACGCACGGGTCACCATGATTGCCGCTGCTGTCGATAACAACAGTGATGGCAATTGCGCCACCAAACCGTCACCGATGGTCAGCAGCGCATACACCTTTCCGGCGTCACCGAAGGTCATGCCGTGCTGGAAGATACCGACCGCCATGCCGCCAATCAGGTTGATGAACAGGATCAACAGACCGGCGATGGCGTCACCACGGACGAATTTGCTGGCACCGTCCATGGAACCGTAGAACTCGGCTTCCTGGGCCACTTCCGAACGGCGGGCCTTGGCCTGAGCCTGATCGATCAGGCCGGCGTTGAGGTCGGCGTCGATCGCCATTTGCTTGCCAGGCATCGCATCGAGGGTGAAACGCGCGCTCACCTCGGAAATCCGCCCCGCGCCCTTGGTCACCACGACGAAGTTGATGATCATCAAAATCGCGAAGACCACGATACCGACCACGTAGTTACCGCCGATCACCACCTCGCCGAAGGCCTGGATCACCTTGCCGGCCGCCGCATGACCGTCCTGGCCGTGGAGCATCACCACCCGCGTCGAAGCCACGTTCAGCGCCAGGCGCAACAACGTCGCCACCAGCAGAATGGTCGGAAACACCGCGAAATCCAGCGGTCGCAGGGCATAGACGCACACCAGCAGCACGACGATGGACAGGGCAATGTTGAAGGTGAAGAACACGTCCAGCAGGAACGGCGGCACCGGCAACATCATCATCGCCAGCATGACCAGCAGCAACAGCGGCACGCCCAGATTGCCTCGACTGAGGTCGGCAACGTTTGTGCGGGCACTGTTGATTAACTGAGAGCGATCCACCGGTATTCCCCGTTCCTTTAAAGCAAACTTTTGACGCCTGAAGCGGGCGCAGGGCGGCTACTGCAAGAAGCTTTCCAACTTTTGCGTGGAGGGAAATTGAGGGTGTGGAGTAAGCCTGTGCAGCTGCAGAAAAAGGCTAAATTTCAAAACAGCGGAGAACCCTGTGGGAGCGAGCTTGCTCGCGATGACGTCGGCACAACAAACATACTTGCTGGCTGACCCACCGCTATCGCGAGCAAGCTCACTCCAACAGGAATTGCGGCGCTTCGAACTGCCCACCCGCCGCAAAGACTACTGAACCTATCAGTTCTGCTAGTACCCACCTGCGACTGACCGACCGATACTCAATCGCCCTCCCTTTGAGAATCTGGAGCCCCCCCATGGAATCCACACAACCCATCCTGCGTTGCCGCTACAGCTATGACCCTCTGGATCGCCTGATCAGCCAGCTTCAACCGGATGCACCCGCTCACCAGCGCTTTTACTGCAAAAGCAGGCTGGCCACCGAGATACAGGGTGCGATGCGCTTTTCGATCGTCCAGCAGGGTGACCAGTTGTTGGCACAACAAAGTGGTGGTGATGCGCCTGATACCACCCTGCTTGCCACCGATCAGCAGCGCTCGGTGCTGCAGACGCTCAAGGCCAATCATCCACCGCAGTTCATCGCCTATTCACCCTATGGTCACCGTCCTGTTGAAAGCGGACTACTCAGCCTGCTTGGTTTTAACGGCGAACGGCCAGATCCGGTAACCGGGTTTTATTTGCTGGGGAATGGGTATCGGGCGTTTAATCCAGTGTTGATGCGATTTAACAGTACGGATAGTTTGAGTCCGTTTGGGGTGGGGGGTCTGAATGCGTATACCTATTGCGCGGGGGAACCAGTGCTTGGAAGCGATCCAACAGGACATAAAATGGTTTTCTGGAAGAGCCCCAGTAGAGTGCTTTCCGGTAGTACTTCACCCGGTGTCGTTACGCGCACTGCACGCCCTGCATTGGATATCGCTCCATCCAATATCGCTCGACAAGCGAATTTAATTCCCCCCCACACAAGGTCCAATCTCGGCCTATCGGAAGCACGATTGAATCGCCTAACGTTAGATCAGAGGGTAACGCAGTCGCAAATAGCCAGCACGGTAGCTCCTAGATTGAGGGTGAATATGGCGCGATCGGTGCGAATCGAAACATTGCCCGCGGCAAGAAATACTAATGCCGACCTCCCACCGAGCTATGCGTCTATCGTTGACCCGCCGCCATATCGCGACTCCATGATGGACCGAGTCAACGAACGTTCTCCAGTCGCAAGCTCCCACGAACAAGCAGCCCCCAGGACCGGAGACATGCAAGAGGTCGCCATAGGACCAGTGACGTTCCGAGAACGTATGAGTTTTTTTGAAAATCCAATGCGCAGAATAAGGTCTGGATCAGACCCCACTCATAGTAATGCATGAATCGCAGGGTTAATCCCCTCAAGCATCCCGCCGCAAATCCGGCGGAATCGGCAGATCATCCTTAAGCGGATCAGGCCGCTTGCCCTTGCCCGCCCGGTACTGGCGAATCTGATAAACGTAAGCCAGCACCTGCGCAACCGCCAGGTAGAGCCCGCCGGGAATCTCCTGCTCCAGTTCCGTGGAGTAGTAAATCGACCGAGCCAGCGCCGGAGACTCCAGCAACAGAATCTCGTTGGCCGCCGCGATCTCACGGATCTTCAGGGCCAGGAAGTCGCTACCCTTGGCCAGCAATACCGGCGCATTACCCTTTTCCGGGTCGTACTTGAGGGCCACGGCGTAGTGCGTCGGGTTGGTAATGACCACGTCGGCCTCGGGAATGGCGGCCATCATCCGTCGCTGGGACATCTCGCGCTGCAGCTGACGGATCCGTTGTTTGACCTCCGGCCGCCCTTCCTGGTCCTTGTGTTCATCGCGCACTTCCTGCTTGGTCATCAGCAGCTTCTTGTGGCTTTCCCAGAGCTGCACCGGCACATCCACCGCCGCGATCAGAATCAGCCCGCACGCCATCCAAAGGGTGCTCCAGCCCACGACTTGCAGGCTGTGAATGATCGCCATATCCAAGGGCTCATGGGCGATGCGCAGCAGGTCGTCGATGTCCGACGACAGCACCGCCAGCGCCACAAACAGGATGATGATGAACTTGGCCAGAGCTTTGAGCAGTTCGACCAGCGACTTGGTCGAGAACATGCGTTTGAGGCCGGGACCGGGGTTCAAGCGACTGAATTTGGGCGCCATGGAACTTGCCGCGAACAGCCAGCCACCCAGGGAAATCGGACCGATGATGGCAGCCAGCACCAGCGTAATCATCACTGGCTGGATCGACCACAGGGCAATTTGCCCAGAGCGCATCAGGTAGTTGGCCATGGAGCGCTGATCCAGAATCACCTCCCGCGACAGCGAGAAGTTGATGCGCATCAGCTCCATCATGTCCTGCGCCATGGCGCCGCCAAAAATCAGCAGCGCCGAGGCGCCGACCAGCATGATCGCCAGGGTGTTGAGCTCCTTGGACCGCGCTACCTCGCCCTTTTCACGGGAGTCCTGCTTGCGTTTCTCCGTGGGGTCTTCTGTTTTGTCCTGACCGCTTTCGCTCTCGGCCATGACTCAGCTCGCCCGTGCCATTTCGCGTAACAACTGCAAGGCCTCGGAGGCCAGCGGTTGATACTGGTTGAGAATATCCGCCAGCCCGACCCAGACAATGAACAGCCCAAGTACCAGGATCAGCGGGAAGCCGACAGAGAATATATTGAGTTGCGGCGCCGCCCGGGTCATGACGCCAAACGCGATGTTGACCACTAGCAACGCGGTGACCGCCGGCAGTACCAGCAACAGCGCCGCACCGAGCACCCAGCCGAGCTTGCCGGCCAGTTCCCAATAGTGGTTGACCATCAGGCCGCCCCCCACCGGCAACGTAGTGAAACTCTCGGTGAGGATCTCGAACACCACCAGATGACCGTTCATGGACAGGAACAGCAGCGTCACCAGCATGGTGAAAAACTGCCCGATCACCGCCGTCGATACGCCGTTGGCCGGGTCGATCATGGAGGCGAAGCCCATGCCCATCTGGATGGCGACGATTTGCCCGGCCACCACAAAGGCCTGGAAGAACAGCTGCAAGGAAAAACCCATCACCGCACCGATGAGAATCTGCTCGGCAATCAGCAATAGCCCGCTCAAATCCAGGGCATTGACCGGCGGCATCGGCGGCAAGCCCGGCGCGATGACCACGGTGATGGCCAACGCGAAATACAGGCGGATGCGCCGGGGCAGCAAGGTCGTGCCAAATACCGGCATGACCATCAGCAAGGCGCCGACGCGAAACAGCGGCAACATGAACGTCGCCACCCAGGTGCTGATCTGGGTATCGGTCAGTGCAAGCAGTGACATGGCTTAGCCGATGACCTGAGGAATACTGCCGTACAACTGCAGGATGTAGTCCATGAAGGTCTGCACCAGCCATGGACCGCCAACGATCAGCGTCACCAGCATCACCAACAGGCGCGGCAAAAAGCTCAGGGTCTGTTCGTTGATCTGCGTGGCGGCCTGAAACATCGCCACCAACAGACCCACCAGCAAACTCGGAATTACCAGCACAGCGACCATCATGGTGGTCAGCCACAGCGCTTCGCGAAAGATGTCGACCGCAACTTCCGGGGTCATGGCGAGACACCGCCGAAGCTACTGGCCAGCGTGCCGATGATCAGCGCCCAGCCATCCACCAGCACGAACAACATGATCTTGAATGGCAGGGAAATGATTAGCGGCGACAGCATCATCATACCCATGGCCATCAACACGCTGGCCACGACCAGGTCGATGATCAGGAACGGAATGAAGATCATGAAGCCAATCTGGAATGCCGTTTTGAGCTCGGAGGTCACGAAGGCCGGCACCAGGATGGTCAATGGTGCCTGATCCGGCGTCGCGATGTCGGTGCGCTTGGACAGGCGCATGAACAGTTCCAGATCGCTGGTGCGGGTCTGGGCGAGCATGAAGTTCTTGATCGGCACCTGGGCCTTGGCAACCGCATCCTGGGCCGTCAGTTTTTCCGCCAGATACGGCTGCAAGGCGTCTTGGTTCACCCGGTCGAACACCGGCGCCATGATGAACAGGGTCAAGAACAGCGCCATGCCGGTGAGGATCTGGTTCGACGGTGTCTGCTGCAGGCCCAGGGCCTGACGCAGGATCGAGAAGACAATGATGATCCGGGTGAAACTGGTCATCAGCATGACAAACGCCGGGATAAAACTCAGCGCAGTCATGATCAGCAGGATTTGCAGGCTGACCGAGTATTCCTGTGCACCCTGCGCATTGGTGCCCAGGGTGATGGCCGGGATCGACAACGGATCGGCGGCGAATGCCAGCGGCGCGGCCAGCATCAGGGTCAGCATCAAGGCGATGCGCAGCGCACCCATTACTTCTTATCCTTCTGATCTTTACCCAGCATTTCCAACAGGCGCTGGGCAAATTCCGGCGTCGGCTTCTCGGTACTCGGCACTTGCACCGGCTCCTTGAGCACATGCAGCGCGGTGATGTTGCCGGGGCTCAGGCCCAACAGGATCTGCTCGTTGCCGACCTGCACCAGCATCAGGCGGTCGCGAGGTCCCAGCGCGCGGGAACCGACAATCTCGATTACCTGCCCCTTGCCAGCCGGACCGGCCTGCTGGACCCGACGCAGCAACCAGGCGAGGAGGAAGATCAGCCCCAGCACCAGCAGCAAGCCGAACACCAGTTGCGTCAGTTGCCCAGCCACACCACTACTCACCGCCGGCGCGGCAGCCGTGGTCGCCGTAGCGACAGGCTCAGCCGCCAGCACGCTGAACGGCATCGCCAATACAAACCCGAGAACCCTTTTCACTCAGCGCAGCTTCTTGATGCGTTCGCTTGGGCTGATCACGTCCGTCAGGCGGATGCCGAACTTCTCGTTGACCACCACCACTTCGCCGTGGGCGATGAGCGTGCCATTGACCAGCACATCCAGCGGCTCGCCGGCCAGGCGATCAAGCTCGATAACCGAACCCTGGTTCAGTTGCAGCAGGTTGCGGATGTTGATGTCGGTGCTGCCCACTTCCATGGAAATCGACACCGGGATATCGAGGATCACGTCCAGGTTCGGGCCTTCGAGGCTCACCGGATCGTTGTTTTTCGGCACACTGCCGAACTCTTCCATGGGCAGGCGGTTGGATGCGGAACTACCGGAGTCGGCGGCCAGCAAAGCATCGATATCGGCCTGCCCGGCATCACCGGTTTCCTCCAGGGCTGCCGCCCACTCGTCAGCCAGAGCCTGGTCGTCTTGCGTGTTCATTTGTCAGTGTCCTCGGCGAGCAAAAATTCAGAATTCGGTTTAATTGCGAATGGGTACGAGCACCGGTCAACGGCGCTCGATCGGCTCGATCACTTGCAACGCCAGATTGCCCTTGTGCGAGCCCATCTTGACCTTGAAGGCCGGCACGCCGTTGGCGCGCATGATCATTTCTTCCGGCATGTCGACCGGGATCACATCCCCCGGCTGCATGTGCAGGATGTCGCGCAGGCGCAACTGACGACGAGCCACCGTCGCACCGATCGGTACGTCGACGTCCAGCACGTCCTGGCGCAGGGCGTTGACCCAGCGCTCGTCCTGATCGTCGAGATCCGACTGGAAGCCGGCGTCGAGCATTTCGCGCACTGGCTCGATCATCGAGTACGGCATGGTCACGTGCAGGTCGCCGCCACCGCCATCGAGTTCGATGTGAAAGGTCGACACCACAATCGCCTCGCTCGGGCCGACGATGTTGGCCATGGCCGGGTTCACTTCCGAGTTGATGTACTCGAAGTTGACTTCCATGATCGCCTGCCAGGCTTCCTTCAAATCGACGAACGCCTGCTCCAGCACCATGCGTACCACGCGCAGTTCGGTCGGCGTAAATTCACGCCCTTCGATCTTGGCGTGGCGGCCGTCGCCACCGAAGAAGTTGTCCACCAGCTTGAACACCAGTTTGGCGTCGAGGATGAACAGCGCGGTGCCGCGCAGGGGTTTGATCTTGACCAGGTTGAGACTGGTCGGCACGTACAGCGAGTGCACGTATTCGCCGAACTTCATCACCTGCACACCGCCGACCGCCACGTCTGCCGAGCGACGCAGCATGTTGAACATGCTGATGCGTGTGTAGCGGGCGAATCGCTCGTTGATCATTTCCAGGGTCGGCATGCGTCCACGGACGATGCGATCCTGACTGGTCAGGTCATAGCTTTTGACGCTGCCCGGTTCAGCAGCGTTTTCGGTCTGTACCAGACCATCGTCGACGCCATGCAACAGCGCGTCGATCTCATCCTGGGACAGCAGGTCCTGCACGGCCATGTCGTGTTCCTACTGCAGTACGAAATTAGTGAAAAGCAACTGTTCGATCACCACTTTACCGAGCTCTTTCTGCGCCACTTCCTGGACACTGGCGGTAGCTTTCTGCCGCAGCATTTCCTGGCCGACCGGCGAGGCGAGGGTCGCGAAGTCCTGCCCGGAGAACAACATCACCAGGTTATTGCGGATCACCGGCATGTGGACCTTGAGCGCGTCCAGATCCGCCTGGTTGCGCGCGAGCATGGTGATGCTCACTTGCATGTAGCGCTGGCGACCGTTCTGGTTGAAGTTGGCCACGAAAGCCGGCGCCATCGCCTCGAAAATCGCTGGCTGCTTGCCGACAGGAGCGATTTGCTCCACTGCGGCGGCAGGCTTGCTCTGAGCGCTGTGCATGAAGTACCAGGTCGCCCCCACGGACACACCGATCGCCAGCAGCAGGGCCAGCACGATCACGATAATCAGCTTGAGTTTGCCTTTGGTTGCGGGGTCTTTTACTGCTGCGTCGCTCTTCGCCATGCCAATAATCCGTCACTATTCGGGTTTTCACAGTCGCACGGCAAGGCAAGAGCAAGTGTTATGCCAGAAGTATCGGGAAGAGCTGGGCGGACCGGCTTCGATCGGAAGATCACCACGAAGCCACTGTGGGAGCGAGCTTGCTCGCGATGGCATTTTAACAGTCAACATTTTCATCGACTGTTACACCGCTATCGCGAGCAAGCTCGCTCCCACAGGGTTAGGTGTTAGTTTGGTCAGGCGTAGTAATCGACCGCGCTGGAGCCGATCACGCTGGTGGTATTGACCGCCGCTTCAGCGACGCTTGGGGTGATGTCATCATCCATTGAATCGAGGCGACCGCCGGTGGCACTGGTCCGCCCGCTCTGACCTTGCCGTGCTTGTTCCTGCCCTTGCTGCGAACCACGGGACTGGTCCGAAACGTTGACATCGACTTGCCCCATGCCCTGCTGAGCGAACATGTCGCGCAGGCGATGGACCTGCCCATCCAGCGCCTCACGGACACCCGGATGCGCACTCATGAAAGTGACCTGGGTCTGTTGATCGGGAACCATGTTCACCCGAATGTCCAGACGCCCGAGTTCAGCAGGCTGCAACTGGATGTCCGCCGCCTTGAGATTGGCGCTGGACAGGTACATGACCCGATTCACCACCTCTTCGGTCCAACCGCTCTGGTGCATGGCGATTGGCTGGTTCACCGGCAAGGCATTGGCTGTCTTCGGTGTGGCCGCCTGGGTCAGCGCTGCCAGACGGCTGGCAAAATCATCGACGCGGGTGTCGTTGCTGGCGGACTTGAGATCTTTCAGGCCGTCATCGATCAGGCCGCTGAAAGCCTTGTCTTCGCCCGGGCTGGTGTCGCTCTTGTCGCCCTTAACATCCAACAGGGTCGCCATGCCGGCGGCAAAATTTTGCTCCGATGTCAGCTCTGCGTCAGCCGGGGCTTGCGCCTGTGTCGGTGCAGCCTTGGGCTGCGCCTGGCTGGAAGCCGATACGTGACCGCCCTGCTCCATCGCCAGGCGCACCGCCGGCAATGCGTCAAGCGGATCGGTCGAGGGATCGAAGTCGTCGACTGCAGTGGCCAGCGCTGGAGCGAGTACAGCCGTAGCCGTAGCGGCAACCGGCGCATCAACGACCGGTTGCACGGTGTCGACCACGGCGGGGGCTACCGATGCCGATACGATGGATTGCAATGAAGGATCAAGCGCCGGATCTGGCAGTGCGGCATTAACGACCGGAGCCGGGTCGGCATCTGACGCATCATCGCCAGCGACCTTGTCGCCAGCCTGCACCGAACTACCGGCAGGCAAGGATTTGCCGCCATCGGCAACCACCGGTTCCTCGGCGGCAGACCTGTCATCACCTGCGTCTTTGGTTCCGGCAACATCGCTGGTTTTGTCGCGACCCGGCTTGAGCGAGGCATCCGCCAACACAGTGGGCTTGCTTTGCGCCTGATCGGCGTAGACATCAGCGAAGCTTGCGGCCTTGCCCCCGGGCTCAGCGGTCTGCGCAGGAGGATTGGCGGAGCCAGCTTGAGTCTTGGCCTGCCTGGAGGCCGGAAGCAGAATATCGGGGGTAACGGGCATGAAACGGTCTCCGCTGCACGGGGCTCGTAAGTACAGTTGGATGAGTTGATTGCAAAGGTCGAGCCAGTTTCACTCGAAGAGGAACAAATGCAGCGTGTGCTCAGATTTTCGCCGGGCAACGCTGTCGTTCAGCTTCGTACAGAGGTCGGATATCGGCGAATTCCCGGTCGATCTCGCCGACCAGTTCCTGAACGGCGGCCCATGGCAAATCTTTGGCCTGCCGTTCAAGTTGATGGCAGAGCTCTGTCAGCCGGTAGGCACCCATATTGCTGCTGCTGCCCTTGAAGCTATGGGCGGTTTCAACGAGCCTTGCGACACTGTCAGCTGTTCTCAAGACTTTCAGGCGCTCTTCGGAGTCTGCAAGAAAGATAACCAGCAGATCCGAATAGCCCTCTTCCATCACTTCCTGCAATGCGTTCAGCACGTCGCGATCCACATGTGTGTCGTCCACTTGCTCACTCCTTGATCAAGAATGCGCGGATTATGCCAGAGCCTCCCAGATAAACTCCACGCGTGCACTTCGCCCATTGTCGGTCCAGCGGGCATTACGCCCCAACTGGCGGATCAGACTGACCCCACGCCCCGACAGGCGGACGTCTTCCAAAGGTCTTGCCATCACCCGCTCGACATCGAAACCCTTACCGCTGTCTTCGATGTGAATGGTCAGGCAACCGCCATCGTCCGTTGGCGTAACCTGCAAATGTAAACGTACATAGCCATCCAGCAGCTCGTCCAGCCGGGTATTGCGCTCTTGATAATATCGCGCAAAACCCGAGGCATCGCGCTTGAGACTCGAATCCAGCCCCAGAACGCCATGCTCCAGCGCATTGGAGTAGAGCTCCGCCAGCACACTATAGAGCGCACCGCTCTGAGCCCGAAGACCATGGACCTCAAGCAATAACTGCAACAGGTAGGGTAACGGATTGAAGCGCTTGAGCGTGGCGGCGCGAAACTCGAAACTTACCGACCAGTCCAGCGGGCAGGACTGGCCGCTGTCGGAGTAGACCAACGCCGGCGGAGTGATTTGCGTCGACTCCAACAGGCTGACTTCGACCATGCTGACATCGTCACGCGCTTCACCGCCGAAATGACGCAGCGCATGCTCGATCTCTTCGAACAGCGCATCCGGATGCCGATTGGCGGCAAACACCTGCTGTAATCGCTGCACGCCAAACAGTTGATCATTGGCGTCGCAGGTATCGATCACCCCATCGGACAGCAGAAACACCCGATCCCCGAGGGCCATGGGATACACCTCGGTACGCTCATCGAAGGATTCCGGACTCAACACACCCAACGGCAGGTTCCGCGCCGGCAGAGGCGTTCGCTCGCCACTGGCAACGCGATGCAGGTAACCGTCCGGCATACCGCCATTCCAGACTTCCACCGAACGACGCTGAAAACTCAGGCACAGCAACGTGGCACAGCAGAACATGTCCACCGGCAGGATGCGCTTGAGCTTGGCATTCATCTCGCGCAGGATTTCCGCCAGGCCATAGCCCTTGGCGGTCATGCCGTAGAAGACTTCGGCCAAGGGCATCGCACCCACTGCCGCTGGCAAACCGTGGCCGGTGAAATCGCCCAGCAGCACGTGCATGTCTCCGGCCGGGGTGAACGCGGCCAGCAACAGGTCGCCGTTGAACAGCGCATAGGGCGATTGCAGATAACGGATATTCGGAGCGGCATTCAGACAGCCGGAGTGCGCCACCTTGTCAAAAACGGCCTTGGCCACACGCTGTTCGTTGAGCAGGTAGTCGTGGTGGCGGGCGATCTGGTCACGCTGTTGCAGCACGGTGTCCTGCAAGCGCCGCAAGCGATCCATCGCATTGATCTTGGCAGCGAGAATCACCTGGTTGTAGGGCTTGGCCAGAAAGTCGTCACCGCCGACTTCCAGGCAACGTGCCAGGGCTTCGCTTTCGGACAATGACGTGAGGAAGATGATCGGCACCAGGGTTTCCCCGGCCAGAGCCTTGATCTGCCGGGCCGCCTCGAAGCCGTCCATGACCGGCATCATCGCATCCATCAACACCAGGTGCGGTTGTTGCCGACTAAACACGTCGACCGCTTCCGCGCCGTTGGCCGCCGTCAGCACGTTGTGCCCCTGACGACGCAGGATACTCGACAACAGCAGGCGATCGGCGGCACTGTCTTCAGCGATCAGTATCGTCAACGGTTCAAACAACGATTGCACGGCCGTCACGCCACGTCGAAGATCTGTTCGAAGTTGGAGATGGCGAGAATCTTGCGCACATCGGCGTTGGCGTTGGTCAACGTGATCTCGGCGTTCTCTCCACCGGCATGATCACGCAACAGCAACAACATACCGAGCGCTGAACTGTCGAGGTAAGTGGCGTCCTTCAGGTTCACTTCAAAGGACTCAGGTTTTGGCTCAAGGTTTTCGTAGGATTCACGAAATTCCTGATGCTTGGCGAAATCGAATCGTCCCTTGATCGATATCGTCAGTTTTTGCCCATCCGGAGAGATTTCTGTAATGACTGGCATTTCATGGCTTCCTTGTCATTGGTAAACCCGCTTGCACAAGGTTTAGCATTTGGTAGAGGTTGGAGCAAGGCGGTAGGTTGTGGTGACTGTCGAATCGTTATCGCTGTAAGCCTGACATCCCCGTGCGCTCACAGGTTCATCGCGAGCGAGCTCGCTCCTACAGGTGATCCTGCCGTGGCAAGCGCTGGGACAATTCATCCAGCAATTTCTGTTCGCGCCGGTCTTCAAGCGCCCGCGCCTCATCGGCATAGCGCTGAACCAGCTTGCGCAAGCCTTCGACCCGGGCAAACGCCTGCTGCCAGGTTTCCCGGGCCTTGTTCAGGTTGTTCTGATGCCAGGCCAGGCTTTGTCGCTGCTGGTCGATGGCCGTGCCCAGTTGCGCAAGAAAGCCCTGATAGCCCAGCAACCATTGGCCCGAGACGCCACCGCTGCCGCGCACGATCCATTGCTCCTGATAGTCGAGACGGAAGGCTTCGAGGTCGGCGAGTTTGCTTTCGGCCAAACGCACTTGCCCCTGAAAGTGCCCCAGGCGCTGGACTGCGGTTTTCTCGGCCTTTTCGGCCATTTCCACCACGGGGGCCAGGCGCCCTGCCCGAGTCTGGGCCATGGCCGGTTAGCCGCCCGCCGCGGGCGCGAAGATCGACGCGAGGTAAGCTTCGCTTTCGCCCAGGCTGATGCTGTCGTTGAGCCCCTGGCGCAGGTATTTGACCAGTTGCGGCTGTAAGGAAATCGCCAGGTCGGTCTCGCGGTCGCCGCCAGCGACGTAGGCGCCGACGCTGATCAGGTCGCGACTCTGCTGATAGCGCGACCACAATTGCTTGAAATACTGCGCTCGCATCATGTGCTCCGGCGACACCACCGCCGGCATCACCCGGCTGATGGATGCCTCGATATCAATGGCCGGGTAATGACCTTCCTCGGCTAGTCGCCGGGACAGCACGATGTGCCCGTCGAGCACGCCCCGCGCCGAGTCAGCAATCGGGTCCTGCTGGTCATCGCCTTCGGACAGCACGGTGTAGAACGCGGTGATCGAACCACCACCCTTCTCGGCATTACCGGCCCGCTCCACCAGTTTCGGCAGCTTGGCGAATACCGACGGCGGATAGCCTTTGGTCGCTGGCGGCTCGCCGATGGCAAGAGCGATTTCCCGCTGCGCCTGGGCGAAACGGGTCAGCGAATCCATCAGCAACAAGACGTTCTTGCCCTTGTCGCGGAAATATTCGGCGATGCGCGTGCAGTACATCGCGGCGCGCAGTCGCATCAGCGGCGCATCGTCCGCCGGGGACGCCACCACTACCGAACGCTTGAGCCCTTCTTCACCGAGGATGTGCTCGATGAATTCTTTAACTTCACGCCCCCGCTCACCGATCAGCCCGACGACGATAATGTCGGCCTCGGTAAAGCGCGTCATCATCCCCAACAGCACGGATTTGCCGACACCGGTACCGGCGAACAGGCCGAGCCGCTGGCCGCGGCCAACCGTCAACATGCCATTGATGCAACGGATGCCCACGTCCAGCGGTTCGCTGATCGGTTCGCGCTTGAGCGGGTTGATGGTCGGGCCGTCCATTGGCACCCAGTCTTCGGCCTTCATCCCGCCCTTGCCGTCCAGCGCACGACCGGCGCCATCCAGCACCCGCCCGAGCATGCTCATGCCCATGGGCAGGCGACCGGTATCGGCCAAGGGCACCACTCGGGCACCGGGCGCAATGCCGGCGACACTGCCGACTGGCATCAGGAAGACTTTACTGCCGGAGAAGCCCATCACCTCGGCTTCGACCTGCATCGGGTGATAGCTGTCGTCATTGATGACCATGCAACGACTGCCCATGGCGGCGCGCAGGCCCTCGGCTTCGAGGGTCAGGCCGACCATGCGTAGCAGGCGGCCCTCAAGGATCGGCGCGCCGGCCAATTCTGTCGCCTCGGCGTAACTGCCCAGCCGTCTGGCGAAGCTGGTGCGTTCAAGGCGCATCAGACGTATCCGGCTCCGGCGCGGCCGCAGGCTTGCTGTCGATCGGCAGTTCCAGGCTCAGGTCCGGCGCGGCCGGGTGCAAGGCCTGCTCGTGCAACTGATCGAACAGCTTGTCCATCACCCGTGCGACACGGGTTTCAACCGTGGCGTCGATACGGCTGTGTTCTGTCTCAACCCGGCAACCGCCAGGCAACAGCGCTTCGTCCTCGACGATGCGCCAGGTTTCTTCATGACGTTCGCGCAGGGCTTTGACCTGTTCGAAATCCTGCGGATTGATGTACAGCCGCACATTGCCCACGCCCAGCGGCAACAGCTTGAGCGCCTCGCGCATCACGTGTTCGATCTGCGTCGAGTCGATGGCCAGTTCGCGCTGGATCACCTGCCTGGTGATGTGCTGCACAAGGTCGACCAGGGACTTTTCAATCTCAGTGTCCTGTTCGGCAATAGGCTCGAGCAGGTGCGTCATCAGTTGCTCCAACGCCGCAATTTTGGCGGTCAGGGCCATTTCGGCTTCCTGGCGGACCTTGAGCGTGGTGCTGTGGAAACCTTCCTTCTCACCCACCGCGAAGCCTTCGTTGTAGGCTTCCTGGCGAATGCTTTCGAGCTCTTCGAGGGTCAGTGGCTGGACTTCCTCCAGCGGCACTTCCTCCATTTCCGGCGGTTCGGGTTCAGGCTCAGGTTCCGGCTCGGGCTCCGGCGGGTCGAAACTGGGCAGCGCCCAGGTATCGAATCCACTGACATCCCTGGCCCGGATCAGGTCAGTGGGCGCATCATCATTCTTGACCATGGTGTTAGATCATTTCCTCGCCGCCCTTGCCGCCGAGAACGATCTCTCCGGCTTCGGCCATACGGCGGGCGATGGTGAGGATTTCCTTCTGCGCGGTTTCCACGTCGCTGACGCGCACCGGCCCCTTGGCTTCCAGGTCGTCGCGCAGCAGTTCGGCGGCACGCTTGGACATGTTCTTGAAGATCTTCTCCTTGACGCCTTCGTCCGACCCCTTGAGGGCCAGCACCAGCACATCGGAGGACACCTCGCGCAGCAGCGCCTGAATCCCGCGGTCGTCGACATCGGCCAGGTTGTTGAACACGAACATGAGGTCTTCGATCTGACCGGACAGGTCTTCGTCGACTTCTCGGATCGAGTCCATGAGCTGGCCTTCGATCGAGCTGTCGAGGAAGTTCATGATGTCCGCCGCGCGCTTGATGCCACCCAGGGTGGTGCGCGAGGCATTCGAGTTGCCGGAGAACTGCTTCTCGAGAATCTGGTTGAGCTCTTTCAGGGCCGCTGGCTGGACGGTGTTCAGCGAAGAGACCCGCAGGATGATGTCGAGCCGCACCTTGTGGTCGAAGTTGCCGAGCACTTCACCGGCCTGGTCCGGATCGAGATACGCCACCACGATCGCCTGGATCTGCGGGTGTTCATAACGGATCACGTCGGCGACGGCGCGCGGTTCCATCCACTTCAGGCTGTCGAGGCCGCTGGTGTTGCCACCGAGCAGGATACGGTCGATCAGGCCGTTGGCCTTGTCTTCGCCAAGAGCCTGGGTGAGCATCTTGCGCACATAGTCGTCGGAGCCGACGCCCAGGCTGGTCTGGTCGCCGACGATATCGACGAACTCGCTCATCACCTGTTCGACCTGCTCACGGTGCACATTACCCATTTGGGCCATGGCCACACCCACGCGCTGAACCTCTTTGGGGCCCATGTGACGCAGCACCTGGGCAGCGTCGGTGGACCCCAGGGACAGCAACAGGATTGCGGCTTTGTCGACCTTGGACAGTTTGGCGGCAACGGCTCGGTTATCACTCATCTGCGTTAATCCACTCTTTCACGACCTGGGCCACACGACCCGGGTCTTCTGCCACCAGACTCTTGATTGCGTTCAACTGAGCGTCATAGCCTTCGCTCGGGCTCGGCAACAGGATGCTGGTCGGGCCACCGAGGCTGACACGGTCGTTGGCCAGTTCGCCATCCAGACCGCCCATGCCACCCAACTCGACGTCGCTGCCGATACCGGCCAGCTGCTTGCCCTTGCCACCACCGGTAATATTGTTGAGCACCGGACGCAGCACGCCGAACACCAACACCAGGATGAACAGCACACCCAGCACTTGCTTGACGATGTCCCAGAACCACGGCTGGGAGTAGAACGGGATTTCGGCAATCACTTCACCGCGCTCGGCGGAGAACGGCATGTTGATCACGCTGACACTGTCACCACGGCTGGCATCGAAGCCGACCGCGTCCTGAACCAGGCGAGTGAAGCGCGCCAATTCATCGGCGCTCCATGGCGCACGGGTGGTCTCGCCGTTGGCCGGATTGATCTTGACCTGATCATCGACCACCACCGATACCGACAGACGATTCAACCGGCCTTGCTGTTGCTTGGTGTGGCTGATGGATCGGTCGAGTTCGAAGTTCTTGGTCGATTGTTGACGCTTGTCCGCCGGGTACGGAGCGAGCATCGGCTGACCGGTGGCCGGGTCCATGATTTGCTGGCCATTGGCATCAACCAGCGGCTGGCCCGGCTGTACCATGCCGGCTGCACCCGGAGCGCCGCCGGTGGTTTGCGGCGCGGAGGCCGGCGCTGGAGGCTGGTTGCTCAAGGCACCCGGCACGCCTTGCGGGCCATTGCTGGCGGTACGTTGTTCGTTGACCGACTGCTCGCTGCGCAACGCCGGTTGATCCGGGTTGAATTGCTCGGACGTCGATTCGACCGCACTGAAATCCACGTCGGCCGAGACTTCGGCCTTGTAACGGTCGTTGCCCAGCACTGGCTGCAGGATGTTGTGCACGCGCTGAGTGAGCATGCTTTCCATGCGACGGCTGTAGTCGAACTGCTTGCCAGCCATGGTCAGTTCGGAGTTTTCCGCCTGATCGGAGAGCAGGTTGCCCTTCTGGTCGACCACGGTGATCTGCGATTTGCTAAGTTCGGGAACGCTGGTCGCCACCAGATTGATGATGGCCACGACCTGGCCTGGCTCGAGGGAGCGACCGGAATAGAGTTCAACCAGAACCGAAGCGCTCGGCTTGCGCTCGTCGCGCACGAACACCGAACTTTTCGGGATCGCCAGGTGTACGCGGGCACCCTTGACGTTGTTCAGACTGGAAATGGTGCGGGCCAGTTCGCCTTCGAGGCCGCGACGGTAGCGGGTCGCCTCCATGAACTGGCTGGTGCCAAGCCCCTGCTCCTTGTCGAGAATTTCAAAACCGATGTTACCGTCGCTGGGAGTGACACCAGCGGCCGCGAGCTTGAGCCGCGCTCGGGACAGGTCATCGGCCTTGACCAGCAAGGCACCGGAATTGGGTTCGACGGTGTACGGGATATCGGCAGAGGCCAGGGTATCCATGACCTGCTTGGCGTCCATGCCGGCAAGGCTGCCGTAAAGAGGCCGGTAGTCCGGTTGCTGGGACCACAACACCACGGCAAAACCAATCGCCACGCTCGCCGCCAGGCCGACCAACAGGCCCACCTGACGCAACATGGTCATCTCGGAAAGGTTTTCCAGGAAGGACAACCCGAACAGCGGCGGTTTGCCGTCTGTTGGAGTGGCCTTGGCCGGAACGTTATCGGCGACTGCTTCTGCCATGACTCAATCTCGTCCTTTAAACCGGCATCTGCATGATGTCTTGGTAGGCCTGAACCAGTTTGTTGCGCACTTGGGTCAATGCCTGGAAGGACACGCTGGCTTTCTGCGATGAGATCATCACGTCTGTAAGATCGACGCCGCTTTTGCCAATTTCGAACGCACTGGCCAACTGCGTGGAAGCCTGTTGGGTGTCGTTCACTTTATTGACGGCCTGACCGAGCATGTCGGAAAAGCTGCTGCCCGACACTTCAGGAACGGCAGTCGATTTCGGCGCAGACATGGCATCCATTTGCATGGCGCGCATATCCAGCATCAACCGATTGAATTCAATACCTTGGCTCATGGTTTCTCTCTTTGACGACCCGCAATTTTTTGACACTCACTCGGCGGGTCATGAGGTGTTAGCAACAAGGGTGCCAGCTCCACAGCCTTGTTTCACAAAAGCCCTTCTCATCCCCGCTAGCCCCTGTAGGAGAGAGCTTGCTCGCGATGAACTGAAGAACGCCGCGTTTATCCTGACGCCCCGCATTATCGTTAACGACCATCGCGAGCAGAGCTCGCTCCTACAGGAACAGGATCAGGTGGCGAACAGATAGGCTTCCACATCCATACCGGCATCGCGCATCTGCGCCAGCTTGTAGCGCAGGGTCCGCGGGCTGATGCCCAGACGCTCGGCCGCCTCTTTGCGACGACCGCGTTCGGCGCGCAGGGTATCGATGATCATCTGGAATTCTCGGCGACGCAGATCATCGCCTAGCGCACCGGCCGACTCGGGCTGGACTTCCACAGGACGCACCGGTGCCTGCGCCAATGCAGGCAGTGGAGCGCAAGCCACCGGCCCTGCCAGGCAGAAATCCTGCGGCTGGATCAAGCCACCCTGCTGCAAGATCAGCGCACGCTGAATCGCGTTGTCCAGCTCACGCACGTTACCCGGCCACGGATAAGCGATCAGGCACGCCTGGGCCTCGGGGGACAATCTGGCCGGTGAATGCTTCATTTTATTGACGTGCCTGGCCAGCAGACGCTCGGCCAGCGGCAGGATGTCGGCGGTGCGCTCGCGCAACGGACGCCAAGCCAGGGGAAACACCGAAAGGCGATAGTAAAGATCTTCACGGAAGCGCCCCGCTGCCACCTCACCCGCCAGGTCGCGATTGGTAGTGGCAACCACGCGAATGTCCAGCGTGACCGGCTTGCGCGCCCCAACCCTTTCGACCTCGCGCTCTTGCAGTACGCGCAGCAATTTGGCCTGGAGCCCCAGGGGCATTTCGGAAATTTCATCGAGCAGAATGGTGCCGCCGTCGGCCTGCTCGAACTTGCCGGCTTGCGCGGCAATGGCACCGGTGAAGGAGCCCTTTTCGTGCCCGAACAAGGTCGCTTCGAGCATGTTGTCCGGGATCGCCGCACAGTTGATCGCAATGAATGGCTGATTGGAGCGATGAGAATGCTGATGGATGTAGCGCGCCAGCACTTCCTTGCCCGTGCCTGACTCACCCGAGATCAACACCGTGGAATCGCTGCGTGCGACCCGCGCCGCCAATTCGAGCAACTGCGCGCTCGCCGGCTCGAATGCTATCGGCCCTTCACCCTTAGCCAGGCCGAGACTGCCCTGGGCATGACGCCCCACCAGATCGAGCAACGCCTTGGGCTCGAATGGTTTGACCAGATAGTCCACCGCACCTTGGCGCATCGCATCGACCGCACGCTCGACCGCGCCGTGAGCCGTCATCAGCAACACCGGTAATTGCGGCTGCCGCGCTCGCAACAGGCCCAGCAACTGGTGACCGTCCATACCCGGCATGTTGACGTCGCTGATCACCAGGCTGAAGGCCTCGCCACCGACGGCAAGCAACGCCTCTTCTGCCGAACCCACCGCCTTGTAATCGTGCCCCGCGAGCAATAGCGTATCGGCCAGCGCCTCGCGCAACGCGCGGTCGTCCTCGACCAGCAGAACCTTGATACCCATCTGCGTCACTCCGCTCCTTGAGCGCTGCTGAACAACGGCAGGATAACCTGCGCGCAAGTGCCGCGACCGAGTCGCGAGCGCAACTGCAATTGTCCCTGATGAGCACGCGCCACGGCCTTGACCACGGTCAGGCCAAGACCTGTGCCAGTGGCCTTGGTGGTAAAAAAGGGTTCGCCCAATCGCGCCAGAACGGCGGCATCGATACCGGAGCCATTGTCGCTGACGCACAGGCGCAGGTAATTGCCGCGGGTGTAGAGGTGAATCTTGAGGTGCAATGGTCCGGCACTGGACTGAATGGCGTTCTCGATCAGATTGAGGATCGCACCGACCAGGGTGTCGCGATTGCACAGCAACTCCCCCGAATGACTGTCGCACTGCCAGCGGATCGGCAGATCCTGTACGTGGGTCAGTGCCGCCGCTTGCAACGATTGCATCAACTGAGCGGGCGTCATGCGATCGGTCAGCGGCAACTCGCCCCGAGCGAACACCAGCATGTCGCGCACCTGGTGCTCCAGCTCGTGCAGGCGTTCCTTGAGGCGACCGGCAAAGCGCTGCTGGGTAGCAACCGGCAGCTCTTGCTCGGTCAAATGACTGGCATACAGCAACGCGGCGGACAACGGCGTGCGTATCTGATGAGCCAACGAAGCGACCATGCGCCCCAACGACGACAGCCGCTCATGACGGGCCAGTTGATCCTGCAGGTGACGGGTTTCAGTCAGGTCGTTGAGCAACACCAACTGGCCTGGCTCGGCGTCCAGCGAGCGCGTGGCGATCGACAGGCGCCGACCATCCTTGAGGGAGACTTCATGACCATCGTCTTCGCGCGGCGCAAAACAGCGGGCAATGACGTGGCGCCACAATTCACCTTCCAGCGGCAACCCCAGCAACTCGCACGCCGCCGGATTGGCTTCGCGCACGATACCCTGGGCGTCAATGACGATGACGCCGCCAGGTAAGAGATCAAGGAGGTTTTGCAGGCGGTTGGCCAGGCGTTCTTTTTCCGCCAGCTCCTGCATGCGCTGGGCACTGACCACTGCCAACTCACCCTTGAGCTCGGTTACCCGGGCTTCAAGCATGCTGTAGGAATCGGTCAACTGACTGGACATCTGGCTGAACAGCGCAAATGCCTGCTCAAGGCCAAGCCGACTCGCCAGCTCTACGGACGACGATTGTCCCGAAGCATCAAGGACAGAAGACATCTGGGCGGCTTGGGGCATCGTGCTCTCTCGCTTGGCTGACCGTCAGTGAAACGGAACGTTGCGAGGGACGTAGCAATACCCGTGCCTAAAAAAAACTTCTTATAAATGAATGAGTTGAAAAACAGGCGTCAATCATCCGCCTGCTCGTCTCCATCACGACGGCTCATGCCGTACTTGCGCATCTTTTCCACCAGCGTGGTACGACGAATACGCAGGCGCTCGGCCGCGCGCGCCACAATGCCGTTGGCATCATCCAGCGCCTGCTGGATCAGCCCCTGCTCCAGACCACCGAGGTAGTCCTTCAGGTCCAGACCTTCCGGAGGCAACATGGCATTGGCGGTAAAGTCCTGGGTATGGCCGTTGATGGCCACGCGCTCTTCCAGATCACTGCGCAAGCTGTCGACCATTTGCTCGTCTTCATCATCGACGTAGCGGAATTTCTTCGGCAACTCGACCACGCCGATCACGCCGTATGGATGCATGATCGCCATGCGCTCCACCAGGTTGGCCAATTCGCGGACGTTGCCCGGCCAGCCATGACGACACAGCGACATGATGGCTGCCGAGTTGAAACGGATCGAGCCGCGCTTCTCGTGCTCCATGCGCGAGATCAGCTCATTCATCAGTAGCGGAATGTCTTCGACGCGCTCACGCAGTGGCGCCATCTCGATCGGGAACACATTCAGGCGATAGTACAAATCTTCGCGGAAGGTGCCGATCTCGATCATGCTTTCGAGATTCTTGTGGGTCGCCGCAATGATGCGTACGTCGACGCTTTGGGTCTTGTTGCTACCCACGCGCTCGAAGGTGCGCTCCTGCAACACGCGCAGCAACTTGACCTGCATCGGCAGCGGCATGTCGCCGATTTCATCGAGGAACAGGGTGCCACCGTTGGCCAGCTCGAATCGACCGGCGCGGCTGGTGATCGCCCCCGTGAAGGCGCCCTTCTCATGGCCGAACAATTCGCTTTCCAGCAACTCGGCCGGGATCGCCCCGCAGTTGACCGGCACGAACGGCGCTTCGCGGCGCTTGGAATGATAATGCAGGTTGCGCGCAACCACTTCCTTGCCGGTGCCGGACTCACCGAGGATCAGCACGCTGGCATCGGTGTCGGCGACCTGCTGCATCATCTGGCGGACGTGTTGAATCGCCCGGCTGGTGCCGACAAGGCTGCGGAAAAGATTGGGTTCGCGATGACGACCGCGCTCGCGGGCCTGGTCGTACATCTCGCGATAGACCTGGGCACGGTGCAGCGAATCGAGCAATTTGCTGTAGCTGGGCGGCATTTCGAGGGTCGAAAGCACTCGCCGACGCTGGTCTTCCGGCAGGTCAACGGAAGAATTATCGCCCATTAACAAAACCGGAAGGAACTCATCCCATGTCGAGAGTGTCTTAAGCAAGCCCAGAAGTGCACCAGGAGCATTGACCGTCCCGATGAGGACACAGATCACTTCACGACTTGACGACAAAGAGCCGACAGCCTGCTGCCAGTCATGGCTACCGCAGGGTAAATTTTCTTCGCCGAGAAAATTCAAAATCACCGCCAGGTCGCGGCGGCGGACGCTATCGTCATCAATCAGCAGAATTTTGGTTTCACGCCACATGCAATAGCAACTTCCCTAGTCAACTCAATGCCCAAAATGCTGGGGCAAGCTAAACGCTTGCAGGCCTCGTATGCCTGAAGACGACTGAAATCTGGAACCAGCCACTAGTTAAGTCAAAAATCCGTGCACAGTCAAATTTATGGCGCACTTGTTTGGATTAACCGGGTTTTATTATCCAAACAGATGGTAAACCTTTGCCGCGTTCCGCGCTTGCTGGATCTGAGACATTTCATCGACTATCGCCTGCCTTTCACCCATCGCGACCTCAAGCAGCTGCTTGTAGACATACAGCAGTTCCTCAAGATTGCTGCGCAAAACTTCTTCATCCAGCGAAGCCTCGCTCATGACATCTTCCATGCAGGAACGGCAATCCAGGTCCAATTGACCGATGGCCTCCCAGTCACGCTTGGCCAAAGCACCAACCAGCGCTTCACGAGTTTGCTCTATCCGCTGCAGTACAAGACTCATGGCGATCTCCCTTAGAACTGCGGACCTGGCTCAGCAATGCCGTCCCAGCCTTCTTTCACCGTGCGCAACAAGCTCGCGACCTCATCAAGAATCTCTGGATCGCTGCTGATGTTCGCCTCGGCCAGGCGCTTCATCATGTAGAGGTAAAGACTGTCGAGCTCACCAACGGCATCGGCGCAGTTTTCAAGATCCAGGCCTTCACGCAAACCACCGATGATGCCGATCGCCTTGCTGATCGACACACACTTGCTGGGAATGTCCTTGCGCTCCAGGGCGCCTTTGGCCTGGGCAATACGGTCCAGGCCACCCCCCATGAGCATCTGCACCAAACGATGCGGACTTGCTTCGGACGTCTGGGCGTGCGCACCCACTTTCTGATACTGCCGAAGGGCTAACATTGGATTCATGCTCTACCTCATTACCACAAAGACTCGTATGACCAGCGTATCGTCCGCGAGCCAGAAAACTTTAGATCAAAAGACAAAAACCCGGCACACGCGAAAATGCGTAGCCGGGTTTTTACCGTCAGTTCATGACTAGCTGTTGGACTTCTGGGCGTTCAAGGAAGTGAAGAACGAGGTGATGTTAGTCGCCGTCGCCTTCATCTGCCCGACCAAAAGGTCCATTGCGTTGTACTTGGCGGTCAACGTCTTGGTCATGTTGGCGACACGCAAGTCCAGCGCAGCCTGCTGATTTGAAAGGTTCTTGCTCACGGTCTGCAGACTGGTATTGCGCTGGTCAAGCAACCCGCCTGTCTGCATATAAGGCTTGATTACAGTGCCCATGCGCGCCAGCAGGCCGTTGGTAGCGTTGCTACCGTTGAACAACTGCTGCACCTGGCCGCTCATGCCGTTGATGGCCATCGTCTTGTTGAACGCCGTTGTATCGAACGCCAGGTTGCCGGTTTTCTCATTCGTCAGCACGCCGATCTGCGACAGCACGGCCAATGGACCGCCCGCCCCGGGAGCGGTCAGCACGCTGCGGATATCGGAGATCAGTGTGCGCGACATCGAATCACCGGTAAACGCCGCCTGAACAGTCAGCTTGCCATCAGCATCCGCTGTCGCCTTGGACAGGGAGTTGACTGTGTTCATCAGGGTATTGTAGGAATCAACGAACGACTGGATCGAGGTCTGCAAACCGGCGGTATTATTCGCGACGGTAACGGTCGCCGCAGCCGGCGGCGTACCCGGGCTCACGGATGTCAGGTTCAGGGTCAGGCCACTGACCGCGCCGGTAACCGTATTGCTCTTGCTGGTCACTGCCAGCCCATCGATGGTCAGCGATGCATCCACCGCAACCCCGTTGACAGCTCCTGAACTGGAGGCCGAAGGATTGGTGCCCATCGGTTGGGTGCCGTCGATTTCAAGGCCGGCGATACCGCTGACTGTCAGGTCGGAACCCGCACCGGTTTTGGTGGAGCTGATCACCAGACGCGACGCACCCGTGCTGTCGGTCACGATGTTGGCAGAAATACCATTACTCGCCTGTGCAGAGTTGATGGCATCCCGGGTGCTCTGCAAAGTCGCATTGGCTGGAATCGCGACATCGTAATCAGTGCCATTCTGACTGATTTTCAAAGTACCACTCGGAATGGCACTGGCGGCACCGCCGGCAAAAGAAGCACTGGCTACTTTCGAGTTGGTGGCCAGGTTATTCACAACAACGCTGTAAGTACCGGCAACGGCGGTATTGTCGGAAGTTGCACCCAGGATCAACGGGGTACCCGAAGTTGCGGTATAGCCCGCAAACGCAGGATTGGTCTTGCTACCGAGATTGGTCAGCGCCGTCTGAAAGGCCGTCAGTGCGCTTTTCAAGGAACCGACACCGGAGATCTTCAGCGTGTTGGTTTTGGTCTGAGTATCGATCTGCGTCTGTTTCGCCGATTTGTCGGCGTTGACCAGCGCAGTAACGATCGCACCGATATCCAGGCCAGAGCCCAAGCCCGTACCCGGTAAAATTGGACTTGCCATTTTTCGTCTCCCTTCAGGTTGCTGCCACTCTTTTGACCTTTATCAGCGCCCAAAGAACGTACAAACACTATTCATGCCAGCTATCAAACTTTGGCGTCGAACAATACATGGCTCGCATTGCTCAGGCTTTCCGCCAGTTTGAGGGCTTCGGCGGAGGGGATCTGTCGCACGACTTCGCCCGTTTCGCTTGCAATCACTTTGACGACGACCTTTCCGGACTGCTCATCTATCGAGAACTCCAGATTGCGCTTGATCGACTGTACAAATTTTTCGATCTGCTGCACCGCCTGCTTCAAGTGAGTGTCATCCGTATCCAGCTTCTTTTCCGCCACAGGGGTCTCGCTGGCGACTTTAGGCTTTTCCGGCGCTTTATCCGAAACGGTGCTCGCTGACTGGGGAGCCGGATAAGACACGCCTAGCTTTACGCTCATCTCCATGCCCATCACCTCTTAACGTAAAAAGCGAGAGAGTGTGACAAGCACACTCCCCCGCCCAAACTCTTTGCAAAATTACTGAAGCAGCTTCAGTACAGCAGAAGGCAGTTGGTTGGCTTGAGCCAGAACCGAGGTAGAAGCCTGTTGCAGGGTTTGCTGCTTGGTCAGGTTCGCGGTTTCTGCGGCGAAGTCAGTGTCTTGTACACGGCCTTGTGCAGCAGTGGTGTTTTCCACGATGTTCTGCAGGTTGGAGATGGTGCTGGTCAGACGGTTCTGCGAAGCACCCAGGTTTGCGCGGGTGGCGTTGATCGATGCCAGAGCAGCGTCGATCGCGGTGATCGCGTTGTCGATGTTGGCAGACAGGGTAGCGGAAGTTGCACCAGTCAGAACAACAGTACCGCTGCCTACGGACAGGGATACGGCGTCGAACTTGGAGCTCAGTACCAGGTCGATGCGGTTAGCCGAGCCGGTGTTGGCGCCAACTTGCAGTTGCATGGTACCAGCGGTACCGTCCAGCAGGTTTTTGCCGTTCAGGTTGGTGGAAGCAGAGATACGAGTGATTTCGTCAGACATCTGAGCGAATTCGGAGTTGGTAGCGGTCTGGTCAGCAGTGCTGTTGGTGCCGTTACGTGCTTTAACAGCCAGTTCACGCATACGCTGCAGAATGTCGGTCGAAGCTTGCAGCGCGCCTTCAGCGGTCTGGGCAACGGAGATACCGTCGTTGGCGTTCTGCACTGCCTGATTGCCACCACGAATCTGTGCAGCCATGCGAGTTGCGATCTGCAGGCCAGCAGCGTCGTCTTTAGCGCTGTTGATTTTCAGGCCGGAAGACAGGCGAGCCATCGAAGTCGACAGAGCGTCGGTAGCACGGTTCAGATTTTTCTGAACGTTCAGCGACGTAGTGTTGGTGTTTACTGTTAAAGCCATGACGAATTCCTCGTTGGTTGGGTACTGCGGCTTCCGGCCCTGGCAACCGCCGGGTATGGCCTAGAGAACCTTCGTATTAGTTATCGTCGGGTTGGCAGGTTGCTTGAGGGCTTTTTTTAAAAAAAATGCCATCACCCTGCCACCCTCGAGAAAACAAGGGCTTAGCGCCCCTCAACCGCGAAAAAATGACGCCATAAAACTGTCCAGCCCGAAAACGCCCGTGCCAAAGCTGTTATTGCCCTCAGGCCGGCATGTTTTCGAGCAGTTCGATCAACTCATATTCCATGAAATCGGCGAGCCCCAGCCAATCCTGGCGCTCCTGACAGGCGAGCATTTGCCTGAGCAACGATGCCCACGCCTGTTGCACGTCCTGAGGTGCCTGCAAAAACAGGCGCTGTGCCTCATCGAACAGATCGACCATGTTCAACGCCGCTTCGACATCACGCCCCAAGCGAAACAAACCGGCGCATTGCCGGTATTCCTCGATACCTATCGCCTGATGCTTCATCGCACGAAATCCTGATTGAATTGCGTCCCGGCAATCATTGCCCCCGCCCGACTGCTGTTGAGGAAAAGGACCTGGGGATGCCTGGCAATGTAACGCTCCAACTCGCACAGATAGCCGCGAAAATTCAACTGCGTCTTGACCTTCTGGCCATGACCATCGTGCACCCAGTATCTGGCCTGACTCACCGGCGGCCCCAGGTCACCATCGTTCCAGCCGGTGTGGGTCCGGTTCATTGGAAAGGCAAAGTCGGCACCGAAAAGCGTGATGCGCTGCGCGCCCATCTTCACCGCCAGATCCACGGCCGGGTGAATCACGCTGCCGCCCACGTTCAGCAGTGCACGGGGATGCTGTTCGCGCAACGTGGCGTAGATCGGGCTTGCGGAGTAACCACCGTAACGCTTGCCTTTCCAGGCATTGAGCATTTGCGGATCGCTCAATGGCAAGTACACCAGCGCAATATCCTCGGACGCGTCGCCGGGCAAGTGCAGCACGCTGATGCGCTGGTCGATGCTCACGACCAGGTCAGGCTTGATTCCGTGCTCGCGAAGGGGCTTGTAGGCCGTATCCACACAGATGAACAGAGGTCGCGGGGATTGGTTGCGCACCGCTGCCAAGCGCTCGAAATTCCCTTCCAGGCTCGGCCCGGTGGCAATCACATAAATCTCGCGCTCGGGACAAGTGCCGAAGAGCCGAGCCACATCGTCATCGGCAAGCAGTAGCCCGACGGTGTCCTGCAAGCGCTGCAGAATGACCGGCGACTGCGGGTCGAAATCACGATTGTTGAAACTCAAGTGCACTTCGCTGACCAGCCGATCACGAATCTTCGCACTGTGGTCATCGGCCAGCAGCATTTCGGCGGGCAAGGCAAAAAACGGGGTGAAGATGTCGGACAGATCGCCTGCGTAGAGCAATTGCACGCGCGGATCGCCCAGCCATTGGCGTTGATCGATCAGCTCCAGCACCAATAGGAAAAGCGCGCCGTTGAGAATGTGGACATAGAGTTTTTCAAGCCCGGCGCGTTCCAGCAAAACCGCAGGCAAATCGCCGAAGCCGGTGCCATAAACGTGCAGCTGTGGCTTGTCGAGCGGGAGACTGGCGGCCTGCAGGCGGGCCTCGCGCAGACGACCATGACGGCTGGTGAGCTGGATACCACCCACACACAGCGTCGAGTCTCGCCCCTCGATCAGGTCGACCTCGACGGCCAGGCGGTCTTCCGTTTTCAATCGCGCATACAGCGACGGCCAGCGACGCTGGATAACCTGAGCATTGTCTTCAAAGCATTCGCTCATGCTACCTCGCATTCCTTACAAGCAAAAAAGCGCTCAAGGTTAACCCTTGAGCGCTTTTTTGTACCGGCCTTTTTATTAAAAGACCTTCACTCAAGGACGATAGATGATCGCCGAACCCCATGACAGCCCCACTCCGAAACCGCTGAGCGCAACGCGCTTCCATTCGGAATCGAGGATATGCTTTTCCAGCAGCAATGGAATGCTCGACGACACCGTGTTACCGGTCTCGACCATGTCCTTGATGAACTTCTGCGGGCACTCTTCGAAGCGCCGCGCAACTGCGTCGACAATCGCCGCGCTGCCTTGGTGAATGCAGAACGCATCGATGTCGTCAGCGCTCAATTGCGATTCGCCCAACAACTCATGCAAATGCGCCGGCACCTTGAGCAGTGCGAAATTGAACACCTGGCGACCGTTCATGAAGAACACGCCATCGGTGACTTTCAAATGTGGAGCGCCGGAACCATCGGTGCCGAACTTGGCCTTGCCCAGTGCCCAGGTCGGGTTCTCACCCATCCAGGTAGCCGTGGCCGCATCGCCGAACAGCATGGTGGTGTTGCGGTCTTCCGGGTCGACGATCTTCGAATACGGGTCGGCAGTGATCAGCAGGCCGTTCTTCAGGCCAGCAGCCTCCATGAAGCCCTTGATCGCATAAATGCCGTAGACGTAACCGGAACAGCCCAGGGAAATATCGAACGCGGCGACGTTGGTCGGCAGGCCGAGTTTGTCCTGCACGATGGCCGCGGTATGCGGCAGGCCTTCTTCGTCACCGTTCTGGGTGACGACGATCAACGCATCGATGGACTCGCGTTTCAAATCGGGGTTGCTGGCAAACAGCGCATTGGCCGCTTCAACGCACAGATCGGAAGTTTCCTGATCAACGCCCTTGCGCGGCAGGAAAGCCGAACCGATCTTGCCCAGGATGAATTCTTCATCCTTCTCGAATTTTGCACCTTGTGCGTAATTGTCCACGCCGGCTACAGGAACGTAGCTCGCAATGCTCTTTATGCCAATCATTACGGCTTCCCAATAATAAACAGCCCAATACCACCACTCGCAGGAATCGAGGGGCGCCGACAAACCAGGATTTGCGTCGCCCAAAGGCGACGACCGGGAAGCGTAGAGGGCCATCACTGAACCCGATAAAGGGTCAGGCGCCATCTTCCCGGTCAATACAATACAGTGAAGATGCCCGTTCTGACTCGCAGGTCACGCTATTTTGCCGAATCAGCTCGGCAACGGGTCATTCGACCAACGACCAGTCAAGCGCTGTTCCACGCTTGATGGCCTGACGGGCACGGCGTCCCAGGAGACTTTGCGCGTGTTTGGGCGCCAGCCCGAGCCCCGGACGGATGGCTCTCAGATTTGTCCCGTCGAAGGGCTCGCCGGCCGCCATATCCCGGGTTACATACAACGATCTACGGTACACCAGGGATTGGCGCTCAGCCTCGGTGACACCGTAATGCACCTGCCCCATGGCTTGCCAGGCGCGCTCGGTTTCAATCACCAGGCTGGCCAGCTCGGAAGGCTCCAGCGAGAAACTGGCGTCGACGCCACCGGCCGCACGGTCGAGGGTGAAATGCTTTTCCACCACTGTTGCCCCCAATGCCACCGCCGCCACAGACACACCGACCCCCATGGAGTGATCGGACAGCCCCACCTGGCATTCGAACAACTCGCGCAGATGAGGAATCGTCCTCAGGTTGCTGTTCGCGGGTGATGCCGGATAGGTGCTGGTGCATTTGAGCAGCACCAGATCCTTGCACCCGGCCTCGCGGGCGGCGCGCACGGTTTCATCGAGCTCTGCGATGCTGGCCATGCCGGTGGAAATGATCAGCGGCTTGCCCGTCGCGGCCACCCGGCGTATCAGCGGCAGGTCGGTGTTTTCGAAACTGGCGATCTTGTAGGCCGGCACGTCGAGGCTTTCGAGGAAGTCTACGGCGCTCTCATCGAATGGCGTGGAGAACGCCAGCAACCCCAGCGCCCTGGCGCGAGCGAAAATCGGCGCGTGCCATTCCCAGGGCGTGTATGCCTTCTCGTACAGCGCGTACAACGAACTACCGGCCCACAGGCTGTTGGGGTCCTTGATGAAAAACTCACCCTCGGTCAGGTCCAGGGTCATGGTGTCGGCAGTGTAGGTCTGCAGTTTCAACGCATGGGCACCGGCCTTTGCCGCAGCCTCGACGATTTGCAGTGCCACGTCCAGGGACTGGTTATGGTTGCCGCTCATCTCGGCAATGATCAATGGCGGCGCATCGGCACCGATCAGGCGCTCGCCAATCTTGAAGCTAGTCATCTGCGTGATCCTTCAATACGCGCGTGAACGCGCAGGCACTCTGGGTAAAACCGGCTTCGCGAAAGACGTTCAGCGACGGCTGGTTAGCGGGCAATACCTGGGCGGTGAGCGACTCAAGTTCTGGCCAGCGGGCCTTCACAAAGGCTTCTCCACGGTCCAGCAGCGCCCTGCCCCAACCCAGGCCGAACCGGCCTTCGAATAGATAAATCGACACCTCGGCGGTAAAACCACGCACGTCATAACGCAGTACACCGACCGGACCGTCATCGGCCTCGGCTATCAGCAGCTGCCGCCGAGGATTGTTCAGGCTCGCCGTCAGCCAGTTTTGATGCGCGGGCCACTCGATCACGCCGGTCTCCAGCGACCAGTGGCGCACGGCCTCGGTGTTGCGCCCGTCGAACAACAACTGCGCATCACCCAGGGTCGCCGGACGCACCCTCAACACCGCGCCGGCCAGCGCAGCCGCCACTCGCTGCGCCCCCCGGCCATCGACCAGTTGTCGCGACTGCCGCGCCAGGCTCTGGCGCAGACCCTGGTTACCCGCGACAAAGCCGATGGCCAGGCGCAATTGCTCGACACTGACCTGCTCGCGCCTCCCCATGAACACATGGGCGCCTGCGGCCGCCATGACCTCGCCGTTGACCTGCTGGTTGTTCGATACGGCAATGCAAATCGTCGGCAGCCCCATGGCCGCCCGTTCCCAACTGGTGCCGCCACCCGCCCCGACAAACAGGTCGGCCTCGGTCATCAATCGATAAAAGTCACTGACAAAACTGTGCAGGCGCCAATGCGGGCGGCTCACCGCCAACGCCTGCATCTGCGCCCAGGCCGGATTATCTGCTCCGGCGACAAAATCGACCTCCAGCTCGGCAAAGTCTGCCAGCGCCAGCATCGCATGGTGGGTCTGCATTGCCGCGTCGAAACCGCCGAAATTTACCAGCACACGCCGGGCCTGAGGCTTGATGTCGATGGCCGGGCAACGGAACTCGTCGCGCAGCATGGCGAACCTTGGGCCGAACAAGGTCCGGCAGCCTGGCGCCAGCAGCGACGTATAAGCCTCTGGCGTTCCCGAGAGGTTCTGGTTCAGCAGCAAGTCGGCGCTGTAGGTTCGGGTGGCGAGGTCATCGACCACGGCGATCCGTGGCGCAAAGCGCCGGGCGGCCGTCTGCCAGTGATGATCGAGACCGTAGTGGTCGACAATGATCCAGTCAAACGCCGGCTGATGCTCCAGCAGCGGCTCGAGCGCGGCGATGTCCGTCTGCCATGGCAGCATGGACTCGATGGCTTGCTGCGGGTCTTCATCGCTGTAGCGCTCGGGCAGCGCGAAGGCTTCGAAACCTTCGGCCCGCAGTGCCTCCAGTCGATGCCCCGGTAACAGGCGACAGGCGAACGCCACATGACTGCCCTGCCTGCGCAATACCCGGGCAAGGCACAGGCAGCGTGCGATGTGGCCGCTGCCGATGGTTGGCGAGGCGTCAGAGCGAATCAGCACTCTCATTGCAGCTCCCCACCGGCCTTCAGCGCGGCATACAGGTATTCGGCGCGCTTCCAGTCCTGCAGTGTGTCGATGTCCTGCACCAAATGACGCGGCAGGATGACCGGCAGGCTGTACGGTGAATACAGCACCTCGCCACGCAGCCAGGCATCGCTGCGGCCCCAGTAGAATTGTCCGGCGTCCTGATAGGCGATCGACAGATCCTGTGAACGGGTATCACGATACTGCGGATACAGCGCCGTTAATGCCCCCTGATCATCAAGGGTCAGGGCTCGCTGGACCGGGAATCCGAAGTCGCACACCGAGAAGGCGAATGACTTGTCGGGGTGCTGCTCCAGCAGGCTAAGCCCCTGGACAAGAAATCGCGATTGCAACAAAGGCGCGGTCGCGTAGATACAACAGGCGCGATCAAACTCGTCCCCTTGTTCGCGCAAGGCTTGCAGGGCATGGGCGATCACCGCCGCGGTGCCCGTGAAGTCGTCGGCCAGTGCCGCCGGGCGCATGAAGGGCACCTGGGCGCCGCAGTCCCGCGCCAGTCCGGCAATTTCCTCATCGTCGGTGCTGACCACCACTCGGGAAAACAACCCGGATTCCAAAGCGACCTTAATCGATCGGGCAATCATCGGCACACCAGCAAACGGCTTGAGGTTCTTGCGGGGTATTCGTTTGCTGCCACCGCGGGCCGGAATAATGGCGACGTTGTTCAACGGCATTTTTCCAGGACAAACCAGGTGATGTCATCCACCGGGAATTGCCGATCGCGGTGGTAACCAAAACCGTAATCAACCAGTTGCAGATCGTCATAGCGATCGAGCATTTCACCGGCAAAATCGCGTTTGAACAACTTGCCGCTGTTGCCGCGATACGGGACCTCGACCGGCGCCGGGTTGTAGTACTCGGCGATCAGTATGTAGCGCTTGCTCAGCTCATACAGTTGCGCGTACGCGGCCGGCAGTAACTCCGGCGCCAGGTGAATCAGCACGCCTTTGCTCAGGGTCAGGTCGAAGGTACGTTCCCGTGGGAAGTCGAACAGCGAACCCTGCCAGATGTGTGCAATCCCCAACGCCCGGGCCGCGGCACAAGCGCTGGCATTGATTTCCACGCCAAACAATTCGCAGCGCGGCAACAGCTGGTGCAGTGCCTGCAGGTTGTTGCCGGCATTGGTGCCCAGTTCTACCAGGCTGCCGATGTGCCCGACCCGTTTCAGTGCCTTGGCGAACAACGCCAGGTTGGCCGCCACCAGCGGCTGCCCGACATTGCGCTCAACGTACTGGTTGCCGAATTCACCCTGCCAGAAGGTTTCCTGCACGGTCAGTTCACGCATCACACATTTCCCACCCGCCGCAATGGCTGGATTATTTCGATCAGCTGCCGCATCTGCTCCACCACGTAGTCCTGTTGTTCATCACTGAGCAATGGATACAACGGCAGGCTGATGGCTTCGGCGTAGTAACGTTCCGCCTGCGGAAAATCACCTTCGGCGAACCCCAGATCACGATAGTAAGGCTGCAAATGCACGGGAATGTAGTGCAGGTTCACACCGACCCCGGCCTCTCGCAAACTCTCGAACACCTCACGATGAGTGAGACCGATCTGATCGAGTTGCAGCCGCACCACATACAGATGCCATGACGACTCGGCCTCGGGTTGTGCACCAGGCAAGGTCAGCGGCAAATACGCCAGCAAGCGGTCATAACGAGCCGCCAGTTCACGCCGGCGCTCGATAAACTCATCCAGTTTGTTCAACTGCGACAAACCAAGGGCCGCTTGCAGGTCGGTAATGCGGTAATTGAAACCCAACTCCACCTGTTCGTAGTACCAAGGGCCGTGGCTGGGTCCGGTCATCTGCTGCGGATCCCGGGTCATGCCGTGGCTACGCAAGCGTTGCAGACGCTCGGCCAGTTCCGGACTGTTGGTCATCACCATGCCACCTTCGGCGCTGGTGATGATCTTCACCGGATGAAAACTGAACACGGTCATCGCGGCAAATTCGCCACAACCCACCGGCCGCCCGGCGTAGGACGCACCAGCGGCATGGGCCGCGTCTTCGATCACAGTAACGCCATATCGCCTGGCCAGTGCGTCAATCCTGCGCATGTCGCAGCTCTGCCCGGAGAACGCCACCGCCACCAGCACTTTCGGCAACCGGCCTTCACGCTCGGCCCGCTCCAGCTTGACGGCCAGCGCAGCGGCATCGAGATTCCAGGTCAGCGGGTCGATATCGACAAAATCCACCTCGGCACCGCAGTAGCGACCACAGTTGGCCGAGGCGAGAAAGGTGTTCGGTGTCGTCCATAGCCAATCGCCCGGGCCGAGCCCTGCCGCCAGGCAAGCGATGTGCAGGGCCGCCGTGGCATTGCACACCGCCACGGCAAAACCTGCCTCGCAGCGTTCGGCCATCGCTCGCTCAAAGCGCTCGATGGTCGGCCCCTGGGTCAGCCAGTCAGACTGCAATACACCGACCACGGCATCGATGTCCGCCTGATCAAGGCTTTGCCTAGCGTAAGGAATCATGCTGGCAACCAGACACGCACCAGCGCGTCCCGAATGATCCGACACCCGAACGAACCGGTCCCGCCTGCGATGAAAATCGATTTTCCGTTGAACATGCCTTGAATCCTTATACCTGTTCGCCAGGCCTAGCCGAGCATCTGCGCCCAGTTCACCGAAGCACTTTCGCCCAGGGCAAAGCCTTTGCCGCTCAAGGCCAGATTGGCGTTATAGGCCTGGTCCTGAGCAAAGGCCGGGGCCCACTTTTCTCGCAATGCATCGAGGGCTTGCGGCGCTTGTGGTACTTCCCCCGAATGAATCACCTGTACCAGCGGCGTCCACACGGTGAGGTAACCGGCCTGACCAGCCCGCAGGCACAGGTCAACGTCGCTCAAACCGTCGGCGAAGGTCACGCTGTCCAGACCGTCCAGCTCGTCGAACAACGCTTTACGCACCATCAGGCACACCATCGACACTGCTGAGTAGTTCTGCTCCAGCGCCAACCGGTGCAAGTAACCTTCGGCGTCGTGTTTTTCACCAACAAAGGCTGAGCCCACACCACCGTTCATGCCGAGAATCAGACCGGCCTGAGTGACCTTGCCGTCACGGTCGATCAACTTGGGACCGACCACGCCGACTTCCGGACGCTGGGCGTGATTGAGCAGCGACTCAAGCCAGTTCGGGTTGACCACTTCACTGTCGGCGGCCAACAGTATCAGGTACTCGCCCTGCGCCTGCTGGCTGGCCGCGTTGTACAACGCCGCATCGCTCATACGCTGATCGTTGCGCAGGATGCTGACTTTCGGATGCTGATAAGTACCGAGCCAGTCATTGACCTCGGCCGACTGATGCTGGTTGATCGCAACCAACACTTCGTACTGGATGTAGCGGGTTCGTAGCAAGACCGCTTGCAGGCACTGCTGCAGGGCCGAAAGATTGTCCCCGGCCGCCACGATGATCGACACCAGCGGGCGTTCGGTGTGGCGGTAATCGATCTGCCAGGTGCCAGGTACCGTCGAAGTAATCTTGGCCTTGTAGCCCCGATTGCCCAGGTGGCGCAACAACGCCAGGCGCTCATCGGCGTTTTCTTCCAGCACCGGCGCCCGGGCAATCACCAGCGGCTCATCCAGGTGGGCCAGCCCGTTGAGGCCCCCCTGCTCGATGATGCGCAGCAACAGGTCGAACTCAAGAGCCTTGCTGAAATCAGGCTGGTAGCCACCGACTTCAAGGAACACTTCCCGACGGATCAGCCAGTGACGCGCCATCAAGGCCGGCAGGCTTTGCAGCAGATCAAGATTGAAGCCAGGACGGAATACGTCCACCAGTGCGCCTTCGCTGGTGCGCTGGATTTCGTCGGTGGCGACAGCTCGGCAATCCGTGGCAGACAACAGTTCCAGGCTGGCGCGCAATAGCCCGCCGGCAGTGAACTCGTCACCGGCTTCGGCCAGCATCAACCAGTCGCAAGGCGACTGACGAGCACCCTGGTTCAGCTTGTCGACGTAGTTGCTTTGGGTAACCCGGACAAAGTGCAGAGTGTTCTGCGCCGTGGTCGCGGCCGGTGCTTCGCCGGTGGTGAAGACCACAATCCTGAACGCCTTGCTGTGACCTTCGAGAAGGCTGTCGAGAGAGACTTGCAGTTTGTCGATATCGTTATCCAGGTCGAGCAGGAAAATCCCGAACTGAGGACCACCGTCGTTGGCCGCAAGGTGTCGGGCGATCGACTCAGCCTCTTGTTCATCAGGCTGGCGGGGGGAGAGCCATTTGAGCAGTCGACCGGAGAGCATCTTGTCGAACGTCGCACGATTACCCTCAACCGACACCGCCTCCAGACGTGCAGCCCAATCGCCCAGGGTCTGCGCTTCTTCGTCTTCACCCAGCAGTTCCAGCTGGGCCACCAGACGCTTGACCACCGCGCGGTTGAAGATGTTGCTGTCGTGGGCTTGCCACAAACGGTCGACCACACTTTCCGGCGTGTCATTGTTGCGCGCCAGCATCAGGCTCTGCTGACGGGTCCAGATACCCTCAAGGCCTGCCAACTGAACGCGACCGGCCGGCATGGCGTGCAACAGAAACTCGAACTGCGTCAACTGATCGAAAAACGCCTGGTTGTAGAACGGCATTTCGACGTATTGCTTGGGGCCGAAACGGCGCACAGGGCCGTTCTCGACGCTTGTCCAGGCGGACTCGATAATCAGCTCGGTGGTCAGTGCGCGACCGGTGCGCAAGCTATCGGCCAAGGCCTCAAAGCTTTGCAGCGCGAACTGCCGGCCTTGCTCAGGGTCCTCGCTTTGAACTTGAGTCGGCAAGCCGAAGAGGAAAGCAGCAAAGGCTTCACGCTCGGCGACCGTCCTGGCATCCGTATGAGCCAGCGTGTGGAAGATTTCAGTGTTGTGATCCGAGTAACCGTAGTTCATTTCACGCACGACATACGGGATCGGCAGAATCCGCGCCTTGCCCCGCGCCAGCATGTAATAGGTGTGACCGATTTCCTGCCATTGGAAGGACGTATCCTGAGGCATCACCTGATACCAGTCACGTACCAGGTCGGTGCGCTGTACGGCATAGAAAGGCGGCAGGTACTGGTGCATGTAATCGAGCACACGCTCCTCGGCGAGCTCGGACGAATAGTCTTCGCAGACCTTCTTGTCCCGCCGGAAGTAGCTGACGCTGTTGGGTTGCGACAGGTACATCATGCTGTAGCCGTGACACAGGGCGTAGTCGGGATTGACCGCCATGAATGCCACGGCAGCGCGCAGGGCATCGTGCACATGGAAATCATCGTCGGCGGCGAACACCATGAACGCAGTGGTCACTTGTTCCACGCCAAAGGCCAGCTTGGCACGGACTCCCCAGTAGCCAAACTGCGGAACATGCTGGTAATCCACATTTTCAAACTGCCCGGCCAGGCTTGGCTGACCTTCAGTCGAAGAATCCAGCACCAGAATCCTGCAAGGCAAGCCGCTGTAGAAACGTGCGGCCCGGCGCAAAAATGCCGGCCGCTCGTGAGACATCAGCACCACGGTCAACTGTTCGTTGAGTGCCAACCCGTGTTCAGAATTGTTCTTGCCTTGCATACATTTCCCCACAACGGCGAATCGCCGAAAAACCCAACGATGTCTTGTCGATTACCGCACGCGACGCAGATAGCCATCCGGCGCGACGGTGATCAGCAGCTTGCTGTGAATGGCCTGATCGATTTCAAAACCGCCGTTTTCTTCCAGGTAAGCCCATACCGCGGTCTTCGGGTTATCGCCCTTGCCCCACGGACGGTCCGGGAACGCGTCTTCGGGCATGTCTTCAACCACGGTATCCATCACCACGCAGTAGCTGCCTACCGAGGTCATCGGCGCATAGGCCCGCAACTCTTCCAGGACGTGCTCGTGGGTATGGTTGGAGTCCAGCACCACCAGCACTTTCTTGCCTTCGACGCGCTGACGGACCTGCTCGACGATTGCCGGATCAATGCTCGAACCCTGGATCATCTGGATCCGCTTGCTCATCGGGTGCGCTTCGATTGCCTCACGGTTGTGCTGGCGGATATCGATGTCGACGCCCAGCACTTCGCCATGGCCGATCAGTTCGAGCATCGAGGCGTAAAACACCAGCGAGCCGCCGTGGGCAATACCGGTCTCGACAATGATGTCCGGCCGCAGCGCCCAGATGATCTCCTGCATGGCGACCATGTCCTGGGGAAACTGAATGATCGGGCGGCCCATCCAGCTGAAGTTGTAGGTGTATTTATGCTTGGCGGTCGTGCCAACCCAGTCCAGCGACGTGGCTTGCAATGCTTTGTCCTGTTGCAGGCCTTCGATGTTGTCTTTTACTTCTTCACGAAACTGCTCATGAGGATTCATTACAGACTCTCCGGAAATTGGTGCGGTGGTTAGTTGAAAACCCGACCGTCTTGAAAGGAAGCAGGATTGGTCTTGATGGTCCTGGCGGGACTGCCCACCACAACCGCATAGTCTGGAACGTCTTTGGTCACTACGGCGCCTGCACCGATGGTGACCCAACGACCGATGCGCAATCGCGGCAGGATCGTGGCGTTGGTGCCGATGAAGGTGCCGTCGCCGATCTCGACACAACCGGCAATGCAGACACCCGGCGCCATGAATACCGAATGGCCGATCTGTCCCTCATGCCCGACAACACTTCCGGCACTGATGCTGGTGTTATCGCCGAGGCTGACTTGCGCCTGCATGATCACGCCCTCTTGCAGATAGGTGCCGACGCCCATGGTGATCATCGTCAGATCGATGCCCGGGTGGATGAAGTTGCCCAGGGTGCCGCCGGCCTCGACGATTTCGCAGGTGGTCCGGTAACGCAGCGCCGTGGTGCCAGTGATCAGATTGACAAAGCGTGTATCGGGGCCTTTCAGCTCGGCCACCTTGTCGGTACCCCCCACCACCGGCACGCCATAAAACAGCGTGCCTTGCTTCGCCGGATCGTTATCGAGAAAGGCGAACTGCACGTCCGGCTGGCTGCGTTGCAGGGTGAGGATCATCCGTACCGCTTCAGGATTGGCCGCCCCCAGCAGGTAAACCTTCATAGCTGCGTCCTTTTGAGTACCAGCGCGCGCAGCACCTCGATGACCCGTTGCTGATCGTCATCAGTCATGTCGTGATAACTCGGCAGATTGATCGCGCGCTCCGGCAGCGCATGCGCCACGGGCGAGTCAGCCGTCAGTTCGCTGAACATCGGCAAGGACGACAGCGGCCAGAAGAACACCCGCGCATCGATATCGGCGGCCTGGAAGGCTGCAATCAACATGTCCCGCGTGATCCCCAGCTCGCGGTCAAAGACGACGGTGGGCATCCAGTAACCGTTGCGTGCGTATTCGGGCTCAGGGTTCATGGACAGGCCCGGCAGCAGGGCCAGCGCCTGGGCATAGTTGGCGAAGATCGCGCGCTTGCGTTCGATCAGCTCGTCGATCCGTTCAACCTGCGCGCAACCGACGGCCGCTTGCAGGTTGCTCATTTTGTATTTGAAGCCCAGGAAATCCGGCCAGAACTGTTTGCTGCTGCCCGCTACCCGGCCATGGTTGGACAGGGTCAATACCCGGTCATACAGGGCCTTGTCCGACGTCACGAAGATCCCGCCTTCGCCGGTGGTCATGGTCTTGGTGCCGTGAAAGGAAAACGCACCGAACGCGCCCAGTGAACCCGCCGCCTGACCGCGCCACTGCGAGCCGATCGCCTCGGCGGCGTCTTCGATGACCGGCAGGCCAAACTCGCGACCGATGGCCAGCAGCGCATCCATGTCGCAGAGATTGCCGTAGAGGTGCACCGCCAGAATCGCCTTGGTCCGAGAGGTAATTGCCCGGCGAACCTGCTGTGGGTCAAGGCACCAACTGTCGGCCAGCACGTCGACGAACACCGGTGTCGCACCCAGATAGGTGATGGGCGCAGCCGAGGCGATCCAGTTGGTATCGGCGAGGATCACCTCATCGCCGGCACCGATGCCCAGCGCCGCCATACCCATGTGCAGCGCGCCGGTGCAACTGGACGTTGCAATCGCGTAGGTCGCACCCACGTGCTCGGCAAAGGACTTTTCGAAGCGTGTCAGGTACTCGTAGCAGCGCTCTCCCCAACCATGACGGACGGCATCGAGTACGTAGTCTGCTTCCAGCTCACCGACACTGGGTTTGGTGTAATGAATTCGGCTCATCGAATGATCAACTCGGGAATGGCAATGACAAAACGACCGTCCCATGCACGAATGCCGGCAAAGGCCTGGGTGATCTCATCCAGCAGGTTCCAAGGCAGCACCAGCACGTAGTCCGGTTTTTCGATGTCGATCTGTGCCGGCGACACGATCGGAATGCGGCTACCGGGCAGGAACTTGCCTTGCTTGTGCGGGTTGGCATCGGCCACCCAGGCCAACAGGTCCGGCTTGACCCCGGCGTAGTTGAGCAGGGTGTTTCCCTTGGCGGCGGCGCCGTAGCCGACCACGCGCTTGCCATCGGCCTTGGCCTGCAACAGGAAGCGCAGAAGGTCGTGCTTGATGCGCTCGGCGGCGGGCGCCAGGGTCGTGTAGTACTCAGGGGTTTTTACCCCGGCGGCGAGTTCAGCCTGCAGCTGTTGCCGAACCGTCGGTTGCACTTCGCGACGCTCGCCGTCCAGCCGCTGGACGAAGACTCGCAGCGAGCCGCCATGGGTCGGGAGCTGACTGACGTCGAACACTTGCAGGCCATTGCGCTCGCACAAGGTCTGCACAGCGGTCAGCGACAGGTAGGAATAATGCTCGTGGTACAGCGTGTCGAACTGCTGGCCGGCCATCAGGGTCAGCAACTGCGGGAATTCGAAAGTCGCCACACCCGCCGGCTTGAGCAAGGTCGCAAAGCCGCCGAGGAAATCGTTGATATCCGGGACGTGGGCCAACACGTTGTTGGCTGCAATAAGGTCGGCGCCCCAGCCTTCGCTTTTCAATTGCGCGGCGGTGTCGCGACCGAAAAACAGCTCACGAATCTCCAAGCCTTTTTCCCGCGCCGCTTGCGCGGTGCTGCAGGTCGGCTCGACGCCCAGGCAAGGGATGCCGCGCCCGGCCACGTACTGCAACAGGTAACCGTCGTTGGCCGCGACTTCCACCACACGGCTGTCGGCGCTCAGGCCGAAGCGTTCGACCATCTCGGCCACATAACGCTCGGCATGGGCCAGCCAGGTGCTGGAGAACGAACTGAAATAGGCGTACTCGGCATCGAACAGGCTGTCGGCGCTGGTGTAATCCTCGGTTTGCACCAGCCAGCACTGCTGGCACACGGCAACCTTCAACGGCACCCATTGTTCGGCCTGCTCCAACTGGTCGGCACGCACGTAAGCGTTGGACGGCGGCGAGGTGCCCAGGTCAATCAGCGGCAGGGTCAGCGCAGCGGCGCAACCACGGCAGTTCATAGACGCACTCCGGCAAAGTGTTCATCGAGCGCCGGATGGCTCGCATCGCGCACCGACAGATTATTGACAGGCAACGGCCAGGCAATCGCCAGCCGTGGATCGAGCACCGACAACCCGCCTTCATGTTCCGGCGTGTAGTCGTTGCTGTGCAGGTAAAGCAGCTCGGCATCGGCACTCAGGGTCTGAAAGCCATGGGCGAACCCGGCAGGAATCAACAGGCTGCGGCCATCGCCGGCACGCAGGTGCTCGGCGTGCCAGTGCAGGAAAGTCTCGGAGTCGGGACGCAGATCCACCGCGACATCCCAGACTTCACCGCGCAGGCAGGTGATCAACTTGGCTTCCGGTGCACGGGCATTCTGGTAATGCAGGCCACGCACGCTGCCGCGTTCACGGGTGCAGGAGTGATTGATCTGGCGAATATGAAATGCCTGGCCAAACGCACCGAGGCTGCCTTCGCAAAACAACCGGGAAAAGTGCCCGCGCTCGTCCTCGAAACGTTTGTGCTGCACGCTGAACAATCCGTTCAGCGGCAACGCCTTCAGCAGAAATTCACTCACAGCGTGCCTCGGTACAGGTTCAATTGCGCCAGGCTGACGGCGCGCATGTCATCGCCGTTCTGCCACGCCAAATGCCAATCCAGGGTCTGGGTCAGGCACTGCTGCAACGACCAGCGCGGTTGCCAGGCCAGCAATTGACGGGCACGGCTGCTGTCCAGGCGCAACAGGCCGGCCTCATGCATATCGCTCGGTTCGATGCGTAGCCCGCGTGCTTGCGGCCAGCGGCTGGCGAGCAGTTCGACCACTTCACCGACGCTGCGCATGTCCGCTTCACCGGGGCCGAAATTCCACGCCCCGGCGAATTGCGGCCCCTGCTCAAACAGGCCGGCCGCCAGTTGCAGATAGCCGGCCAGCGGTTCCAGCGCGTGCTGCCATGGGCGCACCGCCTGGGGATAACGCAAGGTCACAGGCTCATCCGCCGACCACGCCCGCAGCACGTCGGGAATCAGCCGCTCCGGGGCGAAATCGCCACCGCCAAGCACATTGCCGGCGCGGGCCGTGGCCAACGCCAGACCATGCTCGCCATGCTTTTGCGGCGCAAAGAACGAGGCGGCATAGGATTGCGCCAGCAATTCGCAGCACGCCTTGCTGCTGCTGTAGGGATCATGACCGCCCAACGCTTCGTTTTCGCGGTACGGCCACAGCCATTCCTGATTGGCGTAGACCTTGTCGGTGGTCACCAGCACGCAGGCGCGCACGCCGCCCACCTGACGGATCGCCTCGAGCAGGTTGAGCGTGCCCATGACGTTACTGGAGTACGTGCCCAACGGGTCGCGATAACCTTCGCGCACCAGCGGCTGAGCCGCCAGGTGCAGAACGATCTGCGGCTGGGTTTCGGCAATCAGTTCCAGCAAGGCCCCCAGATCACGCAGGTCGCCGCGCTGATCATTGATGCCTTCGTGAACCCGGGCCAGTTCGAACAGGCTCGGCTCGGTGGACGGGTCGAGGGAAAACCCGCTGACCTCGGCACCCAGGCTTTGCAGCCACAATGTCAGCCAACTGCCCTTGAACCCGGTGTGGCCGGTGACCAGCACGCGCTTGCCACGCCAGAATTGCGGGCTCAATCCCATTGCTTCCATGGGGCCTCCCCGCTCTGCCACAGCGCTTCGAGGTGATTCTTGTCGCGCAGGGTATCCATCGGTTGCCAGAAACCGTCGTGCTGGAACGCCATGAGTTCGCCGCGCTCGGCCAGGCCGTCCAGTGGGCCGGACTCCCACGAAGTTTCATCGCCGTCGATCAACGGCAGCACTTTGGGCGACAGGACAAAGAACCCGCCATTGATCCAGCCACCGTCACCGCGAGGTTTTTCAGTGAACCCCAAGACCTTGTCGCCATCGCGATTGAGCGCACCGTAGCGACCTGGTGGTTGTACCGCGGTGACGGTCGCCAGCTTTCCGTGCTTGAGATGGAAATCCACCAACGCACCGATATTGAGGTCCGACACGCCGTCGCCATAGGTAAAACAGAAGGCCTTTTCGTCTTCGAGGTAGCGTCGGGCGCGGCGCAAACGGCCGCCGGTCATGGTCTCTTCGCCGGTGTCGATCAGCGTGACGCGCCATGGCTCGCTGTAGTTCTGGTGAACATCCATGCGGTTGTTACACATGTCGAACGTGACGTCGGAGGTGTGCAGGAAGTAGTTGGCGAAGAAGTCCTTGATCGCATAACCCTTGTAGCCAAGACAGATCACGAAATCGTGGATTCCGTGAGCGGAGTACTGCTTCATGATGTGCCAGAGAATTGGCTTGCCGCCGACCTCGATCATCGGCTTGGGCTTGAGGTGCGACTCCTCGCTGATCCGCGTACCCAGGCCACCCGCCAAAATAACTGCCTTCATCCCCTTCCCTCTTGTTCGTCACAGGGCTCAGCCAAGCTGTATCAAGCTTTTGCGGGGCCATCTGGGTTAAACCTGCCGCCGTTCAGGACACGTCCGGACTCCCCGGAAGTGCTCGTTTTATGGCGATATAAGGGGGACTTGCAGGAAACGCGCCAGCTCTTTCAATCCGCTATCGGGCAATGCCTGGCGGGCATCTTCGACACTGATTGCAAAACCTGATGGAAAAAAAAGGCAGGCGACTCAACGTCGCCTGCCTGAACCGGATGGATGCGCGAACGGTCAGTCCGCCAGCCAGCCATTTTCCCAGTAGCGCAAATTGTCGCCGCGCAGCACGTAGTCACGCAGCACGATCTCGCGCAACTCATCGCCCATGCGATAGCTGGCGTCCGGATCGGCCAGGTGCATGCGGATCGCCTGCAGCCATTCATCCGTGGAGTTGGTCTTGATCCGGGTGCACGGCAAGTAGCCGCGATAGGCTTCGGTGTCGGTGCAGATCACCGGGTAACCGCACGCGCCATACTCCAGCAGCCGCAGGTTGCTCTTGCAGTCGTTGAAGATGTGGAACTCCAACGGCGCCAATGCCAGATCCAGGTTCAGGCTGGCCAGCTTGGCCGGGTACACATCCAGCCCGATCACCCCATGAAACTCATGCATGTAGGGGCGCAAATCGTCCGGGCACATGCCGAAGAAGACCCAGTCGACTTCATTGGCCAACTCGCGGACCACATCGGCGATGACCGCCAGGTCACCGTGGTGGCTGGTGCCGCCACCCCAGCCGACCCGAGGCTTTTTCGAAGTGCGGCGCTGACTGCGCAGATCGGTCCACAAGTGCGACGCCAACATGTTGGGTACCACACGGATGTCGTGATGCATGTCCGACAGCGCGTTACCCAGCGGTTCGGTGGAGACCACCACGCGATCGCACATGCCGATGGCGCGCCGGACCAGCGACTCCATTTCATCCTTGCCCGGCATATTGCGAATATGCGCATTACGGTGCGGGACGTTGATCACAAAGTCATCCAGCTCATAGATACGTCGCGCGCTGGAATATTTTTGCAGGCTCGGGATTTCGTTGATCGGACCTTCGGAATAGCGCCCCTGCAAGATAATCACGTCAGGCGAATGACGCTCGACTTCGATGATGGTCGGCAGGTTGTAATGAATGCGCCCATGCGCCCTGCCAGCGGCCTCCAGTTCGATCAGCGGTTGCGTGACCCGATAATGGCCAATGGCGGATGCGTTGACCGGCAACGCGAGAATCTTCGGCAATTGCGCTTTGGAAAACGGACTCCAACCGGATCGTAAGCCGGGCTCGAGACTGAAGCTTGCCCCGCCCAACCCCTGCAACGCCAGGTTGGTGTTGTAGGCCGGATCACGGGCCACGATCGGCAGCCAGCGCTTATAGAAAACCTCCTGCTCCTGTTCACTTCGAGCCTGGTCACCCTCTTGTGCAACCACCGCCGGTTGCGCGCCCAAGGCCAGTTGCGCATGGGGCGTCCACACCACCAGATAACCTTCCTGGCCGATCCGCAGGCACAGGTCCACCTCGTTGAGGGAGTGCGCCAGGCCCTGCTCGTCCAGGCCGCCGACCGCATCGAAGACCGCCTTGCGCACCATCAGACAGTCGCCGCCGACGGCACTGAAATTGTGGGCGACCTGCAAGCGGTACATGTAGCCTGCCGCGTGCAGCATCTCGCCATGGAACGGCACGCCGGCGGGCCCTTGCAGCCCGAGAATCAGGCCGGCATGCAGCACGCGGCCATCGGGGTTGAACAGCTTGGCCCCCACCACGCCGACTTCCGGACGTTGCGCATGATTGAGCAGTTCACTCAGCCATTGCGCCTGGGTGATCACCGTGTAGGGGTTGAGCATCAGGACATACGCGCCAGCGGCCTGCTGCACGGCGAAGTTGCGCACCGCCGCTGCATTGCCCTGCAACTCGTAGCGCAATACCCGGACCCGGTCGCTGCCCAGTTGCGCCATGCCGGCGAACCAGTCAAGCGCCTCGGCGCTCTCGCTGCCATTGTCCACCAACAGCAACTCGTATTCACCGTACGCGGTTTTCTCCAGCAGGCTCTCGACACAGCGTTGCAACGCCAGGGTCTGGTCCTTGCTGACGATAATGATCGACACCAGCGGCCGATCTTCATGGTGATAGTCGACCCGATTGAGTAGTGCCGAGCTGCCCTGGCGAATGCCGTGGGCGACACCCAGGCGCTGCAAGTGCGCCTCGAGTAACCGCGGATTGGTGTCCACCACTTGCGGCAGCGACAGCCATTTGGTCAGGTCGAACGCCGACTCCAGCAGAACCTCCGAAACGTGTCCGACCACCTGTGTACCGCCGCTCTCGACCATTCGCCACAACACATCGTGTGGCGCCAGTTCGCCGTACACCGAATCGAAACCGCCCAGCGCCAGGAACTGCTCGCGCTCGAATGCCAGCGCTCGCCCCACGTAGGGATAACTGCGCATCAGGTCCAGGTTGAAGTCCGGCTTGAAGGCAGGCTCGGCCGACTCCCCCTGATCCAACCCACCTTCGTCGCTGTACAGACAGGTAAGCGCGCGCGACAGCGCAATGCGTTCCGCCATGACCAGCAAGGCCGGCGCCACCAGCCGATCACCGGCACGCAGCAGATAGAACCAGCCAGTGCCTTCCAGTTGCGGTAACAAGGCGTTGATCTGCTGCTGCCAGTCGTCCTGCAACGGCAAACGGAACACACGCTCGTCCAGCACGGCTTCTGTGCACGATGCCGACAGCACCAGCGTCAGTTCAGGGGCGTAATCCTGATCCGCCAGCGATTGCAGGGTAAGCTCCAACGCCGAACGGCTGCCGTGCTCATCGATGATGATCGGAACGATTTTTGGCTTTGTTGGCCACGCCTCCAACGTGTCCGCCAGCAGCTCGCGCTGACCGTCGGTGAGACGGCGGCACGCCAGCCACTGGGCATACAGTTGCGCGAAACTGACACTGGCGATGCCGACATGCCAGTCCTGGGTGGTCTGCTTGGTGCCCAGAGTCCGACTCAGCGGCAACTCCTCCCAAACCCGCGGCGACTCGTCCACCCGGGTCAATGGCAGATAGCGCACCCAGCCCTGGGCCGGCGCTGATTCGCCACTACGTGCCTTGAGCATCTGCGACAGCCACTGCCGCTCGATTTCGGCAGCGTCCTTCATCGACTGTTGGCCGCTCAATCGTTCGGGGTACAGGCGTTCGACGCCGAGCACGTGATTGGACACCGCCAGGTTGCCGCGCCGCATCAGGCAGACATACAAGGCGAAGTCGAGGGTCGCGACGAAGCAATGGCCTGGCTGAGTCAATGCCGGGAACAATTCGAGCACGTCAGCCCGACGGAACATCGCGTTGCTGAAACCACCGAGGATGTTGACCGGGAAGTTTTCGAAGATCGCCAGCAGGTCCTCCCCCTTGAACACCCCGCCCACCGGGGACAGCGGGGTATTTTCCAGGCGCGAAGGCAGAGGCATGTCGTCGGCATCCCAAAGCAGTCGCTGGGCGACGACCAGGTTGACGTCGGCACAATCGATGAGCATCTGGGCCTGACGCTCGATGCAGGCCGAGAACAACTGGTCGTCATCACAAAGAAATTTGATGTACTCGCCCCGCGCCTGCTCCAGGCAAGCCTGCAGGTTACCCACCAGCCCCAGGGTTCGCGGGTTACGCACATAACGTACGCTAGCCCCCTCCTCAACCAGCGAAGCCACGATGCCTTCGATTTCCTGGCCGCGACTGTCATCGCAAACGATGATCTCCAGATTGCCGTAGCTCTGGCTCAAAGCCGTGTGCAAGGCACGACCGAAAAAGCGCGGATTGAAGGCGGGAATGACCAGGCTGACAAGCGGGAGTGAATTCACGGCGGGCTCACAGGCGGCGCGAGCCCGCCCTGAAAAGCGAGCCCTTTGTTACCGCAAAAAAAGACGATAAATACTGAAGGGACAATGCCATCGGGCGCCTGCGCGCCCGACCACCGTCAGATCTTGTTGAACAGGCCCAGCTGGGAAATCTTGCTGAACGCCAGTTGCGCAGCTTGCAACATGGTTTGCTGCAAGGTCAGGCGAGTCATGACTTCGGCCGGGTCCGAATCGCGAATTGACTTCTGGCTCGCGCTGTTCGCAAGGGTCAGGCTCTCGTTGGTCGCGGTCTGGTTATCCAGCGCCTGACCACGGGCACCGATCGTAGTGATGGCCGAGCCGATCTGGTTGGCCGCACTGTCGATGTTGCCCATTCCCGACTCCATGGCCCCCAGAAACTTCTGCTTGGCCACTGCATCGCCGTCGATTGGCGTGTTTAGCGCAGTGATCATCTGGCCCAGGGTGTCGAGCACGTTCTGGGTCTGATGGTTGTTGTTCTGGATCACAAACTGGTCGCCGGACGCTGGAGTGCCTCCACCCAGGGCAAAGGTCACGCCCGCCGCGGTGGCGTTGCCGCCCGAAACCGTGCCCGACGAGACCGGCTTGCTGTCAGCGGTGATCGGGGCTGCATACAGGTCGAAATTGGTGGCACTGGTGAACTTGAGGATCGCCCCGCCCGCCGGGAAGGCGTTGGTGTAAGCCGTCGGGTCGGTCACGCTGGAACCGGTGATGACCGCGGTCGACGGGTTACCGGCGCTGCGTGAGGTGTTGAAGGTATCCGACGTGGAAGACAGATTGAAACTGTGGCCGGCGATCACCGCATCCGGGTTGGTATCACCGGATTTGAGGTTGATGTTCAGCTTCAGGTCGACGCCACGGAAACTGACCGTCTGGTTGGCACCGTTGGCATTGCTGATCAGACCGTTCTGGCTGGCTTCGGCGGTCACGTCGTTGCCCAGCGAGTCGGTGATCTTCAACTGGGTGCTGCTGAGGAAACTGACGGTGTAGGGCTGACCACCTGTGAACTTCGCGTTGTAGGTGGAGCTGGTGCCAACCGTACCGTTGGACAGCACCACACGACCGTCATCCACCACCGGAGCAGTCATGGTGGTCTGGGTGCGACTGGTATTGATGGTCTGCTGGAACGCATCCCAGCCAGTGGTGTTGATCCCGACTGTCATGCCATCGCCAATGCCAAGGTCGATGGTGGTCTGGTCACCGTTGTAGCTGTAGGTGCCATCGGCGTTCTGCGAGTAAGGCGCAGTGTCGGTTTTCGAACCGGAGAAGAGGTAGTTGCCGCTCGCGTCCTTGGAGTTCATCAGGCCCAGCACTTGTTGCTGGATCTGACCCAGTTCCGACGCATAAGCCTTGCGGTCCGCGTCGGTGGCAATGCCGTTGCTGGCAGCGAGGGCCAGTTCCTTGACGCGCTGCAGAGCAGTACCGATGGAGTTGAGCGTGGTTTCCTGCAGGCTCAACGCATTCTTGGTGCTGCCGATGTTGGTGCCGTACTGATCAAGCATCGCGCTCTGCTGACCCAGTTGCAGCAAACGACCGGCGCCGATCGGGTCATCGGCGGCGGTATTGATGCGGATCAGGCTGCTGGCTTCGTTGCTGGTCGCGATGGCCTTGTTGAAGTTGCGCTGATAGTTGGCAGCGGTGATTTCGTAATACTGGGCGGTGGAAATGCGCATGAATTACGACTCCTTAAAGGCTGTTGATCAGCGTGGTGAAAATTTCCTGCGCAGCCTTGATGATCTGCGAAGACGCGGTGTAGTACTGCTGGTACTTGACCAGGTTGCCGGTTTCCTCATCCAGGTCGACCCCGGAGTTCGAATCCCGCGCCCCCTTGGCATTGGCCAGGATTGCCGTAGTGGCGTCGCTGTCGGACTTGCCTTGGGCAGCCTTGGCGCCGACGTTGGTCACCAGCTTGTTGTAGGCATCGGTCAGGCTGATGCCCTTGCTCGCCGTGCCGGTGTCTACGGTCTGTTTGGTTTGCAAACCCACCAGCGCTTGAGCATTGCGGTTGTCCGAAGACGCCGCGCCGGTCAGGTTGATGGTGAAGCTTTCGCCGCTGGCGGGTGTGGCGCCGACCGTGGTCTGCACAGTGAAGGTCTTCTGCACGGCGGGCGTGACGCTGTTGTCCATCACCGGCGCACCGCTGGCATCGACCATGCCCACTTTCAGGTTCAGGGTGTTGCTCTGGCCGGGAACAATGGTGCCGGTGCCGATCGAGTTGCCCTTGGCATCGACCAGGTTGTAGGTCTGACTACCGCCGCTGGCCGCCCCGAACACCAGTTTGACCGGCGTCGAGTTCTTGAGCGCGGTCTGCATTTCTGCCTGGGCCGCCGGGTTGTAGATATCTATGGTGCTGGTCAGCGTCGGCTGGGTGTAGGTGCCGGTGTTGTTGGCGCTGGTCACACCGGTCAAGGGTGCGGCCGCGGCGATTTTTTTCGGGTCGGTGAGCACGGTCTGGATACCAGCCGCCGCGCCACGGGTCGGTGTCACCTTGAACGAGTCGCCAGCGCTCAACGCACCGCCGTTGAGGTTCAGGCTGAAGCCGTCGATCACCGGAGCCGGCGTCGTCGTGGTGCTGAACGAGCCCATGTCAGTGCCGTCCGAGCGCTTGACGGTGTAGTTGGTCGCGCTGGTGAACGTCACCTGATAGTCACTGGCGGTCAGCTTGCCGGTGTCCTTGATGGTGACATCCAGGTTGCCGGAGCCGGTACTGTTGCCCGCTGCCGCAATGCTGCGCTGACTGATCAGGGCGGCACTGTTGATGTTGTTGAAGATCGCCGCGCCGAAGTCACCGTTCTTGTCGATGCCTTGCGCCTGCTGGCTGTTGATCTGGTCGGCCACCACCAGCGCCACGCGCCCCAGCTCATTGAGCGAAGGGTCAAGCACTTCCTTGCGGTAAGTCAGCAGACCACCGATTTCACCACCACTGATCACCGAGGTCACGTCGATGGTGCTGGAGCCACGGTTCAGCTGCAGCGCCATGCGCGACGGATCGCTCTGGCTCGGCACGGTTTGCAGTGAATTGGTGGTGTTGCCGACCACCAGGGGCTGGCCGCTGCCGATGTAGATGTCGTAGCTGCTGCCACGCTCGACCACTTGGGTACCGACCAGCTCGGACAGTTGCCGCACGGCTTCGTTGCGTGAGTCCAGCAGGTCGTTTGGCTGATTGGTGCCGGTGGAGAGCTCGGAAATCTTCTGGTTGAGCGTGGCAATAGTGGTAGACAGCTTGTTCACCTGATCCGCCATGTCGCCCAGGCTGCCGTTCAGGTTGGTGTTCTGGTCGTTCAACTGCTTGGCAATCGAATTGAAGCGGGCGGACAGGGCCTGGGCACCGGTCAGCACCGACTGGCGGGACGTGTCGTCGGTGGCCGAGGTCGAAACGCCCTGCATCGAGGTGAAGAACTTTTGCAGCACGCCGGTCAGCCCGGTGTTGGTATCGGAAAGCGTGGCGTCCAGCGGAGTGGCCTGAGCGTTGTACGACGCCGCTTCACTGTTGAGCGAGGTGGCGGTACGCAGCTGCGAATCGAGGTAGGCATTGTACACGCGACGCACATCGGCCAGTGTTGTGCCGGTGCCGATGAACACATTGCCGTACTGGATCGAGCCTTTGGTGCTCTGCACAGATTGCTGGCGCGAGTACCCGGCGGTGTCGACGTTGGCAATGTTGTTGCCGGTCGTCACCAACGAGTTATGGCCAGCACTCAGCCCCGACATCCCGATATTGAGCAAACTCATGGTTCAGACCTTATACCTTGTGCCTATAAAGGCGTAGTTGAAACGCCCGCCGCAGCGTAGTTCTGGTAACTCGTCATCTGCTTGGCTATCTGCGAAATCTTGCTCGCGTAGTTCGGATCGGTTGCGTAACCGGCCTTCTGCAACTCGCGTACAAACTGTTCTGGGTTATCGGCCGACTTCACGACATCTTGATAGCGATTGTTGGTCTGCAGCAAAGTTACAAGGTCGTGGAAACTGTCCTCGTAGGAGTCGTAGGAGCGGAACTGCGCCGTCTCCTTGACCATCTGCCCGTTCCTGAATTCGCTGGTGATCGCCCGCGCCGAATTGCCCTGCCAACTATTGCCGGCCTTGATGCCGAACAGGTTGTGGCTGCTGCTGCCGTCCTGAGCACGCATGACCGACTTGCCCCAGCCGGTTTCCAGGGCCGCCTGCGCCACCAGGTAACGCGGATCGACACCAATGCGGGCCGCCGCTTCCTTGGCCATCGGCAACATGGTGTTGACGAACTGGTCGGCGGAACTGAAGGCTTTCTTCGCTGGCGCCAGCGGAATCTGCGCCATGGCGCGACCGTAGATCTGCATGCCGCCACTGGAGGTTTGCTGCGCGCTGGCCAGCCAGTCACCGTTATACAAAGGACCGGTGCCAGTGCTTGTCGCGCGCTCAGGCAACGGTGTCTTGTTGATCGTCGTGGCCGCGGCCGTCGCCGAAGGCACCAGCCCGGCCAACAGACGATCAGCCAGCTTCGGCGGCAATGCCAGGCGTCGCTGATTGATCAGCGCCATGTCGTTGCGATGACCCCCCTCACCCGCCTCTTGCGGCGCATGGACCGATCGCGAAGCCCACAACGGACGCTGGCCATTGACCCGCGACAGCGGCCCATTGACCGCAACCGTGCCCGCCGCCACCGGCGTTTGCACGGCGGCCTTGGCAGCCTCTTGCTTGGCCAGCGATGCAGCAGCCGCCTCGCCCGGCGCCAATGGCTTGTTCTTCGACATCTGGCGCATCAGCACGTCCGCCAGGCCGATACCACCGCCCTCGCGGGACATGGAAACGGCCAGTTGCTGGTCGTACATTTCCTGGTACTGCTTGGCCGCCGGCGTGTTCATCGGATTGTCCTGTCCCAGCGCTTCGGTTGCCGAGCGCATGGACTTGAGCATCTCACCGAGGAACAGCGATTCGAACTCCTGCGCCACCTTGCGCATGTTGCCGTCGCTGTTCTTGTCGCCGACCTTGAGCTGACTCAGGCGGTTGAGGTCCGAATAGGAGCCCGAATCGCTGCTGCTGACCAGACCGCTCTTGCGCATATCCACGATGGCCGTCCTCAGATCACGATCAGATCAGCTTGCAGGGCGCCGGCCTGCTTCAGCGCTTCGAGGATGGCCATCAAATCACCCGGTGCCGCGCCGACCTGGTTCACCGCCCGCACGATCTCGTCGAGGGTGGTACCAGGGCCGAATTTGAACATCGGCTTGGCCTCTTGCTGGGCGTTGACCTTCGATCGCGGCACCACCGCCGTCGTGCCATTGGACAGAGGGCCGGGCTGGCTGACGATCGGGTCTTCGGTAATGGTCACGGTCAGGCTGCCGTGGGTCACGGCGGCCGGTGAAACCTTGACGTTCTGGCCGATCACGATGGTGCCGGTACGGGAGTTGATGATGACTTTCGCGACTGCCTGGCCCGGATCGACTTCGAGGTTTTCCAGGATCGACAGGTAGTCGACGCGCTGACTCGGATCGAGCGGCGCGGTGACGCGAATCGATCCGCCGTCGATGGCCTGGGCCACGCCAGGACCGAGCATGTTGTTGATCTTGTCAACGATGCGCTTGGCGGTAGTGAAGTCGGAACGGTTGAGGTTCAGCGTCAGGCTGTTGCCCTGGTTGAAACCGCTGGGCACCGCGCGCTCCACCGATGCACCACCGGGGATGCGACCGGCCGACGGAACGTTGACGGTGATCTTCGAACCGTCGCGCCCTTCCGCATCGAAACCACCGACCACCAGGTTGCCCTGAGCCACCGCATAGACGTTGCCGTCGATACCTTTGAGTGGCGTCAGCAGCAAGGTGCCGCCGCGCAGACTTTTGGAGTTACCGATGGACGAAACGGTGATGTCGACCTGCTGACCCGGTTTGGCGAACGCTGGCAGATCGGCACTGATCGACACCGCCGCGACGTTCTTCAACTGTACGTTGCCCGAACCCGGCGGCACCTTGATGCCGAATTGCGAGAGCATGTTGTTGAAGGTCTGCAGGGTGAACGGGGTCTGCGTCGTCTGGTCACCGGTGCCGTTAAGCCCGACCACCAGGCCGTAGCCGATCAATTGGTTGGAACGCACGCCGGAAATGCTGGCGATGTCCTTCAGGCGCTCGGCTTGAGCGTTGAAGGCCGCAGACAATAAAACAGCGGCCACCATGAGGTGCTTTAAATTCAACGTAGCCACCTAGAAAGGGAACAGCGGGCTGAGGAAGAAACGGTCGAACCAGCCTGGCTGACTCGCATCGGCAAACGAACCGGTGCCCGAGTAGGTGATGCGCGCATCGGCGACACGGGTCGACGACACGGTGTTGTCGGTAGCGATGTCATCCGCGCGGACGAGGCCTGCAATCCGTACCAGTTCGTCGCCGGTATTGAGGGTCATCCACTTCTCGCCACGCACCGCGATGATGCCGTTGGGCAACACATCGGCGACAGTCACGGTGATCGAGCCGGTCAGGGTATTGCCCTGCGCCGCCTTGCTGTCGCCCTTGGTGGCGCGGTCGCCTTCGTAGCTCGCGCTCAGGCTCAGGTCGCCATCGCCGAACGGGTTGTTGGTGGTGGCGCTGCTGCCGAACAGCGAGGTCAGGCCGATGCCGGTCTTGCTGTTCTTGGCCACCTGCGAGTTGGCGTTTTTGCTGGCCTGGGTCCTTTCGTTCAGGGTGATGGTGATGATGTCACCGACCCGGAACGCCTTGCGGTCACTGTAGAGGTTCTGTTCGAAACCGGCCTGATAGATCGAGCCGTTGTTCGCCGCCGCCGGCAACGGCGTGCGCGGCAACACCGGAGCGTAGTAAGGGTCATTGGGCTTGGGCGTCGCAGGCACGCAACCTGCGAGCGCGGTGATCCCACTCAGTGCCAGAACAGATACATAGCGATTCATGACCCTACCTCACGGTGTTGCAGGCGGCCCAATGGCCGCCACATAGACTTGATTACAGATTCTGCGTTACGAACGAGAGCATCTGGTCGGCGGTGGAGATCACCTTGGAGTTCATCTCGTAGGCGCGTTGGGTGGTGATCATGTTGACCATCTCCTCAACGGTGCTGACGTTGGACGTTTCCAGGGTGTTCTGCAGCGTGGAGCCGAAACCGTTCAGGCCCGGAGTGCCGACTTGCGGCGCGCCACTGGCGGCGGTTTCCAGGAACAGGTTGTTGCCCACTGCCTGCAGGCCGGCCGGGTTGATGAAGTCGGCGGTTTGCAGGTTGCCGATCACCTGGGCTGCCGGGTTGCCGGCAACGGTGATGGACACGGTGCCGTCGCGGCCGACCGTGAAGGTCTGCGCGTCGTTCGGAATGACAATGGCCGGCTCCAGGGCAAAGCCGCTGGCGTTGACGATCTGGCCGTTGGAATCCAGGTGGAACGTACCGTCACGGGTGTAGGACGTGGTGCCGTCCGGTTGCAGGATCTGGAAGAAACCACGGCCGTCGATGGCCATATCCAGCGGCTGCTCGGTGGTTTGCAGGCTGCCGGCGGTGAAGTTTTTCTGGGTACCGACGATGCGCACACCGGTACCCAGTTGCAGACCCGACGGCAGTTCGCTGTCCTGGGTCGACTGGGCGCCTGGCTGGCGCTTGATCTGGTAGAGCAGGTCCTGGAACTCGGCGCGGTCACGTTTGAAACCCGTGGTCGACACGTTGGCCAGGTTGTTGGAAATGGTGGTCAGGTTGGTGTCCTGGGCGGACAGACCTGTCTTGGCAACCCATAGAGCCGGTAGCATTCGATTCTCCTCGTGCGCCTGTTTTACGGCGCGACGTTCTGGTAATTAGCTGATCTGCAAGACCCGAGCCATGGCCTGGTCATCGTCTTTGGCGGTGTTCATCATCTTGATGTGCAGCTCGAACTGCTTGGCCAGGGCCAGAACGGAGGTCATCTCCTCCACGGCATTGACGTTGCTCGATTCGAGGAACCCGGACACCAGCTTGACGTCGGCATCGGCCTGCGCCGGCTTGCCGTCCTTGGTGTGGATCGAACCATCCAGGCCCTTGGTCATGTTCTTGAAGTCCGGGTTGACCAGCTTGATGCGGTCGACTTCCGCCATCACCCGGGGACCTTCGCCCATCGCGCGGATGCTGATGGTGCCGTCCTCGCCGACTTCGATCTGCTGCTCCGGCGGCACGGCAATCGGCCCGCCATTGCCCATGACCGGCATGCCGTTGCCGGCGCGCAGCACACCCAGGGCGTCAACGTTCAGGCTGCCGGTGCGCACGTAGCTTTCACCGCCATCTGGATTCTGTACGGCAATCCAGCCGTTGCCTTGCACGGCAACGTCGAGGTCGCGGCCGGTTTCAACCAGTGAGCCAGGGGAGAAATCCGTGGCCGGGCGTTCGGACATGGCAAACGCACGCGCCGGAAAGCTGTCACCGAACACCGGCATCGAACGGGCCTGTTCCAGGTCTTTCTGGAAGCCGTTGGTGGAGATGTTCGCGAGGTTGTTGGCATGAGCCTTTTGCGCCAGTGCATTCTGGCTGGCGCCGGTCATTGCCACATAAAGGTACTTGTCCACACTCTTTCCTCTGCCTGCCGGACGTTTGCCGCCCACTGCTGTGTTGCGCAGGTTGTAGCAATTTGCAGACCAACTTGCGCGCAGCAGCTCCAACCCCCTTTAAACAAGGGACTGGAGGCTAATCAGAAGGGAATCGAACGATGTATCGAAGACGAAAAACCGGCGCGGTTATGCCGCTTGACGGCAATGCCGTGAAAAGCCGGCTACCAACCTTTCACGCCGCTCATGTCGGGCAATTTGTGGGCAATGCCTTTATGGCAATCGATACAGGTCGCCTGGCCGCTGGCCAATGAGGTGGAGTGCATGTTGGAAGCGCGTTTACCCTGGCGTGTGAAGTCCATGAACTCGAAGTTATGGCAGTTGCGACACTCCCGGGAATCGTTGGCCTTGAGCCGTGCCCACTCGTGTTCGGCCAGCTCCCGGCGCATGCCCAGAAACTTGTCCCGGGTACTGATAGTGCCGAACAGCTTGCCCCAGACCTCCTTGGAAGCCTGCATCTTGCGGGCGATCTTGTGTGTCCACTCGTGGGGGACGTGACAGTCCGGGCACGTGGCGCGCACACCCGAGCGGTTGGTGTAGTGAATGGTTTCCTGCAACTCGACAAAAACGTTGTCGCGCATTTCATGGCAGGACGTGCAGAACTTCTCGGTGTTGGTCGCTTCCAGCGCGGTGTTGAACCCACCCCAGAAAATCACCCCGGCGATAAACCCGCCGAGAGTCAGGAAACCCAGGCTGTAATGCACGCTGGGCCGACGCAGCACACCCCAATAATCCTTGAGCAAGGCAAGCAAAGATTTCATGGCCTTTCCTCAAGGTTTCGGCTGGTGGTTGATTTCGTCTTGCAAGACCTGGTCGATGTTCTTGAAGCTGTTGCTCACCAGTGGCTTCACATCCTTTTGCGGCACGTGACACTGGTTGCAGAAATATCGGCGCGGCGACACCGCCGCCAATGCCTGGCCGTCACGGTCCATGTAGTGAGTGATGCTGATCATCGGCGCCTGGGTACGCGCACTGTTGGCGCGACTGTGGCAGGTCAGGCACTTGTTGCTGTTCATGTCGATGGCATACCCGCGAATGCTGTGGGGTATGGTGGGCGGTTGATCGGGGTAATTGCGCTCACGCTTGAGATCCTTGTTCTCGTCTTCGGCAATGGGTGGTGCCGGCAGCTCCTGGGTCAGGGTCCCGCCGACTCGCCGTCCATCCGGTGCCGGCGCATCCAGTGAGTAACCGGGTTCTGCCGCAAATGTCGCGGGCAGCCACATCAGCAGCATGACAAGCAAGGACAGCGAACGATAATTCATGAAAGCTCTCCTTTATGCCGTCTTGATCAACTCAATCCTGATCGCGCATTTCTTGTAATCGGTCTGCTTGGAGATCGGGTCCGTCGCATCAAGCGTGACTTTGTTGATCAGCTTGTTGGCATCGAAAAACGGTACGAACACCAGGCCTTGGGGCGGTTTGTTGCGCCCCCGGGTTTCAATCCGTGCACGCATCTCGCCGCGCCGACTGATCAGCTTTACTTCGCTGCCACGCCGGGCATTCAAGGCCTTGGCATCGGCCGGGTGCATGTAGACCAGCGCATCGGGAACCGCTTTATAGAGTTCTTCGACACGCTGGGTCATAGTCCCGGTGTGCCAATGCTCAAGCACCCGACCGGTGCTCAACCAGAACGGGAAGTCCGCGTCCGGAGCTTCCGCAGGAGGCTCGTAAGGCAGCGCGAAGATGATTGCCTTCTTGTCGGGGTAGCCGTAGAACTGAACGCCACTGCCCTTCTCGACATACGGATCGTAACCTTCGCGGAAGCGCCAAAGCGTTTCCTTGCCTTCGACGACGGGCCAGCGCAACCCGCGCTCGGAGTGATAACGATCAAAGGGCGCCAAGTCATGACCATGTCCACGGCCGAACTGGGCATATTCTTCGAACAGGCCTTTTTGCAGGTAGAAACCGAAATCCCGGGCCTCGTCGTTTTGATAGCCCGCCGCCATTTGTTCAACAGGGAACTGGTCGACCTGGCCATTCTTGAACAGCACCTCATACAGGGTCTTGCCCTTGTATTGCGGTGAGCCGTCCAACAGTTCCTGCGGCCAGACCTCGTCGGTTTTAAAGCGCTTGGAAAACTCGACCAATTGCCAAAGGTCCGACTTGGCGTCACCCGGCGCCGAGACCAGTTGATGCCAGAACTGCGTACGCCGCTCCGCGTTGCCGTAAGCGCCCTCTTTCTCGACCCACATCGCCGTCGGCAAAATCAGATCGGCCGCCTGTGCCGAGACAGTGGGATACACATCCGACACCACCACGAAGTTCTCGGGGTTGCGCCACCCCGGCAGCACTTCCTGCATGATGTTGGGCCCGGCCTGCATGTTGTTGCTGGCCATCGTCCAATACACATTGAGCACGCCGTCCTTGAGCATGCGACTCTGCTGCACGGCATGGAACCCGACCTTTTCCTTGATGGTGCCTGCCGGGAGCTTCCAGATTTTTTCCGCGGTGGCGCGGTGCGCCGGATTGGTGACGACCAGGTCGGCCGGCAAACGATGGGAGAACGTGCCCACTTCACGCGCCGTCCCGCAGGCCGAAGGCTGGCCCGTCAGGGAGAAAGGACTGTTGCCCGGCTCGCTGATTTTCCCGGTCAGCAGGTGAATGTTGTAGATCAGGTTATTAGCCCACACACCCCGGGTGTGCTGGTTGAAGCCCATGGTCCAGAACGAAACCACCTTGCGCTTGGGGTCGGCGTACAGTTCGGCCAATGCCTTGAGGCGCTCGGCCGGTACACCGGTTTCTTTCGCGGTGCGCTCAAGGGTGTAGGGTTTTACAAATGCGGCGAATTGCTCGAAGTCGATGTCGGTCCAGGTGTTCGCCTTGTCGGCATTTTTGGCTTTCATCTCCAGCGGATTATCGGCACGCAAACCGTAGCCGATGTCATCCGTACCCTTGGCGAACTTGGTGTGTTTGCTGACGAAGTCTTTGTTGACCGAACCGCTTTCAATGATGTGATTGGCGATGTAGTTGAGAATGAGCAGGTCCGTCTGCGGCTTGAACACCATCGGAATGTCGGCCAGTTCAAAACTGCGATGTTCGAAAGTAGAGAGCACGGCCACTTTCACATTCGGCTGGCTTAGACGGCGATCGGTGACCCGACTCCACAGAATCGGATGCATTTCCGCCATGTTCGAACCCCACAAGACGAATGCATCGGTGACTTCGATATCGTCATAACAGCCCATTGGCTCATCGATACCGAACGTGCGCATAAAGCCCATGACCGCCGAGGCCATGCAATGGCGTGCATTGGGATCGATGTTGTTCGAGCGAAACCCCGCCTTCATCAATTTGTTGGCCGCGTACCCTTCCCAGATCGTCCACTGTCCGGAACCGAACATGGCGATAGACTCCCCGCCCTTGTTCTTCAGCGCTTCCTTGTACTTCAACTCCATTACATCGAACGCCTGTTTCCAGGACACCGGGTGAAACTCGCCCTGTTTGTCATATTGCCCATTGGTCATTCGCAACAGCGGCTGAGTCAGACGATCAACGCCGTACATGATCTTGGACAAAAAGTAGCCTTTGACGCAGTTCAACCCGCGATTGACCTCGGCTTTTACGTCGCCGTGAGTTGCAACAACCCTGTTGTCCTTAGTCGCCACCATGACACTGCAACCGGTGCCGCAAAAACGACAGGGCGCCTTGTTCCAGTCAAGGGCAACCATGTCTTGTTCGGTAATCAGGTTGCTGGCAGAGGTAAACACCGGGAGGCCCGCAGCTGCTGCCGCGATCCCGGCAGCCTGGGCTTTGACAAACTCTCGCCGCGTCATAGGCATGTGCTTTCTCCCGTTACATCGAGAATCTCGTGATAAACCAGGGCGGCATTGAGCACGCCTGGCAAGCGATTGATCTGATCGATTCGCTGAAGAATCTGGCTTTCGTGATCGGTTTCCAGCACAACTACCAGTTTGCCGGCAGGGCTTTCCTGATGAAGTTCAACGCCCTTGAGCAAACGCAGGTTGGCTTTCACCGCCTCGAACAAGGCCGGACGGGCATGTACTACCAGACTGGCAATGTGCAGCGTTTTTCCCATGTCCAGTACTCCCTGCTGAATTAGAGATGGATGGCGATCAGTTGGGGGGGCCGGGCGGACCGAGGAGCATTTGCAGAAACCAGACAAAAAAACCGTAACCACCGACTATCGCCACCGATAACAGTGGAAACAGAACAATGATCAGGAAATAGAAGAGGCGAGTTTCTTTGCGAACTCGCTGGGTAGAATCATCCATTGATGGCATGGTCAGCACTCCTGCCAAACGTTGAGAGGAGCCTAGATGGCTTCCTCTATAAGTTCCATGATTCAGATCAATAGCAGAAGCTTTTGCGTTTTAAATACGAACTGACAGCACTGGATAAATATTGACACTCGAGAAAAGTTATTATTTGAGTGAGTTTTTAACGCTCCAGTTTGCCTATTTCGTATTCACGCAACTTGTTGGCAATCGTTGTGTGGGAAACACCCAGTCGCTTGCCGAGCAATCGGCTGCTGGCATGTTCCGAATAAAGCCGTTCCAGCACCGCCTTCTCGAAACGCCCGACGATTTCGTCCAACCCACCCTCCAGCGAAAAATCGCCAAGGGGCTGACGCACGCCATAATCCGGCAGACGAATATGCTCGGCCTTGACCGTGCCGCCGTCGCACAGGGAAACCGCCTGGAACAGCACGTTCTCCAGTTGACGCACGTTACCTGGCCAATGGTAGTGGCTGAGACGCTCCATGGCTGCCGGAGCGAGCTTGGGCAGCGGACAGCCAATCTGCCGGCTGGCCTGATCGAGGAAGTGCTCCACCAGTGGCGGCAAGCCGTCGAGGCATTCGCGCAACGGCGGGATGTGCAGCGACAACACATTCAAGCGGTGGTAGAGGTCCTGGCGGAACTCACCGCGAGCGCACAACTCGGACAGGTCGACCTGGGTCGCGCAGATCACTCGCACGTCGAGGTAGACCTCTTCATCACTGCCCACACGACGGAAGCAACCGTCCTGCAAAAAACGCAGCAATTTCACCTGCAAGCGCGGGCTCATTTCCCCGACGCCATCGAGAAACAGCGTGCCGCCCGCCGTCAGCTCCAGCAGCCCGAGCTTGCCTTCGGCCCGCGCCCCTTCAAAGGCGCCCGGGCCGTAACCGAACAATTCCGTCTCGGCCATGGACTCCGGCAGACCGGCGCAATTGAGCGCCATCAACGGCGATTGCCCTCGAGGGCTGGCCAAGTGGCAAGCCCGCGCCAGCAACTCTTTGCCGGTGCCGGTTTCCCCTTCGATCAACAGCGGTGCATCCAATGGCGCCATGCGTCGCGCTTCGCGCACCACGGCGGCCATGACTTTCGAGCTTTGGAAGATGCTGTCGAAGCCGCGCAACTCCTGCTTGCGCACGTTGTAGATGCGCTCGCCCACCCGGTCGGCGCGGTGCAATGTCAGCACCGCACCGGCCATGGCCTCGCTGTCGTCATGCTCCGATTGCAGCGGCGCGATGTCAGCCAGGAACACATCCCCCTTGACCTTGACCCGCAGCCCGTTGATCCGCGACTTGTTGGCGCGCACCAGTTCCGGCAAATCGAAATCCTCGGCGTACCGCGACAGGGGAATCCCCGGCACCTCGTCGACGCGCACCCCGAGCAACTGCGCCGCCGCACGGTTGGCCGCGACAATGGAACCGCCCATGTCGATCGACAGCACCGGAAACTCCAGCGCACCGAGCAGTGCATTGAGTTCCATGTGCCGACGCTCGCTGGGCATCAGCCCTACACGCTTGACGCCAAAGACCCCGGCAATCGCTTCGAATTTCGGACGCAAGGCCTGGAACTGAATGTTGATCAGGTTTGGGCAATGCAGGTAGATGGCATTGCCATGCTCCCCCCCCACCTCACCGCGGGCCACGTTGATCCCGTACTCCACCAACAGGTTGAGAATGTCGCGCAGGATGCCGATGCGGTTCTGGCAGTGGACTTTGATACGCATATAAAAGGTCCAAACAGTGAAGAACGAGGCCAATGGCAGGGATTTTTCTGCATGGGCGCACAGATAGTCGTCAAGATTATGTGACAGGAAAGGCTCTTTTCAAACCAGAAAATCTCAGCCAGTACGCAACAAGCGCCCATTCGTAACAAATACTTTACGATTATCGATGACTTTTCCTACACGTGACGCCGAACACCTGCTGCAACAATGCAATCCTTGGGGTATTTCTAGGTCTATAGCAGTACATAACAAGAACGAAATCCCCTAGCAGGAGAGCAGCATGAAGCAGACGCAATACGTGGCCCGCGAGCCCGATGCGCAAGGTTTTATCGACTACCCCGCCGAAGAACACGCGGTGTGGAACACGCTGATCACTCGTCAACTGAAAGTGATTGAAGGGCGTGCGTGCCAGGAGTACCTGGACGGTATCGAAAAACTCGGTCTGCCCCACGACCGCATTCCTCAACTCGGCGAAATCAACAAGGTCCTCGGTGAAACCACCGGCTGGCAGGTTGCCCGGGTTCCCGCATTGATTCCCTTCCAGACCTTTTTCGAATTGCTGGCCAGCAAACAGTTTCCGGTGGCGACCTTTATTCGTACCCGCGAAGAACTGGACTACCTGCAAGAGCCGGACATTTTCCACGAGATCTTCGGTCACTGCCCGCTGCTGACCAACCCGTGGTTCGCCGAATTCACACACACCTACGGCAAGCTCGGCCTCAAGGCATCCAAGGAAGAACGCGTCTACCTGGCGCGCCTGTACTGGATGACCATCGAGTTCGGCCTGCTCGACACCCCGCAAGGCCAGCGCATCTACGGCGGCGGCATCCTGTCCTCACCGAAAGAGACCGTCTACAGCCTGTCTAACGAGCCTGAACACCAAGCCTTCGACCCGCTGGAATGCATGCGCACGCCTTACCGCATCGACATCCTGCAACCCCTGTATTTCGTTCTGCCGAACCTCAAGCGCCTGTTCGACCTGGCCCACGAAGACATCATGGGCATGGTCAAGCAAGCGATGCAGATGGGTCTGCACACGCCGAAATTTCCGCCAAAGGCCGCCTGAACCGCGACTTTTGCTGACAAGTGAGTCTGTCAGTCACCGTCGCTTTGGTTTAGCGTGACGGCACTGTCGACCGATATAAAAACACTCGATTACAGGAAACACACCATGTCCACTTTGAACCAAGCCCATTGCGAAGCCTGCCGCGCCGACGCTCCACAAGTCAGCGACGAGGAACTGCCGATCCTGATCAAGCAGATCCCGGACTGGAACATCGAAGTACGCGACAGCATCATGCAGCTGGAAAAGGTCTTCCTGTTCAAGAACTTCAAGCACGCCCTGGCGTTCACCAACGCCGTCGGCGAAATCTCCGAGGCCGAAGGCCATCACCCGGGCTTGCTGACCGAGTGGGGCAAAGTGACCGTGACCTGGTGGAGCCACTCGATCAAGGGCCTGCACCGCAACGATTTCATCATGGCCGCGCGCACTGACGAAGTGGCGAAGGACGCTGAGGGGCGCAAGTAATGCATTTCGACGCCATCGGTCGAGTGCCTGGCGACCCGATTCTGGGCCTGATGGAGGCCTACGCGCAGGACCCGAACCCGCGCAAGTTCGATTTGGGCGTGGGTGTCTACAAGGACGCCCAGGGCCTGACGCCGATTCTCGAGTCGGTGAAGCTTGCCGAGCAGCGCCTGGTGGATCACCAGTCCACCAAGACCTACATCGGTGGTCACGGCGAACCGGCGTTCGGCAAAGCGATCAATGAGCTGGTGCTGGGTGCCGACTCGAAGCTGATCAGCGCACAACGCGCCGGCGCCACCCAGACTCCGGGCGGCACCGGGGCTTTGCGCCTGAGCGCGGACTTCATCGCCCAGTGCCTGCCAGGGCGCGGCGTGTGGTTGAGCAACCCGACCTGGCCGATCCACGAAACGATTTTTGCGGCAGCCAAGGTCAAGGTCAGCCACTACCCGTACGTGGGCAGTGACAACCGTCTCGACATCGACGGCATGCTGGCGGCGCTCAATGAAGCGCCCAAGGGTGACGTGGTCTTGCTGCACGCCTGCTGCCACAACCCGACCGGCTTCGACCTGTCCCAGGATGACTGGCAACGGGTGCTGGAGGTCGTACGCAAGCGCGAACTACTGCCATTGATCGACTTCGCGTATCAAGGATTCGGCGATGGACTGGAACAGGATGCCTGGTCGACCCGGCTGTTCGCCGCCGAGTTGCCGGAACTGCTGATCACCAGTTCCTGCTCAAAGAATTTCGGCCTGTACCGCGACCGCACCGGCGCGCTGATTGTCTGCGCGAAAACCGGCGACAAGCTGGTGGATATCCGCAGCCAACTGGCCAACATCGCCCGCAACCTGTGGTCGACGCCGCCGGATCATGGCGCTGCCGTTGTAGCGACCATCCTCGGTGATCCAGAGCTGAAACGCCTGTGGGCCGACGAAGTTGAAGCGATGCGCCTGCGTATCGCCCAACTGCGCAGCGGTCTGGTGGAGGCGCTGGAGCCTCACGGTTTGCGCGAGCGCTTTGCCCATATTGGTGTGCAACGCGGGATGTTCTCCTACACCGGCCTGTCGCCTGAGCAAGTGAAGAACCTGCGCGATCATCACAGCGTGTACATGGTCAGCTCGGGCCGGGCCAACGTTGCCGGCATTGATGCCACGCGCCTGGATTTGCTGGCCGAGGCGATTGCCAAGGTCTGCAAGTAACCCTCGGGCACTGCAATCCCCCTGTGGGAGCGAGCTTGCTCGCGATAGCGGTCTATCAGTCAACATCATCGTTGAATGACACTCCGCAATCGCGAGCAAGCTCGCTCCCACATTTGCTTCTGCGTAATTGTTACTTATCTGTCTATACAACCCCATCCGTCGAAACAAATGGATATAAAAGTCCGTTTGTCATTTTCAGTGCTGTATCCTGCCCAGGCTTTTTCAAAGCGCGGATCTACCAGATCTATCAACAGACTTAGCGAGGAGCGCAACCATGCACGAGATTCCTAATCTCCCCTTCCCAAGCCTGCACGTACCTGAGCAGACGACCACGCAGCAAGCCGGAGCCCAACAGCCCGAGCCGAAAGAAGCCACTGACAGCCGTCAGGCTGACAGAGAAGACTGAAACACCCGCCGTACAGACCGTGTGGAAAGCGCTACCATGCGCTTTCCACACTGCCTGAAACGAGAACTTTCCATGAGCGATGAATTCAGCGAAGCGCAAGCCAGTGTCCTGATCGGCACCGCCGAGAAAATGATCGAGATCTGGAGTCGCCTATCCGCCGAGAAACAAGCCGCTTTGCTCGCCCGCTTCGGCACCCAGGAAAATGCGCTGGCCGCCCTGGTCACTACGCAGCTGATCGCTCCCGTCAAAGCTGAATGACACCGCCCGGTAAATAGTTTTACTTTTTCACAACCGACGACCGTCCACACCGCTATCATAAGCAGCCTATCTATCCTGCTTTACCGTGGACCTTTACTCATGCCTGAAAACCAGCGCCCCCTGGCGGTCACGCTGCAAGTCGTTTCCATCGTCCTTTTCACCTTCATTGGCTACCTGAACATCGGCATCCCCCTGGCCGTATTGCCCGGTTACGTCCACAGCGACCTGGGCTTCGGCGCGGTGATCGCGGGTCTGGTGATCAGCGTGCAATACCTGGCCACCCTGCTCAGCCGCCCCTATGCCGGGAAGATCATCGACAACAAGGGCAGCAAACTGGCTGTGATGTATGGCCTGGCCGGTTGCGGCTTGAGCGGTGTGTTCATGCTGGTCTCGGCCTGGACCCAGAGCCTGCCGACCTTGAGCCTGATCAGCCTGTTGATCGGCCGCCTGGTGCTCGGCAGCGCCGAAAGCCTGGTGGGCTCGGGCTCGATTGGCTGGGGCATCGGCCGGGTCGGCGCGGCGAACACGGCCAAGGTCATCTCCTGGAACGGTATCGCCAGCTACGGCGCACTGGCTGTCGGCGCGCCCCTGGGCGTACTGCTCGTCCATCAACTGGGCTTGTGGAGCATGGGAGTGAGCATTGTGCTGCTGGCGATCCTCGGCCTGCTGCTGGCCTGGCCGAAAACCGCCGCACCGATCGTTGCCGGTGAGCGCCTGCCGTTCATGCATGTGCTGGGGCGAGTCTTCCCCCACGGCTGCGGCCTGGCCCTGGGCTCCATCGGCTTCGGCACCATCGCCACCTTCATCACCTTGTATTACGCCACGCAACACTGGGACAACGCGGTGCTGTGCCTAAGCCTGTTCGGCGCCAGCTTCATCGGCGCGCGCTTGCTGTTCGGCAACCTGATCAACCGCCTCGGCGGCTTTCGCGTGGCCATTGCCTGCCTGTCAGTGGAAACCCTGGGATTACTGTTGCTGTGGCTCGCACCGGATGCCCATTGGGCACTGGCGGGTGCGGCGCTGAGCGGCTTCGGCTTTTCGCTGGTGTTTCCGGCACTAGGCGTGGAGGCGGTCAACCTGGTCCCGGCCTCCAGCCGTGGTGCAGCGGTCGGCGCCTATTCGCTGTTCATCGACTTGTCGCTGGGGATCACCGGGCCGCTGGCCGGGGCGATTGCCGCCGGGTTCGGGTTCGCTTCGATCTTCCTGTTCGCCGCCCTCGCCGCGCTCAGCGGTTTGATGCTGAGCCTATACCTGTACCGGCAGGCGCCGAAGCAACGCGAAGCGCGGGACGCCCGCTAGAAGTCGACCTTGCCGCGCCCGGCCTTGATGTTGCCGCGCTTGCTCTTGGATTCGAGGCGACGGGTCTTCGAGCCGAGGGTCGGCTTGGTCGGACGGCGCTTTTTCTCGACCTTGGTGGCACTGAGGATCAACTCGGTCAGCCGCAACAGCGCATCGGCGCGGTTCTGCTCCTGCGTCCGGTACTGCTGGGCCTTGATGATCAACACACCGTCGCTGGTGATGCGACTGTCGCGCAGCGCCAGCAGCCGCTCCTTGTAGAACTCGGGCAAGGACGACGCAGGAATGTCGAAACGCAGGTGCACGGCGCTGGAAACCTTGTTGACGTTCTGCCCACCCGCGCCCTGGGCACGAATGGCCGTCAACTCGATCTCGGCATCCGGCAGCTGCACGTTGTTGGAAATCACCAGCATGGAAAAGCGTCCGTATTCAGAGTGTGCAGGATACCGCGAATAGATGGGAGGAACCCGGACCTTGTGGGAGCAAGCCCGCTCCCACAAAGGGATTTATGTGAACCCCGAAAAAAAACAAACCCGGCACATGGCCGGGTTCGTTGTTTCTGCGCTCTGCGTTTACTTCGCCGCAGAGCCGGCAACCTGCAGTGCATGTTGCGCACTGCGCTTGTTCTTGATGCCGTAGCAGACCCACATGAACACGAGCCACACTGGAATCGCGTACACCGATGTCTGGATCCCCGGAATCAACAACATCACACCAAGGATGAACAACACGAACGCCAGGCAGATGTAGTTGCCGTACGGATACCACAAGGCCTTGAACAGTGGCGTTTGTTTTGTCTTGTTCATGTGTTGGCGGAACTTGAAGTGCGAGTAGCTGATCATCGCCCAGTTGATCACCAGGGTGGCCACCACCAGCGACATCAGCAGTTCCAGCGCGCTGTGCGGAATCAGGTAGTTCAGCAGTACCGCGATCAGAGTCACGGCGGCCGAGGCCAGGATCGAGCGCACCGGCACACCGCGCTTGTCGATCTTCGCCAATGCCTTTGGCGCATCGCCTTGCTCGGCCATGCCCAGCAGCATGCGGCTGTTGCAGTAGGTGCCGCTGTTGTACACCGACAGCGCAGCGGTCAGGACCACGAAGTTGAGGATGTGCGCAGCGGTATTGCTGCCCAGCATCGAGAACACTTGCACGAACGGGCTGCCGCTATAGGAATCACCGGAAGCGTTCAGGGTGGTCAGCAAGCTGTCCCACGGCGTCAACGACAGCAGGATCACCAATGCACCGATGTAGAAAATCAGGATCCGGTAGATCACCTGGTTGATCGCTTTCGGAATCACGGTTTTCGGCTTGTCGGCTTCGGCAGCGGTGAAACCGAGCATTTCCAGGCCACCGAAGGAAAACATGATGAAAGCCATGGCCATCACCAGACCCGTGACACCGTTCGGGAAGAAGCCACCGTGGGACCACAGGTTGCTGACCGCAGCTTGCGGGCCGCCATTGCCACTGACCAGCAGGTAGCTGCCCAGAGCGATCATGCCGACGATCGCCACGACCTTGATGATCGCAAACCAGAACTCGGCCTCGCCAAAGACTTTGACGTTGGCCAGGTTGATGGCGTTGATCAGCACGAAGAAGGCAGCTGCGGAGGCCCAGGTCGGGATGTCCGGCGCCCAGTAGTGGATGTATTTGCCGACCGCGGTCAGCTCGGACATACCCACCAGAATGTACAGGATCCAGCAGTTCCAGCCCGACAGGAAGCCGGCAAAGCCGCCCCAGTACTTGTGCGCGAAGTGACTGAAGGAGCCGGCCACCGGATCTTCGACGATCATTTCACCCAGTTGGCGCATGATCATGAAGGCGATGAAGCCGCAGATGGCGTAGCCGAGGATCATCGACGGGCCGGCGGATTTCAGCACCCCGGCCGAGCCGAGGAACAAGCCGGTACCGATCGCGCCACCGAGGGCAATTAATTGAATGTGGCGATTTTTCAGGCCGCGTTTCAGCTCGCCTGATTGCGGGTTTTGTCCACTCATGAAAAGGGTCTCACGCAAGGTTTGATGATGTTCAGTAGACGTTGCTGCTCAAGAAAGGCGTTAAGCGGCACCGATCAAACCCCAGCGCAGGCACCAGGAGTTCAGCGTAATTACAACGGTCATGCGTCACCTGTTTGTTTTTATCTGTGACGAAATCGAACCCGACACGCTCGTGACGCGACGGAGTGAACAAGGCGGATAGCCTTGAGGTTTGCGCAGATGCGCAGGAGGTCACAGGTAAAACGCGGCGCATTGTACACCTGTAACCCCCTGCTGCCAGACCCGCTGGACAAGCGTGTCTATGGCCGGGATTGCCTGTGTCCGCCCCGAGAGGCTCGGGCGGCTGCAAAAAATGGGTCAGATCCTTGCGGATCATCGACGCAGACGGCGCCAAACACGCCACTCGCGGAGAGATGAAAACGGATTGCGGCGTTCATTGCGCCTCCTTTTTGTTATGCACCTGCACGACAGGCATGGCGCGCATAACACCTTGCATGGAGCGGTGAAACAAGCGGGCCAGAGGGTCGGAAGGAGGAAGGAAGACGCTGAAGCGTAAGCGTTTTCTTACGGCATCCATGGAATGGCGAATCCACGGGGTTAATCCGCGGTTTTTGTCAGGATTTCTTTACATGGCGTAAACCATGGTTTCCAAATTGGAGGTCTCAGCGCGACGACTGACGTCATCGCGAGCAAGCTCGCTCCCGCATTTTAATCGCGATTCTCCGAGCAAACTCATTACCCTGTGGAAGCGAGCTTGCTCGCGATGGCGCCCTCAAAAACAATACGGACATAAAGCCAGACGAAAAAAAACGCCAACCCGAAGGTTGGCGTTTTTGACTTGTCGCTAACAGCTTACCGCTGCCTCACTCCGGCTTGCGACGACCGAAGCCTGGACGCTGGCCGGAACCGGCCGGTGCGCCACGGCGCTTGCCCGATGGCGTGTCACCGTCGACCAGTTTGATCCCCGGACGCTTCGGCGCAGGCTTGGCCGGGCGCTTGGTGTCGGCCGGGCGATCGGCTACCGGCGTACCACGACCTTCGCCACGCTCGGTACGACCATTGGCCGGACGTGGCGTACGTGGACCGCGTTCGCCGTCCTGACGGGCAGCAGGTTTGCGCCCTGGACGCTCGCCTTCGATCTGCGGCTCGCGGCTGGCACGAGGCGCGGCAGGTGCGGCAGCTGCACCAGTGGCTGGACGCAGGGTACGAACGCGTTCGGTCTTGGCCATCGGACGCGACGACTTGCGCTGCATCCGGTCAAGCTTGTCCTTGCTCTTGGCGTTCATCTGCGGCATCGCGACCGGCGTCAGGCCGACCTCGGCACTCAGGATGTCGACTTCGTACTGGCTCATTTCGCGCCAGCGACCCATCGGCAGATCGGAATTGAGGAACACCGGGCCGAAACGCACGCGCTTCAGACGGCTGACCACCAGGCCCTGGGATTCCCACAGGCGACGAACTTCGCGGTTACGACCTTCCATCACCACGCAGTGATACCAGTGGTTGAAACCTTCACCGCCTGGTGCCTGCTTGATGTCAGTGAACTTGGCCGGGCCGTCTTCAAGGACAACACCAGCCTTCAGACGCTCGATCATCTCGTCATCGACTTCACCACGCACACGTACCGCGTATTCACGGTCCATTTCGTAGGAAGGGTGCATCAGGCGGTTGGCCAGTTCACCGTCGGTGGTGAACATCAGCAGACCGGTGGTGTTGATGTCCAGGCGACCGATGTTGATCCAGCGGCCTTCTTTCGGGCGCGGCATCTTGTCGAACACGGTCGGACGGCCTTCCGGGTCAACGCGGGTGCAGATCTCGCCGTCGGGCTTGTTGTACATGATCACGCGGCGGACCGACTCGGCAGCCTCTTCGCGCTTGATCACCTTGCCATCGATGGTGATGGCGTCGTGCATGTCGACACGCTGGCCAAGGGTGGCGTCTTTGCCGTTGACCTTGATGCGGCCGTGGCTGATCCAGGCTTCCACGTCACGGCGCGAGCCGACGCCGATACGGGCGAGGACTTTTTGCAGTTTTTCGCCTGCTGGGCCGATTGGCTGGTCGTCTTGCTGGTCTTTGATACTCATCTGGGCACCTCCCGGTGTGGTCTGAAAACTGGGTACTTGGGCGAAGGGATCGCCGAAGGGTCGCGAATCATACGCGCATGAGGGCGTTTGCGCATCAGAGACTAGCTGATCAAGGCAAGGTTATTTGTTTTTCCGCCAGCCGGTGCCACTCACTTTGATCATTCGGTGATCACAACCCCCTGTAGGAGCGAGCTTGCTCGCGAAAAACCCAATGGCGCCACGGGCATCAGGATGTGCGCGTCATCGTTCACGACCATCGTCGGAGCGCCGCCCGGAGCAAGCTCGCTCCTACAGGATCGTTGTCAGTCCTCGAACTGGCGCCGTTCGGCCTCGATGGCTTCGGCCAGGGCCTGGGCTTCGGCTTCTTCGTCCGACAGTTCGGGCTCGGGTTTCGGTTGTTCGAGAGCGGCAACGGCGGCCAGGAGCTTTTCCCGAGCTTCGGCGACACCGAGGATGTCGTCTTCTAGCTCCGGTTCAATTTCCGGTTCAGGCTCGGGCTGTGCCGCTTCGACTTCTGGCTCGATGACCGACTGTTCCGGATCGAATTCAGGCGACACCCCATCACGCAGCAAATCGTCGAAATCGGTCTTGATCCCCTCCTCCATGCTGTCCAGTTCCAGCAGCAGTGTGTGGAAACTGGTTTCTTCCTTGGGCTCTTCCGGTTCGGCACTGGCGTCGGCCAGTTCCTGCAGGGCTGCCGGTACCGGGGCATCATCGAAGTCGAGCACCGGATCCGGTTCCAGCTCGCGCAGTTCCGCCAGCGGCGGCAGGTCGTCGAGGTTCTTCAGGTTGAAGTGATCGAGGAATGCCTTGGTGGTGGCGAACATTGCCGGTTTGCCGGGTACGTCACGGTAGCCGACGATGCGGATCCACTCGCGCTCCATCAGCGTCTTGACGATGTTGCTGTTGACCGCCACGCCCCGCACATCTTCGATTTCACCGCGAGTGATCGGCTGGCGATAGGCAATCAGCGCCATCGTTTCCAACATGGCCCGGGAGTAACGCTGCGGCCGCTCTTCCCACAGACGCCCGACCCAAGGTGCAAATTTCTCGCGAATTTGCAAACGATAGCCCGTGGCTACTTCCTTGAGTTCAAACGCGCGGCCATCGCAGGACTTGGCGAGAATCGTCAGGGCTTTCTTGAAGACCGGTGGTTCCGGGCGTTCGCCTTCTTCGAAGAGTTCGAACAGGCTTTCCAAAGATTGCGGCTTTCCCGAGGCCAACAGAAAGGCTTCAAGCAAGGATGCCAGATCACGGGGTTCAGTCAGGTTCATGTTTCGACTCGTTATTCGGCTCGGGCTCGCACGTGGATCGCGGCAAATGGCTCATTCTGCACCAGCTCGACCAGGGATTCCTTGACCAATTCAAGGATCGCCATAAAGGTCACCACCACCCCCAGGCGCCCTTCTTCAGCGGTGAACAGCTCGACAAACGGTACGAAACCGCCGCCCTTGAGGCGCTCCAGCACATCGCTCATGCGTTCGCGGGTCGACAGCGCTTCGCGGCTGACCTGATGGCTTTCGAACATGTCACCACGGCGCAACACCTCGGCCATGGACAACAGCAGCTCTGACAAGCGCACATCCGGCAACAGCTTGCGCGCCCGGGCCTCCGGGGCGTCAAGCTTAGGCACCACCACATCACGGCCGACGCGACTCAGACCGTCGATGCCTTCGGCGGCAGCCTTGAAACGCTCGTATTCCTGCAAGCGGCGGATCAGTTCGGCGCGCGGGTCTTCCTCTTCGTCTTCGACGGTTTCGGCCCGTGGCAATAGCATCCGCGACTTGATCTCCGCCAGCATCGCGGCCATCACCAGGTATTCGGCGGCCAGCTCGAGGCGCACCGACTGCATCAACTCGACGTAGCCCATGTACTGGCGAGTGATTTCCGCCACCGGGATGTCGAGGATGTTGATGTTCTGTTTGCGGATCAGGTACAGCAGCAGGTCGAGTGGGCCTTCAAACGCCTCGAGAAAGACTTCGAGGGCATCCGGCGGGATGTACAGGTCCAGCGGCATTTCCATGACCGCCTGGCCATAGACCATGGCGAAGGGCAGTTCCTGCTGGGCTCCGGCCTGACTGTCGACGGGTTCTACTGCGGACATCTAGGCTTCGACCATGAACGGCGCAGGATCGCCGCAACCAACGCGAATGACTTCCGGCTCGCCGTCGGCGAGGCTGATCACGGTGGAAGCCTTGATCCCGCCGAAACCGCCGTCGATGATCAGATCTACCTGATGCTCGAGCAACTGGCGCATTTCGTGCGGATCGCTCAATGGATCCTCATCGCCTGGCATGATCAGGGTTACGCTCATCAACGGTTCGCCCAATTCAGCCAGCAGCGCCAGGGCAATCGGGTGGCTCGGCACACGCAGGCCGATGGTGCGTTTCTTCGGGTGCAACAACAACCGCGGCACTTCGCGGGTGGCGTTGAGAATGAAGGTATACGGCCCCGGCAGATGAGCCTTGAGAATTCGAAAAGTGCCGGTGTCGATCTTGGCGAACAGCCCCAGTTGCGACAGGTCGCTGCAAATCAGCGCGAAGTTGTGCTTTTCATCCAGCTGCCGCAGACGCCGAACGCGCTCCACGGCTACCTTGTCGCCGATCTGGCAACCTATGGCGTAGGAAGAGTCCGTGGGATAAATCACCACCCCGCCCTTGCGGATGATCTCGACCGCCTGTTTGATCAGACGCGCTTGCGGGTTTTCCGGATGAATCTGGAAAAATTGACTCACATTCTCTACCTGTTCAGACGGCGGCAATAACTGGGTCATGTTTGAATCGACACCATAGCGGTGGCAGATCCTCCGGGAGTGGCCGGTACTCACCGATCTCCGACCAGCCTCCGGGGCCATGAAAATCACTGCCGGCACTGACCAGCAGACCGAACTCGCGGGCCAGAATGGCCAGGCTGCCCACTTGCTCGGCAGGCTGGTAACCATTGACCACTTCGATGGCGTGGCCCCCTGCTTGAATATAGTCGGCAATCAGGCGGCGTCGCTTGCTGCGCGTGAAATCATAGTGCCATGGATGTGCCAGACTGACCCAGGCCTTGGCCGCGCGCAGGGTTTCGACGGTTTCCTCCAGGGTCGGCCAGTGTTGCTTGACGTCGCCCAGCTTGCCGGCGCCCAGCCATTTGCGGAACGCCTCGGCGCGATCCTTGACGAAACCTTCACGCACCATCCAGTCGGCGAAATGCGGGCGAGCCGGCGCGTTACCGCTGTCGCCCAGCTCCTGCTGGATCTCCCGGGCGCCTTCAAGCGCCCCCGGCATGCCTTTGAGCGCCAGTTTGCGGCTGATTTCCTCGGAGCGTAGCCAGCGGCCATCATGCAATCTGGCGATGGCCTCGACCAACGGCGCGGCGTTCACGTCAAAACCGTAGCCCAGGATATGAATGGTCGCACCGCCCCAGGTGCAGGACAATTCGACGCCGTTGACCAGTTGCATCCCCAGCGCGGTAGCCGCGTGCCGGGCCTCGTCTAGGCCCTCAAGGGTATCGTGATCGGTCAAGGCCAGGACTCGCACACCTTTCTCGAACGCCCGCGCCACCAGAACCGCAGGCGCCAAGGCGCCATCGGAGGCCGTGCTATGGCAGTGCAAATCAACATTCACAGGGCTTTGTAACCTCAAATCAGCTGGCGCTATCGCGCGCCCATATGTTTGTTATTATGCCGCCACATCCTGCTTCTGGCTGCCACTGTGAAACAATTCATCGATTTCATCCCGCTACTGCTGTTTTTCATCGTCTTCAAAATCGACCCACAGGTCGTCGACATCGCCGGTCATGAGATCACTGTAGGCGGTATTTACAGCGCCACCGCGATGCTGATCGTCAGTTCACTGGTGGTCTACGGCACACTGTTCATCAAGCAGCGCAAGCTGGAGAAGAGCCAGTGGCTGACCCTGATCGCCTGCCTGGTCTTCGGCAGCCTGACGCTCGCGTTCCACAGCGAGACGTTCCTTAAGTGGAAAGCCCCGGTGGTCAACTGGCTGTTCGCCCTTGCGTTCATCGGCAGCCACTTCGTCGGTGACAACCTGCTGATCAAACGCATCATGGGCCACGCGCTGACCTTGCCGGAGCCGGTCTGGACGCGCCTGAACATCGCCTGGATCGCCTTCTTCCTGTTTTGCGGTGCCGCCAACCTGTTTGTCGCGTTCACCTTCCAGAGCTACTGGGTCGACTTCAAGGTCTTCGGCAGCCTGGGCATGACTTTGCTGTTCCTGATCGGCCAGGGCATCTACCTGTCCCGTCATCTGCACGATGCCGACACCACAACGCCAAAAACCGAGGACTGACATGCTTTACGCAATCATTGCCACAGACGTCGCCAACTCCCTGGAAGCCCGCCTGGCCGCTCGGCCTGCACACCTCGAGCGCCTGCAAGCGCTCAAGGGCGAAGGTCGCATCGTACTGGCCGGCCCACATCCGGCGATCGACAGCAATGATCCGGGCGCCGCGGGTTTCACCGGCAGCCTGATCGTCGCCCAATTCGATTCCCTGAGCGCCGCCCAGGCCTGGGCCGACGCTGATCCGTACATCGCCGCAGGCGTCTACGCCAACGTTCTGGTGAAGCCGTTCAAGCAAGTCCTGCCGTAACTTTCTTCTCGCAATGCCCCCACGCGGTGAACCATATCGGTTCATCGCGTTCTCAATCGCTCATTATTCTCGCTTGCCGGCCGACAACTTTCCCAATACTCGTATTGGAACCAGGAGTCGCCATGCGCAAGGGTCCGTTGTGCCTGATGTTGGTCACGTTGTCGATCGTGGCGCCCGCCCACGGTGAAGAAAACGCCGAGGGGGGCAACTCGACGCCGCTTTCCTTGAGCGCCGGAAGCCAGATCACCGAGCTGCAGCAACGCTTGAAAGAAAGCGAACGGCAACGGGAAGAACTGAACAAACAAATACAAACTGCCGATGGCGAACGCGAAAGCCCGCTCCTGGCCCGGTTGCGCCAGGAGAACCAGCGTTTGAAGCTGCAACTCAAGGAAGCCCAGGCCAGCAGTCCGCTGCCGCGCCTGCTGACCGACCAGCAACAATGGTTCGTCATTGGCGCCGGGGTAGCGCTATTGGCCCTGCTCTGCGGTATCTTCGCCAGTGGAGCAAGTCGAAAACGTCGACAATGGCTAAATTGAGTGAGTCATGAGCGAGCTGTTACTTATTGATGATGACCAGGAGCTGTGTGAGCTCCTGAGCAGTTGGCTGAGCCAGGAAGGGTTTCAGGTACGGGCCTGTCACGACGGCCAGGGCGCACGCCGCGCGCTGGCTGAAACCGCCCCGGCGGCCGTGGTGCTGGATGTGATGTTGCCCGATGGCAGCGGCCTGGAACTGCTCAAGCAGTTGCGCAGCGATCACCCGGATTTGCCCGTACTGATGCTCTCGGCCCGGGGCGAACCGCTGGACCGTATCCTCGGCCTGGAACTCGGTGCCGACGATTACCTGGCCAAGCCCTGCGACCCACGGGAACTGACCGCCCGCCTGCGCGCAGTCCTGCGCCGTAGCCACCCGGCGGCGGTGTCCAGCCAGATGGAACTGGGCGACCTGTGTTTCAGCCCGGTGCGCGGCGTGGTCAGCATCGACGATCAGGAATTCACCCTCACCGTCTCCGAAAGCCGCCTGCTGGAAGCCTTGCTCAAGCAACCGGGCGAGCCCCTGGACAAACAGGAACTGGCGCAGATCGCCCTCGGCCGCAAGCTGACCCTGTACGACCGCAGCCTGGACATGCACGTCAGCAACCTGCGCAAGAAGATCGGTCCACACCCCGATGGTCGACCGCGCATCGTCGCCCTGCGCAGCCGCGGTTACTACTACAGCCTGTAGGAGCAGCCGGTCGACGCTCGATTACTCGCGATGAACTCGCAGTCAACGCGTATTTCCAGAAAGCACGTGTAATCGTTCAACTCCATCGCGAGCTCGCTCCTACAGTCAGGCACCCGGACGTTTTGTCAGGTCGGCGCAAAATCATCTTTACCCAAGCTTTACGTACCGCTGACCGCCGCTGACCTTGATCTGCGTAATCTGTACTCATCCGGAACGTACCGGGAACGAGACAAGGAGATACACCATGCGCAAGACTCTTATCGCTCTGATGTTCGCTGCTGCCCTGCCGACCGTTGCCATGGCCATGCCGGAAGGCGCAGGTCCCATGGGTGGGTCGATGGACGGTTCGCGCCACGGCGGTCAGATGCACGGCATGCACGGCAAAGGCCCGTACAGTGAACTGGACCTGAGCCGCGAACAGCGCGAGCAGATCCGCAAGATCATGGGCGAGCAGATGCACGAGCGTAAGCAACTGGTCGATAAGTACCTGGAGAAACTCTCGCCAGCCGACCAGAAAGCCATGAAGGACGAGATGGCCGCCAACCACAAGAAAGCGGAAGCGGATGTGCGCGCCTTGCTGAAACCGGATCAACAGAAGAAATTCGACGAGATCCAGAAAAAACAGGCTGAACGTCGCGCCGAGTGGGCCGAGTTCAAGGCCTGGAAAGCGCAACAACCGCAAAAGGCGCAATAATGCGCTGACCACGGACCCGACGGCTGAACACCGTTGGGTCTGACACCACACAATTTAAATGTGGGAGCGAGCTTGCTCGCGATAGCGTCAGCACGTTCAACATCAACGTGACTGAAAGACCGCCATCGCGAGCAAGCTCGCTCCCACATGGATTTGTGATCGTTTGAGGATTTCCTGTGCGTTCATTGTTCTGGCGTATCCTGGCCAGCTTCTGGCTGGCCATCGCCCTGGTTGCAGGGCTTTCCATCCTGCTCGGGCACATGCTCAACCAGGACGCATGGATTCTCAGCCGCCATCCGGGCCTCAACACGCTGGCCGAAGAGTGGACGCAAACCTACGAAAGCCAGGGCGAAGATGCGGCCCAGGACATTCTCCAGCTACGTAAACGCCAGTATCACATCGACGTTCAGGTGCTGAACGAAAGCGGCGATCCGGTGGTGCGCGGCACCTTCCCCAGACGTGCGGCGGCCTTTGAGGCGCGCCAGAACAACGAGGACCGGCGCCTGCCATGGCGGCGCCTGACCGATGAGTTCACCAGCGAAAAAACCGGTGACACCTACCTGTTCATCTACCGCATTCCGCACCCGGAACTGGACGCCTGGCACCGCGAAAGCCTGCTCTGGCCGCTCAGTGCCCTGGGGATCGCCCTGGTGGTGCTGACCCTGTTCAGCCTGCTGGTGACCTTTTCCATCACTCGTCCGCTCAGCCGTCTGCGCGGTGCGGTGCATGACCTGGGACAAACAACGTATCAACAGAACAGCCTGGTCAAGCTGGCTAACCGTCGCGATGAGTTCGGCGTTCTGGCCAACGACTTCAACCGCATGGGCGCGCGCCTGCAAAGCCTGATTGGCAGTCAGCGGCAACTGCTGCGGGATGTGTCCCATGAACTGCGCTCGCCCCTCGCCCGCCTGCGTATCGCGCTGGCACTGGCCGAACGGGCCACCCCGCAAGAACGGGAACAGCTATGGCCGCGCCTGACCCGTGAGTGCGACCGACTGGAAGCACTGATCAGCGAAATCCTGGTACTGGCGCGGGTCGACTCCGATAACGCCAGTGCGGAAGAGGTGGACCTGAACGCCTTGCTCATTACCCTGCAAAAGGATGCGCAACTCGGTTCCCCCGAGCAACTGGTCCACCTTGAAGCCGAATCGCAACTGAATCTGAAGGGCTGGCCGACCATGATCGAACGGGCCGTCGACAATCTGCTGCGCAACGCACAGCGTTTCAATCCGGTAGGTGGCCTACCGATCGAAATGCAGGCGCTGCGTCAGGGTGAGCGGATCGTCGTGACTGTGCGCGATCATGGGCCGGGAGTCAGTGCCGAATACTTGAGTCAGCTCGGTGAGCCGTTCTATCGGGCGCCGGGGCAGACTGCGGCCGGACACGGCCTGGGCTTGGCCATCGCCCGGCGCGCGGCGGAACGACATGGCGGCAGCCTGGTGCTGGCCAATCACCCGGAAGGCGGGTTCATCGCCAGCCTGGAATTGCCTTTGGTGCCGGGGGCTGTCGTACAGCCCTGAAACGGACACCCTTTGATGTGAGCTACCTGGACCTACTGTGGGAGCGAGCTTGCTCGCGATGACGCAGGCAGTATCAACAATCACATTGACTGACCGGCCGCTATCGCGAGCAAGCTCGCTCCCACAGGCTTTGCGGTGTCAGACTTTGCCCGGCCAGGCGCTGACGAATTCGGCCAGGTCGACTTTCTCGGCCACACGCGGTTCTTTCTGCGGTGTGCCCAGATACAGGAAAGCAATCACCTCCTCCCCTTCCGTCAGGCCCAAACCCTTGGCCACGTGGGGCGAATAAGCCAGGTCACCGGTACGCCACACCGCGCCAATGCCCTGCGCATACGCCGCGAGCAAAATCCCGTGGGCCGCACAGCCTGCCGCCAGCAATTGCTCGGACTTCGGATATTTGACGTGATCCTGCAACCGCGCAATCACCACCACCACCAGTGGTGCACGCAGTGGATTATTGCGCGCCTTGTCGATGGCCGCTTCGCCGACTTCGCTGTCTTGCAGTTTCGCCGCCTCGGCCAGCAACTCGCCCATCTGCTCACGCGCCGCGCCTTCCACCGTCAGGAAACGCCAAGGCTGCAAGTGACCGTGATCCGGAGCGCGCATGGCGGCGCCAAACAGCACCTCGCGCTGCTCGGCAGTGGGTGCAGGATCAATCAGTCGTGGAACGGAAACACGGTTGAGCAAAGCGTCGAGAGCCTGCATCGGCCACCTCCTGAAAAATTTGTGCGGCTATTCTAGCTGTAACTGTCGCAGCAGTGCCGGTTTACATGCCCTGCCCCGCAGGTAGAATGGCGCCCTTTCCACTATCAGCCGAGCGGACCTCATGGCGTTGCCGACCTTACGGATCATTGGTTTCATCATCGGCATCTTCCTGATCACGCTGGCGATCTCCATGGTCGTGCCCATGGCCACGCTGGTCATTTTCGAGCGCACCAGCGATCTGCCGTCGTTCCTCTGGGCCAGCATGATCACCTTTGTCGCCGGTTTGGCGCTGGTGATTCCAGGGCGCCCCGAACATATTCACCTGCGCCCCCGAGACATGTACCTGCTGACCGTCAGCAGTTGGCTGGTGGTGTGCATCTTCGCCGCCCTGCCATTCCTGCTGACCCAGCACATCAGCTACACCGATTCATTCTTCGAAAGCATGTCGGGCATCACCGCCACTGGCGCAACCGTGCTCAACGGCCTGGACAACATGTCCCCCGGCATCCTGATGTGGCGCTCGTTGCTGCACTGGATCGGCGGCATCGGCTTCATCGGCATGGCAGTGGCGATCCTGCCGCTGTTGCGCATCGGCGGCATGCGGCTGTTCCAGACCGAATCGTCGGACCGCTCGGAAAAGGTAATGCCCCGCTCACACATGGTGGCGCGGCTGATCGTGGCGGCCTACGTCGGCATAACCATTGTTGGCAGCCTGGCGTTCTGGTGGGCCGGGATGAGCCCGTTCGACGCCATCAACCATGCGATGTCGGCCATTTCCACTGGCGGCTTCTCGACCTCCGACCAGTCTTTGGCCAAGTGGCCGCAACCGGCGGTGCATTGGGTAGCGATCGTCATCATGATTCTCGGTGCCCTGCCGTTCACCCTGTATGTGGCCACGTTGCGCGGAAACCGTCGGGCGCTGATCAAGGACGAACAGGTTCAAGGCCTGCTCGGCATGCTACTGGTGACCTGGCTGGTGCTCGGCACCTGGTATTGGTGGACTACCCAGCTGCATTGGCTGGAGGCGTTGCGGCATGTGGCGTTGAATGTGACATCGGTGGTGACGACGACCGGTTTCGCGCTGGGGGACTACAGCCTCTGGGGCAATTTCTCGCTGATGCTGTTCTTCTACCTGGGGTTTATCGGTGGTTGTTCCGGCTCGACCGCGGGCGGGATCAAGATTTTCCGCTTCCAGGTGGCCTATATCCTGCTCAAGGCTAACCTTAACCAGCTGATTCACCCGCGAGCGGTGATCAAGCAGAAGTACAACGGTCACCGCCTCGACGAAGAAATCGTGCGGTCGATCCTGACCTTTTCGTTCTTCTTTGCAATCACCATCTGTGTGATCGCGCTGCTGCTGTCGCTGCTCGGCGTGGACTGGATGACTGCCCTCACCGGCGCGGCCAGTACCGTGTCCGGTGTCGGCCCGGGGCTCGGCGAAACCATCGGCCCGGCGGGCAACTTCGCCACCCTGCCGGATGCCGCCAAGTGGATTCTCTCGTTCGGCATGCTGCTGGGCCGACTGGAGATCATTACGGTGTTTGTGCTTTGTATTCCGGCATTTTGGCGTCATTGACCGCATCAGGTGCTTGCATCAGCCGCATCCGGTACTCGCCGGGTGTGGCATCGAACCAGCGCCGGAAAGCACGGAAGAAGTTGCTCGGATCAGCAAACCCCAGCAAGTAGGCAATTTCCAGCAAGGTCATGTTCGGTTGTGCCAGGTACTGCTCGGCCAGTTCTCGCCGGGTATCGTCCAGCAGCGCCTGAAAACTCGTACCCTCTTCCTGCAAGCGCCGCTGCAAGGTGCGCTGGGACAGATGCAGCGTCTGCGCCACGGTATCGCGCTTGGGTTCGCCTTGGGGCAACAGGCGGCACAACACCTGCCGCGCCTTGTGGGTCACGCGGCTTTCGGAAAACCGCGCCAGGTACTCGCCGGCAAATCGGTCATGCAGCAACGCCATGGCCTCGTTGGCTGTCGGCAGTGGGGCTTCCATATCGGCGCGTTCGAAAATCAGCGCATCGTAAGGCGCGTTGAACACCAGCGGTGCATGGAAAGCTTGTTTATAGGGTTCCAGATTGACCGGCTCGGTACCTTGCAACAACACTTTGCGTGGTTGCAACGTACGCCCGGTCAACCAGCCGCACAGCGCCAAGGCACAGGCCATTGAAGCTTCGGCGCTTTGCCGGGTCGGCGGCAGATGATCGCCATGCACGGTCAGAATCAGCCCGTAGCCCTCTTCCAGCGGCTGGAAACTCAGGTCGGCACTTTCGGCGATGATCCGCTGATAGCGCACCAGACGCTGAAAGCCTTCGGCCAGGGTCCGGCTGGACATCAAGGCGTAACCGGCCACATGAAACTGCGCCGGTCGCACCAACCTGCCCATGTTCAGGCCGATAGCCGGGTTGCCGGACAGCTCGACCGCGCGTTGCCACAACCGGGTCATGGAATCTTGGGGGAAGCGTGCGTCCGGATCATCCAGTGCCGCGTAGTCGAGCCCCAACTGCTTGAACAGAGCCCGGCAATCCAGGCCGTCCATCTCCAGCGCTTTGACAATCCCCATCGCCCAGCTTGCAGAAGTCGTTCGTTCGCTCATGGCGTTTTCTTACATGATGGCCGCATGCTACGGCTATTGACCGAAGGATACTAAAGTGGCGCCTATTGTCAGTGGCTGATGCCATTGATCACTCTAGACTCAATTAAGCTACCCGCAGAACAACTTGCAGCAAGAACAATAACCACAGAGATCGCTGTCGTGGAAAACGTCAAACGATTCAACAGCTTCGCTGAGTTCTATCCTTACTACCTCAGTGAGCACAGCAACAGTACCTGCCGCCGTTTACACTTTATCGGCACGACCCTGGTTATCTTGATTCTGACGCTGACCATTGGTCGCGGAGCCTGGATGCTGTTGTGGGCCCTGCCATTGGCAGGCTACAGCTTTGCCTGGGTAGGGCATTTCTTCTTCGAGAAGAACCGCCCGGCAACGTTCCAACACCCCTTCTATAGCCTGCTCGGCGATTTTGTCATGTACCGGGACATGGTCCTGGGGCGCGTTCCGTTCTAGCTGACTTGCGTCACAAGAGAGTTTCCGATGAATGCCAATGCCCGCTTCACCCACATGAAGGACGGCACACAGGAAGACTGGGCGATCATCGCCGCGGACTTCAGTGCCTACGCAAGACAATTGCCTGCACGGATTGTGGCGCACCTGAAGTTGCTGGAGGGGGATTTTGGCGGGTTCCCGGTGGATCGTCTGACCCACTCCCTGCAAACCGCCACCCGCGCCTGGCGCGATGGTCGCGACGAGGAGTACGTGGTCTGCGCCCTGCTCCACGATATTGGCGACACCCTGGGCACCTACAATCACCCGGACATCGCGGCGGCGATCCTCAAGCCGTTCGTCAGCACCGAGAACTTGTGGATGGTGGAAAAGCACGGGATTTTCCAGGGCTACTACTTCTTCCATCACTTGGGTATGGATCGGCACTTGCGCGAGCAATTCAAGGACCATCCGCAGTACCAGGCGACCATCGAGTTCTGCGCCAAATACGATGCGGCAGCGTTTGATCCGGCGTACGACACGCTGCCGTTGAGCTTTTTCGAGCCGATGATGGAGCGCCTGTTTGCGCACCCCAGGAATTCGATCTACAAGGCGGCGATGGTAGAACAGGCTCCAGAGTGATGACCTATGGCGACCATTGTGGCGAGGGGGCTTGCCCCCTCGCCACAAAAATCAAATCAATCAGGCCAACTCCGCAACCCTGCCCGCCTTCATCTGTGCCTCGCGCGCCTGGGCATCCGCCAGTCGATACAACTCGATCGAGCCATCCCAGTGCTCGATCAGCGCGGTGCACGATTCCACCCAGTCGCCGCAATTGAGGTAGTCCACCTCGCCGACCTTGCGAATCTCGGCATGGTGAATGTGCCCGCACACCACTCCGTGCAGCTCGCGCTTGACGCATTCATGGGCGATGGCTTCTTCGAAGTCGCTGATGAAGCTGACCGCGGTTTTCACCTTGTGCTTGAGGTAGGCCGACAGCGACCAGTAGCCGTAGCCATATCGCGCGCGCCAATGATTGAGCCAGCGGTTGAGGGTCAGGGTGAATTCGTAGGCCGAGTCACCGAGAAACGCCAGCCAGCGATGGTAACGAGTGATCACATCGAACTGGTCGCCGTGTATCACCAACAGGTGCCGGCCGTCGGCGGTGACGTGCACGGTTTCGTCGACCAGTTGGATGTTGCCCAGGATCAGTTTCGAATAGCGGCGCAGGAATTCGTCGTGGTTACCGGTGACGTAGATCACCTCGGTGCCACGCTTGCTCATGGTCAACAGGCGGCGGATGACGTTGGTGTGCGCTTGCGGCCAGTACATGCCGCCGCGCAGTTTCCAGCCGTCGATGATGTCGCCGACCAGGTAGATCTTGTCTGCGTGGTAGCTCTTGAGAAACTGCGACAGGTGTTCAGCCTGACAATCCCGGGTGCCCAAATGCACGTCGGAAATCCATAGAGTCCGTACGCGTTGCTTACGGGTGGGTTTGGCGAGCTCGGCGCTGGTCATGGGCAACCCTCTGACAAGTTTTGCCAAGTCTGCCCCGGCCCGGTTAATGGTCCATGACAGCGTCAAGTCAGTCCTGTGACAGCGCTTGTTGGCCCGCTCGGTGTAGACTGACGCCCTGAACCGGGAGACCCGCGATGAGACCGATCCTCACGCTTCGTCAATACAGCCACGACCTGATCGTCCATAGCCACGAACACGCACAACTGGTGTTCGGGCTCTCGGGCGCCCTGGATTTCGAGGTCGACGGCCGTGGCAGTCAGGTAGTCCAGCAGAGTTTCGTGGTGGTGCCCTCCGGAGCGCATCACGCGTGTGGCAGCACCAATGGCAGCCGTTGCCTGGTGCTGGATGTCCCCAGCGAACAATGGGTTGCCCAGTCGTTGGGCGATCACGCCGACTCCAGCCGACGCCTGCTCGACAACCCCGGGCGCCTGCCCCTGGACGCCGGGCAAAGCCAATTGGTCAGTTGGCTGGCGAACAGTCCGGTCGATGATCCGCTGATCGCTCAACAAGGCGCGGTGCTTTTGCTGGCCAGTCTCAACAACGCCAGGCCCGAGGCCGTCGGCGGTCGGCGCCTGCCCTATGCGGCGCTGAACGCACACATCGATCAGTACGCGGCATACCCCTTGCAAGTGGCCGACCTGGCCCGGGTCGCCGGCCTTTCCAGTGCCCGTTTGCATGCGCGGTTCGTGACCGAATGCGGGCAGACGCCGATGGACTATATCCGCAGCCGACGCCTGCACATCGCGGTGGGCTTGCTGCGCAATTCGGCGTTGCCCATCGGCGAGATTGCCAGCCGCGTCGGCTACAGCTCCCAGAGTGCCTTTGCGGCGGCGGTGCTGCGCGAGTTCGGGGTATCCCCCGGAAAACTGCGGCGCGAGGCTGGCGACAAATAACGCGAGTTTGCCGACAGACTTGATGGGCCATTACGCGCTTCAATGAGGCCTCTGTTCGTTTGTCGTTAAGGATTGCAATGACTCCCCGTACCGCCCTTGGCGCCTTGCATATAGGCGCATTGATGTTCGGCCTGACCGGTGTGTTCGGCAAACTGGCCGCTGCGTCCCCGGCGATCATCGTTTTCGGCCGTGCCGCTTTCGCCGTGCTCGCGCTGGCGTTTTTTGCACGGTTCGCCAGCCAGACACGCTGGCAGAAACTCGAGGCCATCGACTGGCGCCGGCTGTTGCTCAGCGGCTTGTTGCTGGCCGGACACTGGGTGAGCTTCTTCATTGCGGTGAAAGTCGCAGGCGTGGCGATTGCGACGCTCGGTTTCGCCAGTTTCCCGGCCTTTACCGTGATCCTCGAAGGGTTGATCTTCCGCGAGCGCATTCGCGCCAATGAGATCGTGCTGGTGCTGCTGGTTAGCGTCGGCCTGGTGTTGGTCACGCCCGATTTTGACCTCGCCAGCGGCGCCACCACCGGCCTGCTGTGGGCCGTGGGTTCCGGATTGTTGTTCGCCCTGCTGTCACTGACCAACCGTGCCAGCTCCGGGCGAGTTCCACCGGTACAGGCGGCGCTGTACCAGAACGTGGTGGTTGCCCTGTGCCTGCTGCCGGTGGCGGCGCCTCAATTGAGCGAAGTGCGCGCCATCGACTGGCTGTGGATCGGTCTGCTCGGTGTGTTCTGTACTGGTGTTGCCCACAGCCTGTTCGTCGCCAGCCTCGCGGTGATCAAGGCACGCACTGCCGCCGTGGTTTTCGCCCTGGAGCCGGTCTATGGCATCACCGTCGCCTGGCTGCTGTTCAACGAAAACCCGACCCTGCGCATGTTGCTGGGGGGGGCGCTGATCATTGTGGCGATTGTGGTCTCCAGCCGGTTCTCAAGTGGCACAAGCAAGAAAGCCATTGCAGCCGAGGCCGCGTCTCATTGAGTGCGGTCGTTGTGCCCCAGGTCGCGGTCCGGATCGATCTGGTCGCGGACCCGCTGCTTGAGCACTTTGGCCTCGGGGAAGCCACCGTCCGCCTTGCGCTCCCAGATCTGCACGGCGCCACAGTAGATATGAAAGACCCCGCCGGTGCCCGGCACCAGGGAGACTTTGCCCAAGTCATCACCAAAGGTGCTGAGCAGTTCCTGGGCCAGCCAGGCCGCACGCAACAGCCATTGGCATTGCGTGCAGTAGGTGATGATGATTTCCGGTTTGCTGACGGTCATGATGGGACCTGACTCCAGAGTTTGACGACGCCGCTATGATAGCCCGACCGGAGGCTGTCGAGACGGCGCAACGGGTTGCATCTCCAACTCGAACTCAGGCTCGATCATGGCCAGAACCGCCGGCTGCGGGTTCTCGGTCAGACTGATCACGTCCCAACTCGACGCCATGGACAGCTCCTCCAGGTTGAGCCGGTACTCATCGTCCATAGCGGATTCGCCGGATATCGCCAAACCCGGAACCACCGCCATGGCAACAGCGACCGGGACGGAATGATGACTATCGACCCGCTCAAGCTCATCGTTGGCCGGCCCCCCGTCGCGATGCACAGTGGATGGTTGCATGACGGAGGGCCACATCACTGGCTCGGTAAAGAGCTCAGCCAGCGGTTCATGCTGCGACGGCAGCGCCTCTGACGCTGTGGCTTGATGCTGCTGGCGGCGAACAAACCAGCCCAGCGCCAGCAACGCTATCAGCGCCGACAAACCGGCAATCGGCAGCCAGCCAATCCCGGGGTTCTCAGCAATAACGGGGGCTGGCGTCGCCACGTCGGAAGCAACCGGTTGGGCCTTTACCTTCTTGAGCTCCGCGAGTTGGGTTTGCAGTTCGGCCAAATGTTTTTTCTGGCCGGCGATCAGCTCATCCTGGTCTTGAAGCTTCGCGTTGAGCTCATCGACAGTGGTTTGCAACTGGTGGTTTTGCAGGGCGCTGGCGGCCAGTTGTTCGACAGCGGGATCAACCACTGCGACGTCCGTTTCCGGTGTCGTCCTGGCCACGGGTGACGGCGCCACGACCGGTTTCACACGGGGGAATGCGGACGCCGGGGAACCGGATGCCGCTTCATCAGCGGCGGGAACAACCCCAGGCGCACCCGGCGGATCGATCAGTAACGTGTACTCACGCAGCAATCGCCCATTAGGCTGATTGAGCTGCACGAGGAAATTCAGGAACGGCTCACTCACCGGTTTGTTGGAGGTCACCTGGATCACGCTGCGATTACCGCGCAACACCGGGGTGAACTTCAGGTTGCTGAGGAAAAACGCCCGGTCGACCCCGGCACGGCTGAACTCGTCTGCCGTTGCCAGGCTCACCGACAGCTGGTTTTCCTCCACGCCAGCAGCATCCACCAGTGCAATATCGGCACGCAGCGGTTGATTCAGCGCCGAATGCAGGGTGATTTCACCCAGGCCCAGCGCAGGTGCCCATGCCGAATAAGTGACCGCGGCCCCGGCCAGCAACCACTGAGAACCACCGCGTAAAACCAATCGCCAACACTTGAGCATGAGCATCCTTGAGATCTACAGAAACCATCCGCACGGGTTCGTACATCCGTTACGAACACGATATTGCCGAGTAGTTCTTATAGTCTGTCCAATGCAGTCTCTCAAAAACCTGGCGTTCGGTTATGCCTCAAGACTTTTCAAGGTTGCCCAGGATGTGCCCGTGAACCCGCATGCACACCTTCAAATCCGCCTCATCGACGCCTTCGAACAGTTCGTGACGCAGTTGCGTGGCAATGGTTTCAATTTGTTCGATCAAGGGACGCGCTGGCGCGCAGAGCACGATTTTCTTCGCCCGACGGTCTTCCAGCACTGCCTGGCGTTGCACCAGGCCCTGGCTTTCCAGGCTGTCGAGTAAACGGGCCAGGGTCGGACCTTCGACGCCGACGCTTTGTGCCAGCTCACGCTGGGTCGGTGCTTCTTCGAAACGGGCCAGGTGCAGCAGCACCAGCCAGCGTGCCTGGGACAAGCCCATGCCCGCCAGTCGGCGGTCCAGTTCGGCACGCCAGCCACGGGACATCTGGGCCAATTGCATGCCAAAGCGGTGTTGATCGGTTAACGGCATAAAACACTCATGATTAGACTGAAATAAATAAAAACTAATTATTAGTCAGCTAAGCATGAGCCTCGACTTGAGGCAAGGCTTGATCTGTAGTGAATCGTTACATCAGCACTACGGATGTCTCAAATCTCGAACTCCGACTGCAAGGCAGCGCGAACGCAGTACAACACCCCTTCCGGCACCCGGCCCGAGAACAGCGCGGCGATCTCGGAAACCGGCGGCAACTCGCCTTCGCCGTCGAGGAAGGCGTCCTGGACTTCACCCATCAGGTCTTCAGGCAGATCCAGCGCCTGTTCCAACGACAACTGCTGCTTGCCGATCGCTTCGGCCAGCATGGTGTAGACGTTCTTTTCCGAACACTGCAATTGACCGGCGATCTGCACCGGCGTCATCCCGGCCCGCGCCAGCGTGATCAGTTCGTGACGTACGTCGGCCACCGGTTTCGGTGCCTCGACCTGGCCGCCGAGCACTTCGAGGAAGGCCTCACCGTAACGCTCCAGCTTGCGCGCGCCGACGCCGCTGACCGTGGCCATTTCCGCCAGCGAGGTCGGCTGGCTGCGCAGCATCTCCAGCAAGGTCGAGTCGGGGAAGATGACATACGGCGGCACGCCATGTTCTTCGGCGAGCTTGCGACGCAGGGCGCGCAAGGCTTCCCATTGTTCACGCTCCTCGCCACGGACGAGTTGGCTCGCCTGGCTCTTGCTGCTTTTCGCCACGGTTTGCGCCTTGAGATCGCGGCGCAGTTCCAGGGTCACTTCACCCTTGAGCAGTGGCCGGCAGCTGTCGCTCAGTCGCAGGCCACCGTAACCTTCGAGGTCGATGTCCGCCAGACCACGGGCTACCAGTTGGCGGAACAACGAACGCCATTCTCCCTCCGCCATCGTCTTGCCAACACCATACACCGACAGGTGCTGATGGCCGAAGCTGCGGACCTTCTCGTTGTCCTTGCCCAGCAATACATCCACCAGGTGCCCGACGCCGTAGCGCTGACCGGTGCGATAGATCGCCGACAGCGCCTGACGCGCAGGCTCCGTGGCATCCCAGGTCTGCACGCCGTCGACGCAGTTGTCGCAATGACCGCAGGGCTCGGGCATGTCTTCGTCGAAGTAGGCCAGCAGCGTTTGCCGACGGCAGCGGGTTTCTTCACAGAGCGAGAGCATGGCGTCGAGCTTGTGCTGCTCCAGACGCTTGTGGCGTTCGTCGCCTTCGGAGTTCTGCAGCATCTGCTTGAGCATCACCACGTCTTGCAAACCGTAGGCCATCCAGGCATCCGCCGGCAGACCGTCACGACCACCACGACCGGTTTCCTGGTAATAGGCCTCAAGGGATTTCGGTAAATCGAGGTGCGCGACAAAACGCACGTTGGGCTTGTCGATACCCATGCCGAACGCCACCGTCGCGACCATGATCAGGCCTTCCTCATTGAGGAAGCGCTTCTGATGGTAGGCCCGCAGATCATTGGGTAGCCCGGCGTGGTACGGCAGCGCCGGGAAGCCTTGCTCGCTGAGGAACGCGGCGACCTCCTCGACTTTCTTGCGCGACAGGCAATACACGATGCCCGCATCGCTACGGCGCTCGGCGAGGAACGCCAGCAACTGCTTGCGCGGCTGTTCCTTGGGCACGATGCGATAAAAAATGTTCGGCCGGTCAAAGCTCGACAGGAAGCGCTCGGCGTCCTGCAGGTGCAGCCGGGTGACGATTTCTTCCCGGGTGCGCTTGTCAGCCGTGGCGGTCAGGGCGATGCGCGGCACGTCGGGGAACATTTCCGCCAACTGACCCAGTTGCAGGTATTCCGGGCGGAAATCGTGACCCCATTGCGACACGCAGTGCGCTTCGTCGATGGCGAACAGGGAGATGTCCAGGCCCTGCAGGAAGGACAACATACGCGGCTGGACCAGGCGCTCCGGCGCCAGATAGAGCATTTTCACTTCACCGCGGCGGATACGGGCGGCGAGGTCGCGTTGCTGTTCGGCACTGAGGGTGGAGTTCAACGCGGCGGCGGCCACGCCCAGTTCTTCGAGGGTAGCGACCTGATCGTCCATCAGTGCGATCAGCGGCGAGACCACCACGGCCAGGCCTTCGCGCAACAGCGCCGGAACCTGGAAGCACAGGGACTTGCCGCCGCCGGTAGGCATCAGGACCAGGGCATCGCCGCCGCTGGCCACGCGCTCAATGATTGCACCCTGGCGGCCACGGAAACTGTCGTAGCCGAAGATGTCCTTGAGGACGCGTTGAGCCTGTTCGAGCATAAAAACTCCAAAAATCACCGAAACATCCCTGCAAGGCTGGTTCAGAACCCGCGACGCTGCACCGACAAATCGTAAGTGCGCATTGCATGACGCTTCACATTTCAGCCGTGACGCCAGCAGGGCATCACAAAACGCGCGAGTATACCCGAGCCCCGTCCGGCAAAGGGCACCGCTGATAAGACACCGGCAAACCCGATGTGCATAAAAAACTGTGGGAGCGAGCTTGCTCGCGATGAGGCCATCACAGTCAACATTGATTTCGCCTGAACCATCGCTATCGCGAGCAAGCTCGCTTCCACAGGGGTAGCGCTTGACCGAACTGCAAGGGGAGCAGCTCCCACAAACGGGCAAATATGCCGTGCGGCTGGCCCAAGTGCTCAAGAAGGCCTAGAATTCCCGCATCGAACATTCCCCAAGGTAGTCCTTTAATGTCCTTCGCTGAGCAACTAACCCGCCTGCAAGTCTTCCTCGACGCTGATGAACTGCATGACGAGGCGCTGGACTACGTGGCCGCCCACGGCTACCTCACCGCGCTGTCGATCTGTTCCGAAGTCGTTCCTGATCGTGAGTGGATCGATGCACTTTTCGCCGAGGAGCCGCATTACAGCAGCGAAGCCCAGCGCGAAGAGATCGAAGCCACCCTGATCGGCCTCAAGGCCCACATCGCTCGCCAGCTGGCCTCCGATGAAGAATTTGAACTGCCATGCGACCTGGACTTGGGCGACGAGCCGGACGATTCCGACCTGCGCGGCTGGTGCATCGGCTTCATGGAAGGCGTATTCCTGCGCGAAGCGGCCTGGTTCGAAACCGCCGAAGACGAAGTCAGCGAAATGCTGCTGCCGATCATGGTCGGTTCGGGCCTGTTCGACGAGCAGCCGGAGTTCGAAGACATCGCCAAAGATGCCAACCTGATGGACGACATGATCGTGCAGATCCCGGAAGCCCTGACCGCGCTGTACCTGTTGTGCAACGCGCCAGACGAAAAACCGGCGATTCTCAAGCCCCGCCACCACTAAGGTTCTGCCTATGGACAACCCCATAGGCAACCGCCCCCTGATGTTGCGCTACGTGCTGCTGGCCACCGGCTGGCTGAGCGTGACGCTGGGGGTGATCGGGATTTTCCTGCCGGTATTGCCCACCACCCCTTTCCTGCTGCTGGCGGCCGCCTGCTTCGCCCGCAGTTCGCCGCGCTTTTATCAATGGCTGGTCGAGCATCCACGGCTTGGCCCGTGGATCCGCGATTACCTCAACGGCAATGGCATTCCGCTCAAGGGCAAGGTCTACGCCATTGGCCTGATGTGGCCGAGTATCCTGTTCTCCTGCTACCTGGTACCGCTGTATTGGGCACGGTGCTTCATGCTGACTAGTGCAGTGCTGGTGACGATTTACATCCTCAAGCAGAAAACCCTGCGCAAATCCTGAAGTCTCCCATAGCCATTTGTGGCGAGCCCCGTCCGACGACCTGACCTACCGCGCCCAAAACTCCACCTAAACTTCACAAACCTACACTCGAGCAGCCAGACATGGCCCGCAGTCTGCGTAGTCCAGGATGGCCAACGCTCCGACTTCGGCTCGGCGGCTGGTTGCTGCTGGCTGGTTTGGTACTGACCGTATGCAACGGGGTCCGGGCCGACTGGGATTTTGCGCAGATCCTGCAAACCGTTGAAAAGCGCTACGGCCCCCTTGGACCGGCGCGAGGTCGGATCGAGGCCTGGAGTCAAATGCTGCAAAGTGCACGCGGCGCCCCCGAACGCGAACAGCTCAACGTGGTGAACCGCTTCTTCGATCAACAGCTGAACTTCCAGGACGACACGCGCATCTGGCAACAGACCGATTATTGGGCCACGCCCGTCGAAGCACTGATCAAGGGCGCCGCCGATTGCGAAGACTATGCTCTGGCGAAGTATTTCAGCCTGCGCCGGCTTGGTATTCCCAGCGAAAAACTGCGCATCACCTACGTCAAGGCCTTGAGCCAGAACCAGGCGCACATGGTGTTGACGTTCTACAGCACCCCCACGAGCGAACCACTGGTGCTGGACAACCTGATCGGCGATATCCGCCCCGCCTCCCAACGCAAAGACTTGCTGCCGGTGTACGCCTTCAATGCCGAAGGCCTGTACCTGCCGGGCAAAAACGGCGGCCAGCGCAGCAGCGACTCGAAAAAGCTGTCGCGCTGGCAGGACGTGTTGAAAAAGATGCAGGCCGAAGGGTTCGACATCGGCGACGGCTAACCGCCTTGGCAAGGAGCGAAGCATGACACTGCGAAAACAGTTGTTCCTGGCAATCTGCCTGTTCCTGCTGGTGGCGTTCAGCGGCAGTTTTTTTGCCAGCCTGGAAAGCTCCCGCGAACAAACGCTCAGCCAACTGCGCGCCCACGCCCAAGACGCGGCCACCGCGTTGGGGCTGTCGCTGACGGCACAGGTCGATGACCCGGCAATGATGGAGCTGATGGTCAGTTCGATTTTCGACAGCGGCTATTTCAGCAGCATCCGCGTCATCAGGCTCAAGGATCAGCAACCCCTTGTGGAACGCTCCGCACCAACAAAAATCGACGGTGTGCCTGACTGGTTCGTCAACCTGGTCAACCTGCGCCCGGAAGGCGGCGATGCCCTTATCATGCGCGGCTGGGAACAACTGGCACGGGTCGAAGTGCTGAGCAATCCGCAATTCGCCCTGGCCAAGCTCTGGGAAAGCACCCTGGGCAGTCTGATCTGGCTACTACTTTGCGGGCTGTTCAGCGCCGTGATTGGAGGATGGATGCTGCGCCGGCAATTTCGCCCACTCGACAGCATGGTCCGACAAGCCGAGGCCATCAGCAAGCGCGAATTTCTCAGTCTGCCGAAACTGCCGCGCACACCGGAATTGAAACGGGTCGTGCTGGCGATGAACCAGATGGTCGAGAAGCTCAAGGCGCTTTTCGTCGAGGAGGCTGCACGCAGCGAAAAACTGCGGGCCGAATCCTATCTGGACAGCCTCACCGGCCTGGCCAACCGACGCCTGCTCGACGAGCAACTGGCCGACCATTTACGCGTGTGCGAACAGAACCGTGACGGCCATTTGCTGATGTTGCGAATCAACGACCTGAACGGCCTCAACCAGCGCCTGGGTGGCCAACGGACTGATGCGCTGATCACTGCCGTCGGCGAATTGCTCAAGCGCCTGACTCAATTGCCGGAGCGTCGAACCTGGCTGGCGGCGCGCAATCGTGGCGGCGAATTCAGCCTGCTGACACCAGGTCTGGATGCTGAAAGTGCCGCACGCCTGGCCGCCGATGTCAGCGTCAGCCTGGAGAACCTGCGCCTGACCGGCGCCAGCGATTGCATGCCGGTCGCCCATCTGGGCGTTGTCGCCTACCGCCCCGGTGAGCCGATCAGCACCGTTCTCCTGCGCCTTGATCAGGCGCTGACGGAGTCCCGGCAGCATCCCGAACGTCCCTGGGTTCATTTGAGCCATCGTGACACCGCACCCAATCACTCCCAGCACGACTGGCGCACCTGGATCGACGACGCCCTGACCCATGGCAAAGTGCAGCTGTACTTTCAGCCCGTCGTGCAATGCGCCGACACCCGCCAGATGCTGCATCACAAAGTACTCGCACGCCTGCTCGACCCGCAGGGCGAAGCGATTGCCGCAGGGCATTTCCTGCCGTGGATCGAGCGTCTCGGCTGGTCGGGACGGTTCGACCTGGCGATGCTCGAAGCCACGCTGGACGAGCTGGTGGTCAACCGCAGCCCCTTGGCATTGAGCCTGTCCGGGAGCACCCTGCGCGACCCGGTGCAATGGCGAACAATTCTCGACCTGCTCGAATCCCTTCCCGAACTGGCGCCGCTGTTGACCCTGGAAATCGACGAGCGCCAGTTGCCATCCCCCGAAGTGCTGCAGAACCTTTGCAGCACATTGCTCAAGACCGGTTATCGAGTCGGCCTGCAACACTTTGGCGGGCGCTTCAGCCAGATCGGCAACCTGACCCAATTGGGCTTGGCGTACCTGAAAATCGATGGAGCCTACATCCGCAACATCGACGAGCAGCCTGACAAACGGCTGTTCATCGACGCGATCTTTCGCGCGACCCACAGCATAGATTTGCCGCTGATTGCGGAAATGATCGAGACGCGTGGGGAACTGGAGGTAATCCGTGAGTTGGGAATATTCGGGGCCATGGGTCGATTGATCGGGGAGCCCAGGTTTTCTAACCACTGACCGGGTATCGAGCATTGTCCCGGGTAGCAAAAAACCCGCCTCCCCTTAACAGGAATGACGGGTTCTTTAGCGGGTTTTCAGGTCACACGGTATCCACCTTCAACGAATGATCGTTGAGCATGCCATTGATAATGGTCCCCGTGTCATGTCCACCCGCGATCACCCCACCTGCGCCTGGCGTTACACCGTATTGACTGGCGAGATCGACGCCGGCCAGGTCGATGGTCTGGTTCGGCGCGGCACCGGCCATGGCGCTGACGTCGATGCTGGTCACTGTCGATGGCCCGCTGCCGGTGACGGTGAAGTGCAGGTAGTCATCCAGCGAAGCCGTGGTGCCGTTTTCCCCTTGCAGCAGTTGCGACAGGTCGAGTTTGTCGGTGCCGGGCGTGAAATCAGTGATCACGTCATGGCCACTGTTGCCCTTGAACCACTGGAAGGTATCGCTCCCCGCCCCCCCGGTCAGGGTGTTATTGCCCAGGCCACCAATCAGCAAGTCATCGCCGCCCCCGCCGCTGAGGATGTCGTTGCCAAGACCGCCATTGATCATGTTGTTAGTGTTGTCGCCGGTCAGGGTGTCGTTGAAGTTCGAGCCGATGAGGTTTTCGATACCGGTCAGGGTGTCAATGCCGGCACCGAGAGTGTTTTGCCCACCCGGCAGGCTGAGGCCGACCGTCACCCCAGCCGTGGCGTGGGCGTAACTGGCCGTGTCGATACCCGTGCCGCCATCAAGGATGTCATTGCCCTGGCCGCTGAAGAGCAGATCATTGCCGGCGCCACCATGCAGCTCGTTGTTGCCGGAACCGGCAGTGAGCACATCGTTGCCGTCGCCGGCATTGATGATGTTGTTGCCCGTGCCCGCCACCAGTACGTCATCCCCACTGGTACCGGTGAGGGTATGGCCGTCCTGATAGCTGATGGTCAGGTTGGCCGAGTCGCTGCCGCCGTGGTTGTCGTTGGCGGTGTAGGTGCCGTGGTAGTCCGTGGTGACTTCGTGTGCTCCGGCGTAGTTGACGGTCATGGTCAGTTCGTAGTTTTCCGCCCCATTCTTATTGCCGCCACTGGAATTGGCGATGTTGGTCACGTGGATCTGGTAAGTGCCATCGGCGCCTGCGGTGATGGTGTCACCATCGGCGATGCTTACGAACGCCCCACCGTTGAGCGAATACTCCATCGTGATGTGCCCGTCATCCAGGTTGTGATTGAGGTTGAGTGTCTCACCTTGATTCAGCTTGACCGTGATGAAGTCTTCATTGTTGCCATTGGAGTTGTTCGCTGCGCCAAGATAACCACTGACCACCAGCAGCGCCGTCATGGTCGCCGCGTTGGCCGCAAAGGCGTTGCGCACGTTGGCCAGATTCTGGTTGCCGGGGTTGTTGTTTTCGCCGGCGAAGCTGATCGCGCCGGTGCCGGTGAAGTCCGCGCCTTTCACGACCCAGCCGGTGTTGAACGAGGTCGGTGTCGCCGAAAGTTGGTCGCCATTGGGGTCGGTGTCATTGGCCAGCAACAGTTCGCCCGGCACCACGATGGTGCCCGAGAGCACGTTGGTGATGACGTGGTCGTCCACCGCCACCGGAGGCGCGTTGGGGATCACTTTCACGGTCAGCGTCGAGCTGGCGAGGTCGCCATCGTTGTCGCTGGCGGTGAAGCCGATGTTCTCGGTGATCACCACCGCAGTGGTTTTCTGCGAGGTGTAGTTGTAATCGCCAGTGTCGAGGTTGATCACCAACGTGCCGCCGTTGTTGGTGGCGATGCTCACCGTGTTGTTCACGGTGTTGAAGGTGCCGTGGTTGGTGCCGCCGCTTGACGTCAACGAACCCTGACCGCTGAGGGCGTTTGGATCGTAAGTGTAGGTAGTGCCGTCGACCACGATGGATTTGATGAAACCGCCATCAGCGCCGAACGTGCCGCCCTCACCCAGCAACGAACCGGTGACCGGTGAGCCGACCACGGTGCCGGACAGCACCGAGTTGAGTTGGTTGAGGTCAGTGACCACCACCGCATTGGTGTTGGTGTGGCTGATGCCGTCGTAGGCCAGCGGATCGAGGTTGGCGTTGCTCACGCCACTGCCCAGGCCGATCGCGTAGTTCTTGATGTTGTTGGCATCGAGGAAGGCTTTCAGCGCGGTTTCGTCGGCGGTGCCGATTTCCTGGCCGGTGGTGGGCTTGCCGTCGGAGAAGAAGTAGCCGACGTTTTGCGCACCGGTCAGTTTGCCCGAGGTGTTGAACGCGGCCTGCATGGTCACCACGGCCGCGTCGTAGTTGGTCCCGCCGTTCGCGGTGAGGCTGGCCAGCAGTGTCTTGGCGGTCGCGACATCGACCCACACAGAGGTCATGTCGGTAGCGCTGCTGCTGAAGGTGACGAGCTGCACTTTCACATCGCCGAGGTCATCGTATTTATCCAGCAAGGCACTGATGGCCTGCTTGGCCAGGGCCAGGCGCGACAGGCCCGACACGCCGGATGGGTCAGCCATGCTGCCGGAGACGTCGAGCACGATCAGCAGGTTGGAATCGATCTCCACCGCCGCCACCGAGCGATCCGTTGCCACCGCCTTGGGCACGTCATCGACAATGTTGACCACGATGGTGCTGGTGCTGCTGTTGCCCAGCGCATCGGTGGCTTTGTAGGTGAAGCTTTCACTCAGGCTGTTCGGCCCGTCGTTGGCATTCGGCAAGGTTTTCGGAGCCGAGGTCAGGGTGTAGGTATAGCTGCCGTCGGGGTTGATCAGGATCTTTCCGTAGGTGCCTGTGGCGCTGCCGACCAGGGTGTAGGTGAGCGCGCCGCTGGCACCCGAGACCGAACCGACCAGGGTCCCGAACGCGGTTTCGCCAGTGTTGCCCGGATCGCTGCCGGTGACCGTACCGGCGACCAGGTCCAGCCCGTCCTTGCTCAGGTCGAGGGCTTTTTCGTAGACCGTCACGTCGCTATCGGGGTTGGCCTTGATCGTGCTGCTGGCCACGTCGATGGTGATGGTGGTGGTGCTTTCATCGCCATCGGCATCACGCACGGTGTAGGTGAACGTGTCAGTGGCGCCCGGATCGCCGACGGAATCCTGGTTGCTGTGATACACCGCGTTGCCGTTGGCATCGAGGGTCAGGTAGCCATAGGTGCCGTTGATCTGGTTACCCAGTCCGCCGATGGCCGAGGTCGAGGTGTTGCCGCCGGCACGCACGCCGACCACCGTCGCCGGACCATCGGCGCCGCTGGCGTCATTACCCAGCACACTGATGTTGACGGTGCCGCCCTCCACTACCGACGACGAGTCAGGTTTGGCGCTCGGCAAGTCATCGACGATGTTGACGTTGATCTGCCCGGTCGCTGTGTCGCCATTGCTGTCGGTAGCGACGACGTTGAAGTTCTCGGTCAGGCTGTTGGCGCCGTTGGCGGTTGGATGGGCTTCGTTATCGTTCAGGGTGTAGCTGTAGCTGATTACCCCGGTCGCCGGGTTGTAACCGGTGATGGTCAGGGTGCTGCCCAGTAGCGTGACGGCGGTTTGCGGGAAGCCGGCGGCCACACCACCGCTGACGACAGTGATGCCGCCGACGGTCAGGGTTTGCAAGCCATCGAGAGCGGTGACGGTGAAGGTGCCGCTCTGGGTCAGGGCCGATGCGTTGGGGGTGCTGCCGTCGCCGAGATTTTTTTCGTAGACCGTCAGCTCACCGCCATACACGTTGAGGCCGTCGATGGTCACCGGATCGTCGTTGTTGTAGACGTTGAGCACCAGATTGGCGGTGCTGCTGTCGCCGTCCGAATCGGTGATTGTGTAGGTGAAGGTTTCGGTGCCGTCGCCACCGCCGTGCAGGGCTTTGAAGTCGGCATCGCTGGTGTTGAGGGTGTAGGTGTAAGTGCCATTGGCATTCAGTACCAGGGTGCCGTAGGTGCCGGTGAAGGTGCCGGGGGTGATAGGGCCGGCGTTTTCGCCGATCGTTACCCGGTCAGCACCTTGCACGTCGTTGCTCAGCACGTTGCCGTTGAGGGTCAGCAGAGTTTCCGAAGCCGTTGATGCATTGCTGTCGTACACGCCTTTCGGCAGGTCGTCGACGATATTCACATCGAGGCTGCCCGTGGCGGTCGTGCCGTTGTCATCGACCACGGTCACGGCGAACTGCTCAGGCAGGGTGTTGGCACCGTTGGCGGTCGGGTGCGCTTCATTGTCGTTGAGGGTGTAGCTGTAACTGACCACCCCGCTCGCCGCGTTGAACCCGGTGATGGTCAGGGTGCTGCCCAGTGGGGTGGTGATCGATTGCGGGAAGCCGGTGGCCACGCCAGCGGTGACCACGGCGATACCGCCGACAGTCAGGGTCGTTACACCGTCCAGTGCAGTGACGGTGAAGGTGCCGCTCTGGGTCAGGGCCGACGCGTTGGGGTTGCTGCCGTCGCCGAGATTTTTTTCGTAGACCGTCAGCTCACCGCCATACACGTTGAGGCCGTCGAGGGTCACCGGATTGTCGTTGTTGGAGACGTTGAGCACCAGGTAGGCGGTACGGCTGTCGCCGTCCGAATCGGTGATTGTGTAGGTGAAGGTTTCGGTGCCGTCGCCACCGCCGTGCAGGGCTTTGAAGTCGGCATCGCTGGTGTTGAGGGTGTAGGTGTAAGTGCCATTGGCATTCAGCACCAGGGTGCCGTAGGTGCCGGTGAAGGTGCCGGGGGTGATCGGCCCGCTGTTTTCACCGAGCGGCACGCGGTCCGCGCCTTGCACGTCGTTGCTCAGCACGTTGCCGTTGAGGGTCAGCTGGGTTTCCGAAGCCGTTGATGCATTGCTGTCGTCCACGCCTTTCGGCAGGTCGTCGACGATGTTCACATCGAGGCTGCCCGTGGCGGTCGTGCCGTTGTCATCGACCACGGTCACGGCGAACTGCTCAGGCAGGGTGTTGGCGCCGTTGGCGGTCGGATGCGCTTCGTTATCGTTGAGGGTGTAGCTGTAGCTGACCACGCCGGTGACGGCGTTGAACCCGGTAATGGTCAGGGTACTGCCCAGTGGGGTGGTGATCGATTGCGGGAAGCCGGTGGCCACGCCAGCGGTGACCACGGCGATACCGCCGACAGTCAGGGTCGTTACACCGTCCAGTGCAGTGACGGTGAAGGTGCCGCTCTGGGTCAGGGCCGATGCGTTGGGGGTGCTGCCGTCGCCGAGATTTTTTTCGTAGACCGTCAGCTCACCGCCATACACGTTGAGGCCGTCGAGGGTCACCGGATCGTCGTTGTTGTAGACGTTGAGCACCAGATTGGCGGTGCTGCTGTCGCCGTCCGAATCGGTGATTGTGTAGGTGAAGGTTTCGGTGCCGTCGCCACCGCCGTGCAGGGCTTTGAAGTCGGCATCGCTGGTGTTGAGGGTGTAGGTGTAAGTGCCATTGGCATTCAGTACCAGGGTGCCGTAGGTGCCGGTGAAGGTACCGGGGGTGATAGGGCCGGCGTTTTCGCCGATCGTTACCCGGTCAGCACCTTGCACGTCGTTGCTCAGCACGTTGCCGTTGAGGGTCTGCAGAGTTTCCGAAGCCGTTGATGCATTGCTGTCGTACACGCCTTTCGGCAGGTCGTCGACGATATTGACGTTGATCTGCCCGGTTGCACTGTCGCCATCGCTGTCGGTAGCGACGACGTTGAAGTTCTCGGTCAGGCTATTGGCGCCGTTGGCGGTTGGATGGGCTTCGTTATCGTTGAGGGTGTAGCTGTAACTCACCACACCAGTGGCGGCATTGAACCCGGTAATGGTCAGGGTGCTGCCCAGCGGCGTAGTGATCGATTGCGGAAAACCGGCGGCCACACCACCGCTGACGACAGTGATGCCGCCGACGGTCAGGGTTTGCAAGCCATCGAGGGCGGTGACGGTAAACGTCCCGCTCTGGGTCAGGGCCGATGCGTTGGGGTTGCTGCCGTCACCGAGATTTTTTTCGTAGACCGTCAGCTCACCGCCATACACGTTGAGGCCGTTGAGGGTCACCGGATCGTCGTTGTTGTAGACGTTGAGTACCAGGTTGGCGGTGCTGCTGTCGCCATCGGCGTCTGTCAGCGTATAGGCGAAAGTTTCCGTGCCATTGCCGCCGCCGTGCAACGCCTGGAAGTCGGCATCGCTGGTGTTCAGGGTGTAGGTGTAAGTGCCGTTGGCATTCAGCACCAGGGTGCCGTAGGTGCCGGTGAAGGTGCCGGGGGTGATAGGGCCGGCGTTTTCGCCGATCGTTACCCGGTCAGCACCTTGCACGTCGTTGCTCAGCACGTTGCCGTTGAGGGTCAGCTGGGTTTCCGAGGCGGTGCCATTGCTGTCGCCCACGGCGTTGGGCAAGTCGTCGACGATGTTCACATCGAGAGAACCGGTGGCAGTGGTGCCGTTGTCGTCGACCACGGTCACGGCGAACTGCTCGGGCAGGGTGTTGGCGCC